>JBCNOA010000001.1:0-72897 GCA_039594095.1 Dyella sp.
CGCAGCTGGACGAATTGCAGAAGGAATTCCCGCGCCTGCGCGTCATCCACTTCGCGACGAACCAAGGCAAGGCCATGGGCCTGCGGATGGCGGCGATGGCGGCGCGCGGCGACTTCCTGGTCTGCGTGGACGGCGACGCGCTGCTGGACGAATACGCGACGCACTGGATGATCAGCCACATGATCGCCAGCCCGCGCGTCGGCGCGGTCACCGGCAATCCTCGCATCCGCAATCGCTCGACCCTGCTGGGCAAACTGCAGGTGGGCGAGTTCTCGTCCATCATCGGACTGATCAAGCGCGCGCAGCGCGTCTATGGACGCGTGTTCACCGTCTCCGGCGTGATCGCGTGCTTCCGGCGCAGCGCGCTGCACGATGTCGGCTATTGGAACACCGACATGGTCACCGAAGACATCGACATCAGCTGGCGGCTGCAGATGCGCCACTGGGACATCCGCTACGAGCCGAATGCGCTGTGCTGGATCCTCATGCCGGAGACACTGCGCGGCCTGTGGAAGCAACGCCTGCGCTGGGCCCAGGGCGGCGTGGAAGTGACGCTGCGCTATGGCCGCGAGCTGCTTTCCTGGCGCCGACGCCGCATGTGGCCGGTAGCGCTGGAATACATGCTCAGCCTCGCTTGGGCCTACGTGATGCTGACCATCTTCACGCTGTGGACGCTGGGCTTGTTCGTCGCGCTGCCTCCGCCGCTGCGTATCGCCACGCTCCTTCCGCAATGGCACGGCGTGATACTCGGCGTCGTGTGCCTCTTGCAGTTCGGCGTCAGCACGCTGATCGACCGGCGCTACGAAACCCGTGTGGGCCGCAACTACTACTGGATGATCTGGTATCCCCTGACCTACTGGCTGCTCAGTACGGCCACCACCGTGGTGGCTTTGCCCAAGGCCCTGCTCAAGCGCAAGGGCACGCGCGCCGTGTGGGTCAGCCCCGACCGAGGCATACGATGAAAGCCGAAGCCATTCTTATCCATCGCCCCGAGCGCCAGCACCCCGCGCGGCGCGCCCTGTTCACCACCGCCACCCTGATGGCCTGGATGGCGTGGATATCGCTATGGCTTCCGCTGGCGACCCTCGTCGCATGGTCGCTAGGATTTCGCATCGGCTACGTGGAGATGGTGGTACGCGAACATGGCCATGGCGAACGCGACCTGGCGACCATGATGGCGCTCGCGGCGGCCTGTGCGCTGGTCATGGCGATATGGGCTTCGTACAACTACGTGCGCTTCGCCCATCGGGATCGCCGCCGGCAGGCGCGCTCGGTCGAGCGCCGCGCCATCGCCGCCGCTTTGGGCGTACACCCGACCACGGCGTCCTGGATGCAGCGCGCGCCGCGGATGGTGCTGGAGTTTCCGGAGGGTGGACAGGTAGTGCATCGCCTGGACGCCGACCTGTCCGCGCGGCTAGCGGCGCACGGCTGAGCTCAGACGCGGTCCCGGCGTATGTGTTCCACGTCGACCAGGTCTTCGTGGTCGCCATTGATGTACAGGCGCTTGCCCAGCCGCGGGTAATCGCATACGTCCTGCGCAAGGCGCTGGCCGGCGATCAGCAGCACCAGCGGGTCCTCACCGGTATTGCGCAGCACATGCGCCGGGCCGCGGCGCGGAAATCCCAGGAAGTCGCCAGCCGCCACGGCGCAGCGCTCCTCGCCGATATCGGCTTCGCCCTGGCCGGACAACACGTAGACGCACTCTTCCTCATAAAGGTGCCGGTGGTACTCCGACGACTCATGCCCCGGCATCAACGTGACCATGTGGAAGCCCAGTTGCGTGAGCCCCGTAGCGTCGCCCAGCGATTTGCGCAGACGCACCGCCTTGGGATTGAGCGAATGCAGATGGCGCTGCGTCGGCATCGCCTCGATGGCGGATGCCTTGAGCAGCTCGCGTGGTGTGTTCATGACCGTCCCCGCCCTCGATGTCTTGACGGGAGTATCCCCGCTCGCCGCCGGACGGACAAACCGGCACGCGAGCTTCGCGAAACGCCGGCGGTCTGCTCAGCGCACGTCCGCGTCGGCGGCCGAAGGCATGAAATCGCCCGCAGGCGCCGGCGATTCGAAACGGCGCCACCAGCGCTCGCCGGCATGCGGCGCGCCCAGGTCCAGGTGTTCGCCCATGCGTGGCGTGGACAGCGCGACGCCGCGCGACGAAGCCAATGCGATCACCTGCTCGAACGGGTCCTGCCAGCGGTGCATCGCCAGGTCGAACGTGCCGTTGTGAATCGGCAGCATCCAACGCCCGCGCAAGTCCAGGTGCGCCTGCACCGACTCGGCTGGCTGCATGTGCACGTAAGGCCATTGCGCATCGTAGGCGCCGGTCTCGATGAAGGTGATGTCGAACGGGCCCAACCGTTCGCCGATGGTCTTGAACCCGTCGAAGTAACCCGTGTCGCCGCTGAAGAACACGCGCAGGTCGTCGTCGAGGATCGACCACGATGCCCATAGCGTGCGGTCGCCATCGAATATCCCGCGCCCGGAGAAATGCTGCGCCGGCGTCGCGACGAAACGGATGCCGTCCACCTCGGTCTCCTGCCACCAGTCGAGCTGCCGCACCTTGGTTCCGTCCACGCCCCAGGCGACGAGCCGGTCGCCGACGCCAAGCGGAGTAAGGAATACATCCACGCGCCCGGCCAGGTATTCGATGGTCTGGCGGTCCAAGTGATCGTAGTGGTCGTGGGACAGCACCACGCCGCGGATCGGCGGAAGCTCGTCCAGGGCGATCGGCGGCGCATGGAAACGCTTCGGCCCCATCCATCGGAATGGCGACGCCCGCTCGGCGAACACCGGGTCGGTCAGCCAGAAACCGCCACGCAATTTGAGCAGCAGGGTGGAATGGCCCAGGCGGTAAAGGCTGCGGTCCGGCGCCGCATCCAATTGGGCGCGGGTGAGGCGTTGGACGGACAGCGGCGCATCCGGCACCGAATCGCTGGGCTTGTTGATGAGCACGTTCCAAATGATGCCCAGCGTCTTGCGCAGACCTTGCTCGGGTCTTGGAGCGGGGTTGCGGAACCGCCCCTCGCGATGCTGCAGAGAGGCCGCGTGGGTACCCGGCGCGGGACGGCGCAAGGCGCGCAAGCCCGCCGGGGCGATCAGGGCGGCAGCGATCAGGGCCATGACGATCGTCATCGGTATTCCTCGGGGAAACGGACGGAAATAGAAACTACACCGATCAGTGTATTTTCATCGTGAGGCAAAAGTAAACCCATCAGTGTAAAATCCCAGCCATGCCGACTTCCGTACGCCCTCCCCGTCTCACCGAACGCAAGCGCGCCGCCATCGTGGAGGCCGCCATCGACGAGTTCCGCGCTTCCGGCTATGAAGCGACCAGCATGGATCGCATCGCCGCGCGCGCCGAAGTTTCCAAGCGCACCGTCTACAACCACTTTCCCAGCAAGGAAGCCCTGTTCGCAGAGATCCTGCACCAGCTCTGGGATGCCAGCCGGGACGGCGAGGATCTGGCCTATCGCGCCGATCGGCCATTGCGCGATCAACTGCTCGAACTCACCGCGCAGAAGCTGCGCCTGCTCAACGACGAAGCGTTCGTCTCCCTCGCCCGCGTCGCCATCGCCGCGGCCATCCACTCGCCCGAGCGCGCGCAGGACATGGTCGCCCGCATGAATGAACGCGAGGAAGGGCTGACCGTGTGGCTCCGCGCCGCGAAGGCGAACGGCCGCCTGAAGATCAAGGATCCGGTCTTCGCCGCGCACCAGCTGCAAGCGCTGGTGAAGGCCTTCGCGTTCTGGCCGCAGATCACGCTGGGACAGCCTTCGCTCAGTGCCAGGGAACGCAAGCGCGTCGCCGAGTCGGCCGTGGACATGTTCCTCGCGCACTACGCTTGAGCGCGCAACTTAGCGGGTACTTAGGGCGTTTTTCGCGACATTCGCGGCAGTGACGCCATCAAGCTCTTCGCGGCGAGGCCGATAGCTCATACATCCGCCTCATCATCCGCAGTCCTCCGCATGTTCGCCAAACGTTTCACCGTTCGTACCCGCCTCGCCTCCGCCTTCGGCCTGCTCACCCTGCTCGTGCTCGCCACCGCCGCCGCCGGCGGCTGGGGTATCGTCGGCCTCAACCGTACGGCCGTCGCAACGCTGCAGGGCGACGTCAAGTTCTCCACGACCATCCGCCGCGTACAGATCGACCTGCTCGAGTTGCGGCGGTTCGAGAAAGACAGCTTCATCAATATCGGCGATGCGGATACCGTCGCGACGTATCACCACAAATGGGCGCTGGCCCACGAGCGCACGCTGCAGGACCTGCAGGCCATGCGCGCCTTTCCCGCCGGCTCAGCACCGGCGGACCGGTTCGCCGCTCATCTGAAGGCCTACACGGACGGCTACGAGTCGGCCATGGCACGCGTGGCCGCACACGGCTTGTCCAACGCCCGCGAAGCGAACGCCTACTTCGCCCAGTACAAGGATCCGATCCGTGCCTTGGACGACCTGTCGGTGGCGCTCGCCGCCGAGGCCGATCGCCGCGTGGACGGCATCGAGCCCCAGTTGCACGCGCACGCCACCACGGCGATCAGCGTGGCCGGCGTGGCCGTCCTCGCCGCCATCGCCGTCGCCGTGCTGCTTTCGATCCTCACTACTCGCCGCATCATGACGCCGTTGATGCGCGCCCGCGGCCTGGCCATTGCGATCAGCGAGGGCCACTTGGCCAACGCACTGGAAGTGGACGGCAACGACGAGTTCACCGATACCCTGCGCGCCTTGCAGACCATGGACAGCCGCCTCGCCGCGATGGTCGGCGACGTGCGTTCGATCGCCGAACAGGTCACGGCCTCCGCCCGGGATATCGCCGAGGGCAACGATCAGCTCTCCCACCGCACGCAGGAACAGGCCGCTTCGCTCGAGGAAACGGCGGCATCCATGGAACAGATGACCGCTACCGTCGGCCGCAACGCCGAAGGTGCCGAGCAGGCACGCGAACTCAGCCATGCGGTGCGCAAGGACGCCGAGCACGGCGGCGAGGTCGCCCAGGAAGCGATGGACGCGATGCGGGACATTCACCGCGCCAGCGGCGACATCGCGAAAATCATCGCGCTGATGGACGAGATCGCCTTCCAGACCAATCTGCTCGCGCTCAACGCCGCCGTGGAAGCGGCCAGCGCCGGCCAGCACGGCCGCGGCTTCGCCGTCGTCGCGGGTGAAGTCCGCGCACTCGCCCAACGTAGCGCCGCGGCGGCGAAGGACATCAAGCGCCTGATCACCGACAGCGGCGAGAAAGTCGCGCAAGGCGTAGACCTTGTCGGCCGCACCAGCCAAGCTTTGCAGGACATCCGCACGGGCGTGCGCAACGTCAGCGGCATCGTCGAGGAAATCGCCGCCGCGTCGCAGGAGCAGACCCAGGGCATTCACCAGGTGAACACCGCCATCGCCACCATCGACAGCGTGACGCAGCAAAACGCCGCGCTGGTCGAAGAAGCCAGCTCCGCCAGCCGCAGCGCGCTGGAACTGGCGCAGAGCCTGTTGCGCCAGGTGGCGTACTTCAAGATCCAGCACACCGCGGCGTAAGCCGATGCCGCCCGTTTGTTTAGAACGGCGGCATGGCGGAGCTCAGTGATTCGCCGCGAGCGTCGTGATGGATGACCTCACCGCGAGGGCGAAAGCATGGCTTGCAGACCGCGCGTGATGATGGACGGGAACACGGTCAGGTGATCCTCGTCGCCGATGACCACTGATCGAACGCGCAGCCCCGGGTAGTGCCTGGAAGCGAGCGCTTTCTCGAACGCAAGCGCATTGCGGACCATGTCTACCGTGTTGTGGTAGCGGCGATCGGGCGATGCCGAATCGATGGTCTCGAAGCCGCCGATCGCCATGAAGACGTCTGCTTTGAGATCCTTGTGGCTCGCGGCGTACGCGCGTTCCCGCTCGAACATCGTCCGGTCACCGAACTGCAGCGACGGGCTGCCGAGGATGTAGTGCTGGAACATGTCCGGATCGGTCAGCAGTACGTGAACGCCGAACAGCCCGCCATACGAATGGCCGGCGTAGATCTTCTCGCTCATGTCCGCGCGGTAATGGCTGGCAACGAACGGGAACACCTCTTCCGCGATGAACCGGCGGTAGCCCTCGGCCTCGCCATAGACGGGCGCGCGGCCGGGCATGTCAGATACCGCGCCATCCGGTCCCTTGGGCGTCGGCGTGTAATCGCGGTTGCGGCTGTATACCGGCGTATCGCCCTTGGCATAGGACAGCCCGACGAGGATGAAATCGCGCAATCCCTTGCCGTGATCGCCGACGCGGCGCGCGATGCTACGGATCAGCGGAAACGCATAAGGCGCGTCGGTCACGAACACCACCGGATAACGGCGATCCGGCTCGCTCGCATAGTTCGCCGGCAGGCTCACGTAAAGCTGGTAGTCGCGGCCGAGGATCTTGGACGGCACGTCGCGCACCTCGGTGTCGTCCAGCACATAGGGTGGCGGTGTAGGAGCCGGAGTGGGTGCCGGCACCGGCGCCGCCGGGGAGGCAGTGGCGACAGATGAAGGCGGCGTCGCGGGATGCGAACAAGCGGCAAGCAGGATGGACATTGCCACGATGGCAACGGCGAAGCGCGAAATCATGAAATTCCCGGGCCGAAAAAAGGCGGCCATCGGAACACATCGTTCACGCCCACGCCATACCCGCGCGAAGCGCCACGAGCCGGCCCATTGGCGCTTGGGATAGTTGGGGAAGGCGCGCTTCCTGCCGCCCGGCGCGTCACGACCTTCGGCGCGGCTGTCGTACGGATTGGCACTGCCCAGGTGCTGCACCACGTTGCGGGCGAAGACGTTCACCGCGTCCCTCGCACGCTTGCCCTGCAGCAGCCGGTACCCCCAGGCGCTGACGTAGTCTTCACCCGGATGCAGCGCCGGATGCGCAGGCCAGACCGGGGACGTGACTTCCAACCGGGTACGCCGTCATCATGGCGGCTCGCCCGCCACCGCGGCGCCGTTGTATCCGGAGCTTTTCCATGACGAGCAAGCCTCACTCCGACGTTCCGACCGGCCAGGACGACGCCGTCGACGCTACACAGCCGCCGGGCATGCACCGCCCGCATCACAGCGTGCTGGACACCATCGAGACCAACGCACTGGACGAGGTCCAGCACGAAAACGCGTTGCGCGATTCCACCCTGCGCACGCCACGCTGATCGAGCCCGGCGCTTGATCCCGGTCAACAGGCCGGACGCGCCGCACACCTACAGTCGCTGAAGCAGCCGCCCTGCCTCCGTGCGGGCGGCCTCTCTATATCGACATGGAAGGAGCGGCGATCGATGGGCAAGCACTACTTCGTCGGGAGCGGCATCGCCTCCCTGGCCGGCGCGGCATTTCTGATCCGCGATGGCGGCATCCCGGGCCACGACATCATCATCTTCGAGGAATCCCGGCAGGCCGGGGGCGCGTTCGATGCCCACGGCGACGCGGCGCACGGCTATTACATGAGCGGCAGTCGCATGTTCGAGGAGAAATACCTCTGCACCGCCGACCTGCTTTCGTCGATTCCATCCGCGAGCGATCCGCAACGGTCGATTCAAGAGGAAACCGAACAGGCCGCCGCCACCGTTCCGTGGCACAACAAGGCGCGCCTCGTCGATCGCGACGGACGGATCACCGCGTTCCATGAGCTGGGTTTCGACGAGCGCGATCGCTTCGACCTGCTCGCCATCATGGCCAAGCCGGAATCCCTGCTGGACGGCAAGCGCATCAGCGAGTGCTTCCGTCCGCATTTCTTCCGCACCAACTTCTGGTTCGAGTGGTGCACGCTGTTCGCCTTCGAACCGTGGCACAGCGCCATCGAGTTCAAGCGCTACCTGCTGCGCTTCGTGCATCACTTTTCCACCATCGATACGCAAGAAGGCGTTTATCGCACGCGTTACAACCAGTACGAAGCCATCGCCGAACCTCTGGTGCGTTGGCTGTCCACGCGCGGCGTCGAGTTCCGGCATCAAGCGCGCCTGACCGAACTGGACTTCAAGCCGGCCGGCCGCGAGCTCACCGTCACCGGCATTCATTACGAACACGATGGCATGCCTATCCGCCTGCCTGTGCTGGAAGGCGACAAGGTCTTCGTCACGCTCGGCTCGATGACCGCCGACAAGCGCTTCGGCGCGATGGACCGCGCGCCCGCGCTCGAATCGGGCAGGAAAGCCGGTGCCTGGCGGCTATGGGAGAACATCGCGCGGGGGCGGCCGCAGTTGGGCAATCCGGCCGTCTTCGATGACCACGTCGGCGAGTCGGCGTGGGTCTCTTTCACGGTGACCGCGAGCGATCCGCTGTTCTTCGAGCTGATGACCGCCTTCAGCGGCAGCGAGCCCGGCAAGGGCGGGCTGATCACGTTCAAGGATTCCAACTGGCT
Source organism: Dyella sp. (assembly GCA_039594095.1). Lineage (GTDB taxonomy): Bacteria > Pseudomonadota > Gammaproteobacteria > Xanthomonadales > Rhodanobacteraceae > Dyella_D. The sequence goes on from JBCNOA010000001.1 coordinate 8,349, forward strand.
GTTGACGCTGTCGATCTACCATCAGCCGTTCTTTCGCGGACAGCCGCGAGGCAGCTACGTGTGGTGGGGCTACGGCCTGTTCCACGACCGCCCCGGCGACTACGTAAACAAGCCGATGAAGGACTGCACCGGCGCGGAAATCCTGGAGGAAGTGCTGGGCCATCTGCACTTCGGCGCGCACAAGGAGCGCATCCTGGCGGCGTCCAACTGCATACCCTGCATGATGCCGTACATCACCAGCCAGTTCCTGGCGCGCGGCGAAGGCGACCGCCCACAGGTCGTGCCGGAAGGCTCCACTAATCTCGCCTTGCTAGGCCAGTTCGTCGAGCAGCCGGACGACGTGGTGTTCACCGTCGAGTATTCGGTGCGCTCCGCCGCCACGGCCGTCTATACGCTGCTCGGCCTCGACCGCAAACCGCCGGCGGTCTACAAGGGGGCGCACAGTCCGGAAGTGCTGTGGAAGGCGCTGCGGACATTGCATCGCTGACGGAATGCATCCGCGCCGGCGCGAAATGAGCGTTTGCCCGGTACCGCCTAGGCCACCGGATCGCCCTTGGCCTATGCCGCGATATCCATATCGCGCGTTCCGGCTACTGTATCCGCCTCTCTCCAGCCATCCGGTGCGCCATGCATGACAGCGGCACGCTCGCCGAGCATCTCGAGGCCCTCGAACGCGAATTACTGACGCCTACCGCGCGCCGGTCCGAGCGCGCGGACCGGCTTCTCGCCGAGGACTTCCTGGAATTCGGCACTTCGGGCCGGACCTGCACCAAGGCGGACATGGTCATGGCCCTGCGAAACGAAGCACCCACACGCATCACCGCTACCGATTTCCAACTGAAGCAGCTCGGCCCCGACATCGCACTGCTGACCTACCGCAGCTGCCGCTACGCGGAGCGGCCCGTCCACGCGCTGCGCAGTTCGATTTGGCGGCACGTGGATGGCCAGTGGCGCATGGTCTTCCACCAGGGGACGCCGGCAGCGCCCTGAGCGGCGCGCATGACAACGTGGTCTTCGCGATTTCCGCCGATATCCGGCCCCGCGGCAGCATATTGCCCGAATCGCTTAGGGGGTCCTTTAGGAACGAGTCATGTGTGCACTGCAATACGCGCCCATCGGCGTCAGACCTGAATCGATTCAAATTAGACGCGTCAAATTTTTGCGATGCGCCATAAAGCGTCGGCGGCTCAAGCGCTTATGCGGGCCGGTCGCCGGTTTAGATCGTGGTAAAAATTCGTTGACAACGTTATCCCTGGCCCCTAAGACTTCGCCCCACTTCTCCGTCGGAAGGGAGTGAAGCTCCCGCGCGAAAGGTTTCCTGCCGGTGCGGCCGCATCGGGCACCAGACGACCCGCGCGGAAGAAACAGGCGACAGCCGTCGCCGGCAACGGAGAGGCCGCGGGACGACCGTCAGCAAGGGGGAGCTGGCGGAGCGACCGGTAACGCGGCGCAGGACCCAAGCAACGAACGGACGAGCGCACACGGGCGGCGAGCCCGTGCGGCTTCGTTCGCCCTACGAAGACGCACGGGTGCGCGCGGAAGAACCGGCCGCCCGGCCACGACCCCGGTGGAGGCCCTATGGATTACCGCAGAAGCACGCTCTCGCTGAGCATCCTCACCGCGCTGTTCTGCGCGGGTACCGCCATGGCGCAGGACGCCGGCACGGCCGCGGCGCCGAACAACGCCGCCGCCAATCCCGCCCAAAGCCAGCCCGACCAGGGCCAGGCCAAGCAGCTGGAGGGCGTCACCGTCAGCGGCATCCGCGCGAGCCTGCAGAAGTCGCTGGACCTGAAGCGCAACTCCGATTCGATCATCGACGCCATCTCCGCCGAGGACGTGGGCAAGTTCCCCGATACCAACGTGGCCGAGTCGCTTTCGCACCTGCCCGGCATCAGCGTGGACCGCAACTTCGGCGAGGGCGACAAAGTGTCGATCCTCGGCACGGATCCGGCGCTCAACCGCCTGCTGCTCAACGGCCAGACGGTGGCGTCCACCAACTGGACCAGCGACCCGAACCATCCGGACGGCCGTTCCTTCAACTACAGCCTGCTCACGTCCGAGATCATCGGCACCGCCGAGGTCTACAAGACCCCGCAGGCGCGCATCGACGAAGGCAGCATCGGTGGCACGGTGATCGTCAATACGCGCCGCCCGCTGGACCTGAAGGCCAATACCCTCACCGGCACGGTCAGCTACGGCTACAACGATCGCGCCGACAAGGGCAAGCCGAATGCCTCGGTGCTGTACAGCTGGAAGAACAGCGACGAAACCTTCGGCGTGCTGGGCTCGCTGATGCATTCGGACAAGGTGATCTATCGCGAAGGCACCGAGATCTTCGGCTACCAGCGCGCCAACGACCCGACCGATACGGACCCGAACCATCAGTTTCCGGCCAGCGTCGTACCGCCGGGCACTAGCTTCACCTACCCCACCGCGATCAACACCGCGCTGTTCCAGCAGCATCGCAAGCGCGATGGCATCGCCACCGGCGTGCAGTGGAAGCCGAACAAGTCGTTCGAGCTGAATTTCACCGGCCTGTTCGTCACCGAAAAGTTCGACAACTACAACCAGAGCCGCTACGGCGACTGGTCCGGCAGCGCGCCGGCGGCCACTTCCGTCAACGTGCAGAACGGCGTCGCCACCGGCGGTTCGTACGGCGCGAACGCGCCGACCTACCTGGACGGCTACGAGCGTTTCTCCAAGGTCAATACCGGCGCCCTGCAGCTGCGCGCCGACTGGCACGGCGAAGGCTGGAACGCATCCAGCCAGATCGGCTACACCAATTCCTCGGGCGGCTCGCAGGGCATCTACAGCCTGCAGTTCCGCGGCTACGGCGGCTATAACTGGAACCTCGCCGGCGAACATCCGCAGATCAACTTCAACACCGACCCGACCGACGCCAGCCAGATGCTCGCCCACGGCGCGGGCTTCAGCCGCGCGCCCAGCTATGACCGCGAGCGCTACTTCCAGGCCGACTTCAGCCACGACCTCGCGCTGGGCCCGCTGAACACGGTGGAGCTGGGCATCAAGAGCAGCAACCACTTCAACGGCCAGACCAACTACGCCGCGAGCATTCCCACGCAGGATGGCAGCGGCGTGACCCTGGCCGGCCTGCAGGGCGGCATGACGCCCGGCGGCTACCTCGACGGACTCGACCCGGCCGGCAACATGTCGCGCTGGGTGCAGATCAGCAAGGGCGGCCTGAAGCAGTACGTCAGCACGCTGTACACCGATGCGCCGATGGATCCGAAGGCCACCTACGCCATCACCGAGCAGAACCGCGCCTTCTACGTCCAGGGCGACTTCGGCGGCGACAACTACCGCGGCAACATCGGCGCGCGCTATGTGCACACGCGCAACGGCATCACCGGCTACAACGTGATCGCCAACAACCAGTACGAGCCGGTGGACCAGAAGAACCGCTACAACGAGTGGCTGCCGTCGTTCAACATCGCCTACGACGTGCGCGACGACCTGACCCTGCGCTTCGCCGCCGCCAAGACGCTCGCCCGCCCGCGCTACCAGGACATGACTCCCTACGTGGCGCTGGACGACCGCACGCAGACGGGATCTTCCGGCAACGTCAACCTCAAGCCCTACAAGTCCACCAACTACGACGCCACCGCCGAGTGGTATTTCGCCGAGAACAGCCTGCTGTCGGCGGAGTTCTTCTTCCGCCGCATCAGCGACTACGTGCTGTACACCACCGTCGCGCGCACCTACTACAACCTCACCCAGCAGCAGAACACCGTGTACCAGATGGTGACGCCGACCAATGCGGGCGTGGCCAAGGTCAAGGGCGTATCGCTGACCTACCAGACCAGCTTCGGCCACGGTTTCGGCCTGGCGGCGAACTACACGTACTCGGACGACAGCACCAGCAACGACTTCCCGTTGCCGTACAACTCCAAGAACTCGTTCACGCTCACGCCGTACTACGAGCAGGGCCCATGGAGCGCACGCGTCACCTTCAGCCGGCGCTCGCCCTACTTCACCCAGATCGGCACGCTGGAGTCGCAGCAGATCACCGGCCGCTTCCGCCAGCTCGACGCCTCGGTGGCCTACCAGATCAACGACCACATGCGCGTGCAGCTGGACGGCACCAACCTGCTGGATGAGACCTACTTCGTCTACAACGGCACGCCAAACCAACCGTACAACGCATACAAGAACGGGCGCACATACACGGTGAGCATGAACTTCAAGCTGTAATCCGCTTGAGCCGAGGCAAGCAGACGGGCCCGCGAGAACCGCGGGCCCATCTACTTTCAGGTGCTGCTTTCGGGCGCCGCTACTGCACGTCCATCCCGCCGCGCTCTTTTACGAAATCGACGAACGCGCGCAGCGGCGCCGGCAGATGCCGCCGGCCGGGGTAATAGAGAAAGGGGCCGGAGAAGTCCTGCCACCATGGCTCCAGGATCGGCTCCAGCGCGCCGTTGTCCAGGAACGGCCGCAGCATGTCTTCGTACAGATAGATCACCCCGAGCCCGGCGACGGCGGCGTGGATCTTCAAGTCGATCGCGCCACCGGGCCGCGCGATGAGTGGGCCGGCCGGGTCCACCTGCACCACTTCGCCGTCCCGTTCGAACTCCCACAACGGCATCGCGCCGCTGGCGAAGCGGACGCGCAGGCAGGCATGGTTCAACAGGTCGCGCGGATGCGTGGGACGGCCCCGCGCCGCCAGATAGGCCGGGGCGGCCGCCGTCGCGAAACGCTGCACGCGCGGGCCGATCGGTACCGCGATCATGTCCTGCTCCAGGCGTTCGTCGTAGCGGATGCCGGCATCGCAGCCTTCCGACAGCACGTCCACGAAGCTGTCCTCGGCGATCACCTCGACGCGGATATCCGGATATCGCGCCATGAAGGCGACGACGATCGGCGGCAGCACGGTGCGCGCGACGCCGGCCGGGACGTTGAGCTTGAGCGTACCGGCCGGCTTGTCGCGGAAGCCGTTGAGCACGTCCAGCGCCGCTTCCATGTCGACCAGCGCCGGCTCCAGCCGCTCGATCAGGCGTAGGCCGGCCTCAGTGGGTGTGACGCTGCGCGTGGTGCGATGGAGCAGGCGCACGCCGAACTTCGCTTCCAACCGCCGCACCGCCGCGCTCAGGCCGGACGGGGACACGTCGCCCGCACGGGCGGCATCGCGGAAGCCGCTCGCGCGCACGACCGAAACGAATGCCATGAGGTCGTTGATCTCGGCCATTGTTCATTCCTTCGCACAGCCCGTGCAGATGGGAGGCGATTATCCGACAGCGGGGTTCTCCCCATAGTGAGGGCCTGTCCACTCCACTCTGAGGCCGCCCCCTATGTCCCCCATCTCCCGCACCTATGCTTTCGCCGGCCGCACCGTGAACCGCATGGGCTACGGCGCCATGCAGCTGGCCGGCCCTCACGTGTTCGGCCCGCCCAAGGACCGCGCCGCCGCCGTCGCCGTGCTGCGCGAGGCCGTGGCCGCCGGCGTCGATCACATCGACACCAGCGACTTCTATGGCCCCCACGTCACCAACCAGATCATCCGCGAGGCCCTGCATCCGTATCCGGACGATCTGCTGATCGTCACCAAGGTCGGCGCGTTCCGCGGCGATGACGCTTCGTGGTTGCCCGCGCAGGAACCGCAGGACCTCGAACGGGCCGTGTACGACAACCTTCGCAATCTCGGCGTGGATGCGCTGGACGTGGTGAACCTGCGCGTGATGGGCGACGTCCACGCGCCAAGCGAAGGATCGATCGCGCGCCAGGTCGAGGTGCTCGCCGAACTGCGCCGCCAGGGGCTGGTGCGGCACATCGGCCTGAGCAACGCCACTTCCGCGCAGGTGGCCGAAGCGCAGCGCATCGTGCCCATCGCCTGCGTGCAGAACCATTACAACCTCGTGCATCGCGCAGACGACGCCCTGGTGGATGAACTAGCCGCGCAGGGCATCCCCTACGTCCCTTTCTTCCCGCTGGGCGGCTTCACACCGATCCAGTCCGGCGAACTGGCGCGCATCGCCACCTCGCTCGGCGCCACGCCCATGCAGGTCGCGCTGGCCTGGCTACTGCACCGCTCGCCGAACCTCCTGCTGATTCCGGGCACATCGTCCGTGGCGCACCTGCGCGAAAACCTCAGCGCCGCACAGCTGGAGCTGCCCGGGTCGGTGATGGCCGAACTGGACGCGATCGGCGCGGGCTGACCGCCCACGGGCATCGCCATGGCACGGCGCGCGCCGTGCCATGAGAGGCTCCGCGCCACGCCTGGCCGACGAGCTAGGATGGCGCACCCTCCGGCCATGGATGCCTATGCCCCTCGCAGCCTTCGCAAGCAACGGCCTAGGACGACGCCAGGGTGCGACGGCGCTGCGCCGCGCCCTGGTCGAAGCCACCGCCACGATGCTGGCCGCGGGCGCCACCCTGCTCTGCACGCTGGCCATCGCGCCAGGGCCGGGCCCGGCGGTGCTCGCGGTCGTGCTGAGCCTCTCGCTGTCGCGCAGCCAGCTGGACCGCGACCTGCGCGGACGGCTGGAAGCGGCGGCGGTATTGCCGCTGGTGGGCCTGGTGGCAATGACCGTGGGCTGGCTGCTGCGGCACGTGCCCTGGGCCGGCGCGGCGGCTTTCATCGCCGGCATGTCCGCCAGCATCTGGCTGCGTCGCTTCGGTCCCACGGCGCGGCGCGCAGGAAGCCTGATCGCACTGCCGTTCGTGGCGCTGCTGACCGTGCCGCACGTGCGGCCATCGATCACGGGCCCGCTGCCTGGCTGGCTTGTGCCCATCGTGGTGGCATGGATCGCGCTCTTATGGGTCAGCCTCCTCCACCGGCTCTCGGATCGGCTGCGCACGCGCGAGCCTGCCGCGCGCGACGAACATCCGCCCGCCGCTTCCGCACCTGTCGACGGCAAGCGACTGCCCGCCAGCACGCGAATGGCCATCCAGATGGCCGTAGCTCTTGGCGCTGCATTCGCGCTGGGATTCCTTGCCTTTCCCGAGCGGTGGGGCTGGATCGTACTCACCGCGTTCATCGTCAACAGCGGCAACCGGGGCCGCCTCGATGTCGTCCATAAGAGCGGCATGCGCGTCCTCGGCGCTGCCGCTGGCACGGTGCTGGCGCTCGCCATCGGCCAGCATGTCGCCGTCGGGCCCGGCGCGACGGCAGGCTGGATCCTCGCCGCGCTCTTTCTGGGTGTGTGGCTGCGTCCGTTCGCTTACGCGTGGTGGGCGCTGTTCGTCACCGTAGCGCTGGCGCTCCTGCAGGGCTTTGCCGAAACCGCGCCCGCCGCCCTGTTGTGGCAGCGCCTGGAGGAGATCGCACTCGGCGCGCTCATCGGCATCGCCGCAGCGTGGTTCGTGTTACCGGTGCGCTCCACCGACGTGTTGCGCCGTCGGCTGGCCGATGCCCTGGCCGCGCTCGGCGAATCCCTGGACCCGGCTTCCGGACGACGCGATGCCGCGCGCTTCGACGCCATGCTCGACCAGCTCGAGCAGATCGCTCCACCGTTCCGCGCGGCTCGCCTCTTGACGCGCCGCCACGGCGCGCGCCCAGCGGACTGGGCGGATACCCTGCTCGCCTGCCGCGAGCCGGCCCATGCCCTGATCGCTCAGGGCGCCGCACCCGGCCGGGTGCGCCAGGCCGTCGGCGCCGCCAGAAAGGCGCTGTGCGAACCGGACACTTTGCTGTCCGCATTGCAGGCGTTGCGCTCGGTGATGCAGGGAACGGGCCCGACCACGCCCTGACACGCGCGCCGTGCAATCCGGCCGGAGCGTTCGGCCGGCCGCGCAAGCCACAAATAAACCCACACGGCCCGCGATATGGCGCAGCACGCGATACGGGAACGCCTTCCACGCCTCGCGCCGCGCACGCCATGGCCGGTCAACGGAAGGGCCGGTCTCCCGGTGGAAGCGGTATCGTCAATACGCGCTGCCAGCTTATGCCATCGTCACCGCTGCGCCAGATCTGGTCGACGTCATTCGTGGCGTAGGCGTGGCTGCCGTCGGCCGCATAGAACATGTGCTGGAGCATGATGCCCGGGCTGTTCCCCGTGGCCCAAGTCTGCGCGCCGTCCCGTGTATAGCCGAACTGCCCGCGTGCCCAGACGACGCCGTTCTTCGCATCGCGCATGGCCGGCAATGAATAGAACCGGTCCATCGGTGAAGAGACCCACGTCTTGCCGAAATCGGTGCTGTAGTACGGATTGGTCGCGATCGTGGCTACGCAGATGCAGCGCAGGATCTCGTCGCGGCCAGCCGTGAAAACTGCCACGCCGCCCGGCAGCTTGCGTAGTTCGGAACGCTCCGTGGCGACGTCGAGCACCGCCACCTGCTTGGACGGCAGCAAGGTCACATACCTGCTGCCCACCAGGAACGATTGCGCCTGTACCCCGGGTACACCCGTCCAGAAGGCCCGTTCCTTACGGTAGGCGGCGATGCGGCGCCACTGGGCAGCCGCGGGATCGCCCCGGTAGACGTAGACGTCGTCACCATCGACCAGCGTCAACAGGATGCCCTTCGCGGTATCCACGACCTTAATGATCAGCCCGTAGGGCAGGTCGCCGCGCACGGAACGCCACGTGGCGCCGCGGTCTGGCGAAAACAGCAAGGTGGATTGCTCGCCACCGGCGAGCCAGGAGCCGTCCGCGCGAATAGCCATGGCTTTGAGCACGACACGGCGTCCGGTGTCGTACATAGCCGCTCGCCGCTCGCCCGGTTTCCAGGCGCGCACGATGCCGGCGCGACTGCCGAAGATCATCGTGCCATCCGGCCCCTCCGCAGGATCCAGCAATCCGAATGATGCACTCAGCGCGTAGCGATTGGCGTTGTCCAACTCCCGCGGAAGCGTGCTATCCACCCAGCCGAGCGTGCTTTCGCCCGCGAACTTCGCCAAGTCGGGAAAGACTTCGCCCAGTACTTCATCGATGCCGGCCGGACGGTCCTCTTTCATCGGGACCATCAAGGTGCGGCCTGCCTTGTCGCCGCCGGAGCGCTCCCAGGCGCCAAGGTACGTCAGCTTTCCCGGCTCGATCACGAACTTGGCGAACTGCGACGGCGTCTTGTTCAGCAGCACACGCGCATTGCACGCTCCCTCGCTGATGGCGTCGCCGCTGCCGATGGTCGGGAACTCATAGGTGCCCGGCGGCAGCGCGGCGCCCATGAAGGTGCTTTCCGCGAGCCCTCTCATGCTGGTCCGTAGCTGGAAGCATTCCTGGCTCGCATCCGTGGCGTCCGGTACCCGCCTCACGGCGAGGCTGCCCCCGAAGTTGGCATAGCCCACGCCGACTGGACGGTTCTCGCTGATCTTGAACAGCACCGCCCCTTCGTTGCCTCGTGGAGCGACATGGGTACGGGTCGGTTCCTCCACGCAACCGGACAGCGTCAGCAGGAAACCGATCGCCAGATAACGCGCCAGCATGCCGCGCGCACGCCCATTCCGGCCATGACGAATGGCCAGTGTCTCGACTGCCATGTTCCCCCCTTCGCTCCATGCGGTGCGAAGCCCCCTGGCGTCCGCATCCCCGACGGAGTATGCCACCGGGTCCGCGTCGCCGAGACTACCCTGCGATCAGCCCGGAGGCGCCAGCACGAAATCGATCGCCGCACACACCGCCGTCGCCTGTGCGGCATTGCACTGCTCGGGCGTGGCGCGGGGGCTGTCGGGGTAGACCTCGGTGGTGGTGGTGTAGCGCGCCGCGGTGATGCCGGCGCACAGGCCGAGTTCGCGCAGCGGATAGCGGATGACGCCCGGCGCGACCACCGGCGAGCCGATGATCTCGCCCTTCGCGTCGGCCGGTGCGATGTGCGTGACCTTCGCCACGGCCTCGATCACGGCCTGCTGGAACGCCGGCTGCGGTTTCTCCGTATCGTCGACGAGATAGAAACCGTCGGGGATCTCGCCCGGTTCGAACGGCTTGCCGTCGCGCGCGGCCAGCGCCGGGCGGAATTCACTCTCGTCGCTGTCGGTGGTCTCGTGCAGGTCGATGTGCACCAGCGCTCGCTCGCGGAACGGCGCGACCAGTCGCATCAGTGCGGCCGATTCTTCCGCCGGGCTGTTCTCTCGAAACGAGCGGTTAGGGTCGATGGCATGCGGATTCCAGCGATGGATGCGCTCGTAGGCCCACGGGCTGACGCAAGGCGCCACGACGAGGTTGGCGCGTCCTTCGTAATCCGCCGCGTAACGGTCGAGGAACAGCAAGGCGCCATGCACGCCGCTGGTCTCGTAGCCGTGCACGCCGCCGGTCACCAGCACCACGGGCAGATCGCCGCGCCACGCGCGGCTCTTGACCGCGAAGAGAGAGTACGCGTCCGTCGCATAGTCCAGGCGGCCGTATTCGGATACGTCGAAGCGGGCACGCAGGGCATCGATCTTGCCCAGCACATCCTCCGCATAGCTGCGATGCTTGCGCTGACGCCCCAGCCACGCCGCTTTCTCGGCGGCGCCCCAAGGCGTTCCCGGGGTGCCGATCGGATAGAAGGCTTGGGTCGTCATGGCGTCGTTTGCTCCACAGGCATCGATACAGGCGACGCACTTTAGCACCGCCGCCGGCTGCGACCGCGCCGGTCGGGCTATCGGTACCTGGCGACATCCACATCCTCTTTGACGAAGAGCCCCGTGGACAGCAATGCCCGTTCGACATCGGCGATCACCGCCGCATGGTTCTCCTTCGCCACAACGAAAAGCGTCCAGATATCGTCGTCGATCTCGTATGCGCCGCCGGCATACGTCCAGTAACTGAAGAAACGGTCGTGCAGCAGTGCGATGTCCGGAGCGTCCATGCCCTCCGGATGAGGCTTTCGCCGAGCGCCGAGCGCATCGCTGAGGAGGCCCGCCACATGCGGGAAGCCTTCGACGCGATGGTCGTCGACGATCTCCACGAGCCGTTCGACCCCGTGGTACACGGGCCGTACGTAAAAGCGAACGGGCTTTGTCACCTCTCCCTCCTTGGCCAATGAATATCGCTGGCTGCTCTGCCAGACCTCCGCGCGGGGCTTCCCATTTCTTTACTTCGTAGCGCGCGATGCTCAAGCCGAACTTGACGAGGCTTCGAACGCGAACACTTTCACCCTGCAGCGAGAAGGAATTGGCTGATCTGGCGCCTTAGCTCCAGATCGTCGATCGAACGCGCCTCATCGTCGGCGGCGATCGCATACGCGCGAGCCTCAGTTTCCAAACCCAGCGAGCGGTGGCGTTCCGCCAATGCAAAGCGCACGGAAACCCGGTACGGCTTGGCTTCATCGCCACCTGCCAGTTCAAGGGCTTGCAGATAGATCGGAATGGCGGCCCGGTCGTCGGTCGTGAAATCGGCGAGGGTTTCCCAAAGGAAGGGGTGATCACGACCAACAGAGCGCTGTTCCTCGCAGTACGCGAGGAGTTGGTTGTAGAGCTCCCAGTACTGGTCCGGCCGGCCTGCGTCGACAAGCAGTGTGGCCAGTTCCATCACCCGCTCCCACATGTCCTTATCGATTTTCATGGCCATCCATTACCGTATCGCCGCTTAAGAGCAGGCAGGTCAACGACGCACCGCCAGCACCCCATCCAAGGCCAACTGCGCCTTGAATCCCGCCTTCTCCAGGCGTTTCGCTACTTCACGAGGTACATCGCGGTCGCTGGTGAGCTTGTTCGGGCTGCCGGTGTAGTGGAACATGCGGCCGCCGCGGCGGATGACGCGCGCGAGCTCGTCGTAGAACGCCTGCGAATAGAGCTCGCCGGCGATACCGAAGCGCGGCGGATCGTGCAGCACCGCATCCACGGAGGCGGCGGGTATCCCCGCGATCGCCTGCGACACATCGGCATGCGTCAGTTGCAGGCGGCCGCCGCTGGCGGGCGCCTCCGGATCCGGGGACCAGGGATTGAGCGTGCGCAGCCAGAGCACGTCGGCATTCTTCTCGAACGAGATCATGCGCGCCACGCCAGCCTCCAGGCAGCAGGCGGCGAAATAGCCCAGTCCGCCGCAGGTGTCCAACACCACCTTGCCGCGCGGTTCGACCAGCGCGACTTTCCGGCGCGCATCCTCGAACGGCGATTCCTTCGAAGTCGGCAGCATCTTGATGCCGTCGATCTCGAAAGTCGGCGCGCCCCATTCGGTCGGCACCAGCTTGATGAGCGATCCGGAAAAGCGCGACACGGGCGAGAACTCGTCACCGTCCCAGTAATAGAGGGTGCGGTCCTTCACCTTGCCGGGGTACGGATAGCGCACGCCTTTCCACACCCAGGCGTCGGCCTCGAGCGAAGCCGTACCGCTGGAGCGGCCCAGATCCAGCGAACCGGTCCACGTGTCCGCGCCCGATACGCGCGCGGCGAGCAGCGCCTGGGCGGTGGACAGGGAGAGAAGGGGGCCGGAGTAATGCGATACGGTCATTTCTCGAAGACGGGAGATGGAGGACTAAGGGATCGACCATTGTCGCCTTTCCGATGGCGATCGCCGAATGCATACGTGAAGTTCGAACCGCCGGAACGCACGGGCGCTCGCAAGACCCGGCTCTGGGTGCCCGGTCCGATGATGCGCGACGGAGCTATCGGCCGCTACCCGCGAATACCTTCCGATAGATGCGCGGCGTCGCGGCGAGCATGTGCCTGACGCGCTCCTCGGACAGGCTCCGCCATATCCATTGAATCTCCAGCGGCGCCTGGGCTCCGAAGGGGACAAGTATCTTCCCGATACCCTCGCCTCCCTGCCCGATCGCCAGGACGTAAAGGCCATCGCGTGTCCGGCAGAGCCAGTTCGCATCGATCGTCAGGATCGCGCCGCTCCTGTCGGTTGCCGCATTCGCGCGCCATCGATGAACGACGATCAGATCCGTCGCGGGCAGTTCCCGGCCATGGACCCGTGCGCGCTGAGCTAGGAATGAGGTCTGCAGCAGTTTCATGCCGGCGCGGCCGCCGGACCCCGACAGGTAAGAGGCGAGGAAAGGGATGAACATAACCAGCATGACCAGAAACACGAGCCACATCGCGATATCCCCCTTCCCTGCCAGCGGCCATCCCACGGGTTTCCTGACAGGCAGATGCATGATCAGGTACCGCGGAAACCGCGAGGGCCAAAGGGTACGCCCCTTTGGCCCTCGCGACGGTCCGCCGGGAACCGGCCGGACTCAATGGATATTGAACCGGTACTCCAGCGTCGCCGATGCCACATACACGCTGTTGGTGCCGTCGATGATGCGCTTGGCCCTGGCGCGGTAGTAGTCGATGTTCAGGCCGAGGCTGAGGCTGGGGCTGAAGTCGTAACCGATGCCGCCGCCCGTGTAGAGATTGGTGTCGGTGTTCGAATCCTCGCCAGTCAGATAGCCGCCGGCGGACAGCTTGGTCTTGGAGAAGAACGCGCCGAGCCGGGCGCTGGCATGCCAGTTGTTGCCGAAGGTCCAGCGGCCGTTGGCGCCCAGCGTCCAACCCTTGACGCCCAGGTCGAGCTTGAACGGCTGGCCGTAGTAGAACGCCTTCACCTGCGGCTTGCCCAGGTCGACGTAACCGGCTTCGACACCCCAGGTGTCCTGCCAGCGGTAGCCGAAGTTGAGGCCGTAGGCCCAGCTGTTCTTGTCGGTGAGCCCGGACACGCTCGAATGCGACATGCCCGCGCTGACGTTGACGAACATGTGGTCGGGGTCCGCATTGCCGGCATGGGCGGCGAACGAGGAAGCGGCCAGGGCGACGCCCAGCGACGCGGTCAGAAACAAGTGACGCATGAATACCTATCCCTAGTGAGTGTGAAATGCGCCTGCGGCGCGGGAAGCCTCCCCAGGCGAGAGCGCGACGCCCCGCCCACCGTCCTCACCGTTCGCCAGGAAACCGGCGAGCCGTGGCCGGCCATGAGCCGCCACGCCAACCCCGGCGGCGGACGCTCGTTCGCGGCCTGCCACCGCTCCGCCGCCGGCTTCGACCGGTACGGAACGTGAGTGGGCTGCGCGATTGACGGGCATGGCGAAGCCATCCACTAGCCTGAGCCGCATCCCTGCTCCCCTGAATTGACGGGCGGACCCGGGGTCCGCGGGGCGAACATTAGCAGCAAGCGCACGGGCTTACGAGTGAAGCGCGGCACCCTCGTACGCACTCGTTCCGGCCCCCGGCAAGGCGCGGCGCCGTCCTCTCAAGCCACCACATAGGTCTCGTGCAGATGCCGCCAGGCGACCCGGCCATCCGCGTCGCGATGGAACAGCGCGGTCGAGCGGCGCACCGTGCGACGCCCTTCCCCGTCCACCTGGGTTTCTCGATACCCCACCGCCGCGCCGTCCGGCCACGTGCCAAGGCCGTGCAGCTCGTCGATGGCGATCCGCAGTCCGGGGCGCGTGCCGTGCGCGCGCGAGAACAAGCGCTCCACGCCCGCGCGGTCCAGCGTGGCGCCTTGCGGCGTGATCATCGTGAAGCACGGCGAGAAGCGCTGGAGCAGCGCGGCGATTCCGTCGACGCTTTCGACGCCGGCGAACCAGCGTTCGATAGCGACGTGGGCGTCGATCGCTTCCTGCAGAAATGGCTGGATCGAAGTCATGCGGATATCCATCAATCGGAGGGAGAAACGACCGCCGCGCTCCTGGCCGGGAGCCGCGCGACGGCGATGAGCGGAAGCAGGGTCAGCAGCATCGCCAGGCCAAAGCATTGGCGATAAGCCAGCGAAGCATCGGCGGCGCCCGTCGGCAGAAGCCCCTGAAGCGCGCTGCCGAGCACCGCCACGCCGAGGCAGAAGCTCAGTTGCCGGTTGATATTCCACAGCGCGCTGGCCTCGCCCATGCATTCGGACGGCAGCTCCAGAAAGGCGACGCCCTGCGCCGTGCTGGTACATAGGCTGGCGCCGAAGCCCATGGCCGCGAACGCGACGGCCCGGCCCAGCTCCAGCCCGGCCAGCGGGGTGGCGAGCAAAGCGATGCCGAGCGCGTCGATGGCGATACCCCACGCGAACAGCGGCCGCGCACCCCAGCGCGGCAGTCGGGCACGCATGGTGGCGATGGCGACGAAGGAGGCCAGTGCCCACGGCAGCATCAGGGCGCCGACGTGCGCTGCGCTCAGGCCGAGCCGGTCCTGCAGGTAGAGCGAGGCGACGAGGTTCACGCCGGTGAAGACGCCCGGCACGCAAAGGTAGACGAGCACGCCGACGCGCAGCAGCGGCTTGGCGAGCAATCGAAGGTCGATCAATGGCGCATGCGACCGCCGCGCATGGACGGCGTAAGCGCTGGCCGCCGCCAGAGCGACGGCCAGCGCAACGATCGCCATTCGCCGCACGCCAGCCTCGCTGGCCCAGGTCAATCCCAGCAGCAGCGCGACCAGCGCGATCGTACTCAACACCAGGCCGCGCAGATCCAGCGGCGCCGGCCGTCCAACCGTTTCGTCCCGCGGCAACCAGGCCAGCGCCAGGCCCGCGCAGGCCAAGGCCAGCGGCAGCATGCCCAGGAACATCGCGCGCCACGACAGCCGGTCCGCCATCAGGCCACCCAGCGCCGGCGACAGCGCGGGCACCAGCAACGCGACCATCATCACCACCGAGGTCAGAGCCGCGCGCGACTCGGGCGGGTAGGCGCGATACGCCATCGCCTGTCCGACCGGAATCAGCAAGCCGCCGCCCAAGCCCTGCACCAGTCGCCAGGCCAATACGGCATCGATCGCATTCGCACTGCCCACACACGCCGAGGCCAGACCGAACAACGCCAGCGAACCGACCAGCGTGCGGCGTTCTCCATAGCGCCGGGCCAGCCATGCGCCGAGCGGAATCACCACCGTCAGGCCCAGCACATACGCATTGCCGATCCAGGCCAGCTGCGCCACTGACGCGCGCAGCTCGCGTTGCAGCGCCGGATATGCAGCGTTGAGCATGAACATATTGGCCAGGTCGATACCGAAACCCAGCAGGTAGACAGTGGCGATTCGCGAACGCGCGGACATGGGAGATCGAGACGTCGACGCCCGGGGACACGGGCGGGGGCAGTGTAGAATCCGCCCGGCACGCCGATCAGCCCGGTCGAGGCGAATTCACTGGTCGAATCGCTTTGACAATCCGCGCCGCCTTCGTACGGCAATCTGCAAGCTCCCCCCCCATATGGCCATGAAAACGATGGTGAGCCTGGATCGCTTCATGGTGTTCCGCGCCGTGGTGGAGGCAGGATCATTCACTGCCGCGGCAGCCGCGCTGAACCAGGCGCGCGCGGCCGTGAGCTTCCAGATCAAGCAGCTCGAAGCCGAACTTGGCGTGGCCCTGCTCGTGCGCACCACGCGGCGCGTTCGCCTGACCGATGCGGGCGAACGCTTCTACCGGCGCTGCCTGCGCGTACTCGACGAAGCCGAGGGCGCGATCGAAGAGGCACGAGGGGAACACGGGGGCATGCGCGGCACGCTGCGCGTGACGACCACGGTCGAGTACGGTCTTAGCGTGGTTGCGCCCGCGCTGCACGCTTTCATGCAGGCGCACCCCGCGTTGCGCGTGCGGCTGGAAACGCATACCGCGCAGGCGGATTTGCTGCGCGATCGCTTCGATGTGGCCATTCGTCTCGGGCGAATCGAGCAGTTCCAGGAACTTCCCTACCGCGGCGTGCGATTGGCGACCTACGAAGTTCGCGCGGTTCTCTCTCCCGCGCTGCTCGCCACCACCGGCAAGCGCCGCATCGACCCGGACACGCTGGCCCGTCTGCCGCAGCTGGGCCACAGCCGCCTGGAAGGCGTCGGCGGCTGGCCGCTGCAAGACCGCCACGGCCAACCGCATCGCTACGAACCCGCTACCGCGCCCGCGCTGGTGGCCGACAATGCCTCCGTGCTCCGGTTGATGGCACGCCGCGGCGCGGGCGTCGCCCTGCTGCCGGACTGGTTCGTCCGCGAGGATCTGGCCGCGGGCATTTTGGTCGACGCGCTGCCCGGCTACCGCTTTCCGCCGCAGGACATCTATGCGCTTTACCTGTCGCAGCGCCACGTACCGCAGAAGGTGCGCGCGTGGGTGGACTTCCTAAAGGCTTACCTGAAGCGTTCCGCGCAGCCGTCCGCGACTGCGGACAGCTAGACGGAAGCCTCGACGGCCGCATCCGCCGACTGCCGCACATCCGACACGACCCGGCCCGCCTCGAGTGCGATCACGCGGTCTGCCATGTGGAAATACCGGTCGTCGTGACTGATCGCGACGATGGTCTTGCCGGCCGCCTTCAGCGCCGGCAGCAGCGTGCGGTAGAAGTAATCGCGAAAATGGATGTCCTGATCCGCGGCCCATTCGTCGAAGAAGAAGATGTCGCGATCCTCGGCATAGCACTGCAGCAGCGCCAACCGCTTGCGCTGGCCGGTGGAAAGCGCCAGCCGCGACAGTTCGCCTTCGTGCGTCTGCACCTGCTCGCCCAGGTCGAGCACGTCCAGCAGCTGCGCGATCCGCGCATCCGAGAGCGGCCGGCCTTCCGCATCGAGCACGTGCGGAAAAAGGAAGAAATCGCCGAACACGCCGGTGAAGCGCTCGCGATAGCCGCGCAAGTCCGCATCGACCGGCATGCCGTCCATCGTGATGCGCCCCTCTCTCGGCGCAAGCAGCGAGCTGAGCAGGAGCAACAACGTCGATTTGCCGCTGCCGTTGCCGCCGACGATGAAGACCATCTCGCCGCGGGCGAGGGCCAGGTCGATCGGCCCCACCGTGGGCTTCGCGCCCGTGCTGCCGGGATAGCGGTAGGCGACGCCCTGCATGCGGATCTGGCGCCAATCGCCAGGCACCTTCCATCCGGTGGACGACACGGCAGCGACAGGCTCGCCGTCGGCGTCCAATCCCATGCGCTCCAGATGCCGCAGACTCGCCGAGCCCACCGCCACCTGACGTCCCGCGCTCACGATGAAACCCACCGGCCCGCCGAGGAACACCGCGCCGATGACGAAATGCACGATAGTGTCCTGGCTCAGGCCCAGCAGCGCATAACCCAGATAGACGATCAGGAAGATCGATCCGTACATCACCGCCATCGACCAGGACTCGTTGAGTCCGAGACCGGCATAGGCGTGGACCATCAGTCCCCGCGCGCGCAGGATCGCCGGCGTCATCTGCTCGCCGGTGAAGTGCGCGGCTCGCGCGGCGTTGAGCGTCATCTCCTTCTTGCCGTCGCTGATGAAGCGGAAGTACTCGAATACCTTGTCGTTGGCCTGCCGCAACTCATCGAGCTTGCCGCGCATGACACGAGCCAACGCAAACGACACTGCGAAGGCGCCGGCGAGGAACGCGCCGAACATACCCAGCAAAGGGAGCGACACCGTCGCCAGGTACCCCGTGTACAGCACCGCCAGCAATAAGTTGTACGCCAGCAGGGGTGCCACCAGCGCCAGCGGCGCGATGTTGGCGACGTCGTCGATCAGCGATCCGAACACCGTATGCCTGCGCTCGGCGAGCTTCTCGTACTCCAGCTCGATGAAGCGCTGCGACAGCTCCATGCGCAATTGCGCCACGAGACTGGCGCCCAGCCGGGCCAGCAGCAGCTGCGACAGCGCGCTGGCGGCCAGCAGCGCAAGCAACCAGCACAGGCCGGCGAGCAGCGGATGCAGCGAAGCCCCGCCGACGCCCTGCGATGCCAGCCGATTGATGTGCGACAGCAACGCCACCGTGCAACCGGCGCTCGAACACGACAGTATCGCCGCGCCGGCGAGCGGGCGGCGGTGCTGGCGTAGAAAGCGCCGCAGGATCATGGCCGGCCGCTAGGCGCTCAGGAGCTCGCGCTCGAACGCCTCGTTCCTGCGGTATTCGCCGCTGCGGCATTCCATCAGCAGCGGCGACGGCAGGGCGCAGTCCGGATGCATGCGCGCCAGTTGCAGGATGGAACCGGAAATGCCGCTCATCAGGCCCGGCGTGAACGCGTCCCTGGCCAAACCGCCGACGATGCCGTGCTCTTCGATGCTGGACAGGATCACGGCGCTGCCCGGCATCGCTTCCGGCGGCACCAGATCCGGCACGAGCGTGCTCGCGCGCATCATCAGCTCCCACATGCTGAGGTCGCCGTGGCACAACGTGTGGCTGTAGCCCCAACCGCCGCGCTTGGCCGCGCGTACCGCGCGCCGCAGCACGTCCAGATGGCGCTCGCCGCCGGTGCGCACGTAGAGGTCGCAGGCCGCGAGGCCGATGCCGACGCTGCCGTGGCACCACGTATTAGGGAAATCGCGGCCTTCCGGCTTGCGCACATCGATCCAATTGCCGTGCACGGCATCGTAAAGCGATTCCTCGAAATCGAACGCGCGGTGGCCCAGCGCCAGCCAGCGCTCGCGGTCGCCGGTGTCTCCGGCCGCGCTCAACGCCAGCCGGGTCAGGGCCCAGCCGATGCCGGTAGCGCCATGGGCGAAGCCGCCGATGGGCTCATGGAAGATCGACGCCGGCCAGCGCGCGCCGCGCTCGTCGACGATCGCGGTCTGTTCCAGCCGCCGCCCCGCCCGCGCCGCGACGTCGAGCCAGCGCGCATCGCCCGTGGCTTCGGCCAGCCGCAGCAGCGGCACGATGGCGCCGGCGACGCCTTCGAGGATGTCGAGGATCCGCTCGTTGTCGAAATCCCACTTCTCCATGGCCCGGCCCTGCCGGACCGCCATGGCGAGAAAGTCGGACTGCGGCTGGAAGCCGTGCAGCGTGAGCCAGGTGATGACTTGCGAACCCAGCCCGATGAACCCGCCAACCGCGTCGGCCGGCCGTGCCTCCTCGGTGCTGCGCAGCACTTTGAGCACGCCTTCCAACGCGCTCTCCACGCCGTCCACCGCATCGACGCGGCCGCTGCGCGTTTCCTGCAGGTAGGCCGCGAGCGTCATGGCGATGCCGCACAGGCCCACGTAGAGGTTGGCTTCGAGGCTGCGCATGGCCCAGCCGCTGCGCCCGAGGATGGGGCTGATCCAGGTCATCGTTCCGTCGTTGCCGCGCACGGACAGTTGCAGCAGCTCCTTCACCGTCAGCGCGGCGAGCGCACGGCGGCGGCGATCGAGCTGCGCGGCGCTCGGCTGTCGCGGCGTGAGGTCATAGACGGTGCGCTTGTCGTCGTTGAGCCGCGTGTTCAGATGCGCGGTCACCAAGGCGCCGCGGATCGTGAGCTCCTCCAAGTCCAGCCGCATGGCCTGCCATGCTTGGAAGACTTCGTCGAGCTGTGCCTGATCCAGTTCGTTGGCGAAGACGGGAATGTCGCCGTAGCGCATGTCGTCGATCTCGGCGGCGATCACCGCCGGATCGGAGGGCGCGATGTAGGACACCTCGGCGTTGCGCGTCAGCAGGTCGCGCGCCCGCTCGATCGCGGCTGGCTCATCGTGCAACGAAGCCGGATGCCAAAGCATGCGCAAGACCTCCGCATAGATCTGCGTGGGCCTGCGGATGCGTCGGATACGGCAGCCACGGAACGCCGCCAGCATCGGCGCCAGGCGCCGTTCGCGGTGCAGCTCGAGGAAGCGCGCGGTGAGTTCCTGGAAGCCCTCGACGATGTCCGGCCAGAAGCGGGAGATGTCGGGGTTCTCACAAGGATGGTTCCTTGCCTGGCCGATCTCCGTACTGACCAGGCCGACACGCGCCTGGGTGGTGCCGTGATCGACGATCTCGGGAATGCGGATCTTCGGCTGCTCGCCGGGCAGCGCGCCGATCGCCGAAATGTCGACGCCATCCATGCCGAGCAACGGCGCACGGAACGGCACCAGGCCCGTGCGCAGCACGGAGGAGCGGATGATCGACTCGGCCAGGTCCACCGCCTGTCCCAGCCCGGACGGCTTCACCACTGGATCGGGCACGAACAGGCTTTCCACGTCCACCACGTAGGGCACGGGACCGGAGGCGATCAGGTTCTCGTGGTGGATGTCGGTGCCGCCGAGCAAACGCATCGCCGCGAGCCAGTGGCCGATGTTGCGGTAGAACCGCGCCAGCTCGCCGTCTCCGTCGCAGTACCGGTGTTCGGCGAAACGCGTCCAGCCGTAGGCGCCGCGGTCGAGCACCGCGGGCACGCGGATGCGATCGGGCGCATCGCCGAACAATTCGTCGAGAAAGTGCGCCAGCGCCGCGTCGATGCGCAGCGAGCGCGGCTTGTACATGAGCTTGCCGCCGGCGAATTCGAGTTGCGCGACGGTCTGGCCGCCTTCATGCACGTCGCCCTCGCCGAGCCTCACGGCGCGCAGTTCGCCTACCGGGTGGCCCACGAAGATCGACAGGGCATCGCGATCGGCCGCGATCCGCGCGGCCATGCGAGCGACTGCGCCGCCCAGTTGCCCGAGCGCGCGCGCCAGGCGCGCTTCCAGCGCCGGATACCGGCGCCTCAGCGCGTCCTTGAAATCCTCTTGCGTCGCCAGCGCCAGGAACTGCGCGAACTTGCCGCTTTCGCTGCCGGCGGTCAGTTGACCGGACAGTTTGGCCGCGTGCAGTTCCAGCAGCAGCACGCGGTTGAGCTTGCGTTCGGCGCTGTCGCGCAACGCGCGTTCGGCTTCGCGTGCCAGCACCGCGTGTTCGGCAGCGCTCATGTTCGGTTGCGCGGCGATGGCGTCGACCGCGGAACGTCGCGCATCTGACGTCAGGAAATCGATGATGACCGCGAACGTATCGTTCGAAGGCGCGTCGCCCATGTTCTGCACCCGTCAGCCGAAGAATGGGTTCGTCCGCAGCCGTGGCAAAGCCACGGCTGCGGCGAAGTGGATCAACAGCAGTAGCCGGGACGCGAGGCGGTGCAGCCGCTGCAGTTGGTCATCAGCGCGATATCGGTGTTGGTCGCGGCGGCGATCGTCACCACCTGACCCTCGGTGTACAGCGGACCCGCCGGATTGGCGTAGCCGTTCACGCTGTCGGAGCCCTTCAGCCAGCCTTCCAGGATGCTCTCGGTCTGCATGGGTATCTCTCCTTCCGTTGATTGAGTTGAAAACAAGGCGCTCGGTTTGACGCACTTGCCTTACCGCAGTGAGCGCTGCTGCGATGGGATGAGCGAAAGCCTGCGCGACCCGCGGGCATCCGGCGCTCAGGCCGGGGCGGGTCGGGATGGCGGAAAACGTGTTTGCACCGGAAGCTTCGGCCGGCGGGCCCTCGCGCGAGCGGCGGTGCGTGCCGCTGGCGGCGCGATGCGCCGAAGGGCGGCATCCGTGCCATCGATCTTGTCCTGCGCGGCGTCCCCGCCGCGAACTGTCCGTTCCGTCACGCAATGCCCCCCGCATGCGCTATGGCCACTGCGATGGCCGTGTCCTTGAGATGCCCTGACGGGCATGCCCTCATGTCCGAACACTCATCAACCGCCCGAGCACGTGAAGGGAATGTGATCCCGCATCGCGCCTGGGTTCGTCGGCCATCGAGCGCGCTCGGCGCCTTCGCGGCATGCCGCACGAACGCGATGCGCATCACATTCCGCAGCGAGACATGACTGATGGCGGTGCGCACCGACGGTCAGCCGAATAACGATACTCTTCGGCCATTCCGGTTCTTTATTGGGACATCGACATGGATCGCCTCTTTTCCTCGCGCCTCGCCCTCGCCGCCTGCGCTTTCGCGCTCGGCGCATCGTCCGCCTACGCCGCGGACAGCGGCGGCAAGAACCAAGCGAACAACGACAGTCCACCGCCGACGCGCGCGACCGACGTCGTCGATCAGGTGTTCGGCCACACGCTGCACGATCCGTATCGATGGATGGAAGGCGAGAACAACGCGGAATTCCAGCGCTGGCTCGCCGCGCAGGGGCAATACACGCGCGCCAAGCTCGATGCGTTGCCCACCTTGAAGGCGTGGCAGCAGGTGCTTAGCAGGACCAGCGGCAGCACGGTGATTCATCGCGGGCAACGCTACGTGGGCGGCCGGTTGTTCTTCATCCGCCAGGAAGGCGGCGGCAGCGGAACGCTGATGGTTCGCGAGAAGGATGGCAGCGAGCGCGTGCTGCTGGATCCGGCCACGCTGCAGGACGGCGGGCACGCTTCGATCACGACGTACGAACCGTCTCCCGACGGCAGCAAGGTCGCGGTGAACACCGACCGTGACGGCAAGGAAGTGACACGGCTGGAGATATTCGACGTGGCCACCGGCAAGCCCACCGGCGATGCGGAAGAACCGGTGTGGGGCGAGTTCGGCGCGTACTGGCTGCCTGATGGCAGCGGCTTCGCCTACACGCAGATGGCGCCGCCCGACCAGCGCACCGGAGGCGATCCGATCCAGGACATGCGCCTGCGCTTTCATCGTCTGGGCTCGCCCGCGTCGGAGGATCCGATTCTGCTGCGCGCCGGCACGGGCGAAGGCAGCAACGCCTCGTTCCCGATTCCCTCCAATCGCTTTCCCGGCGCCGAGTTCCCCGCCGGCTCGCGCTGGGCCATCGCGCTGGCCAATGGCGCCCAGCCTGAGGCGCGATTCTGCGTGGCGCCCCAGTCCGAGGCGATCAAGGCCGGCGCCCAGTGGCGGTGCATCGCGGACATGGACGACAAGGTGCAGGCCGCTGCGCTCCACGGCGACACGCTCTATCTGATCTCCACACGCGGGCACTCCAACGGCGAATTGCTCGCGCTCGACTTGTCGCGTCCCGAAGCGACCCTGGCGGACGCAAGGCCGCTCATGCCGCTGAAGGACGACGAGATCATCGTCGGCCTTTCTCTCACCGATACGAAGCAACTGCTCGCCGCACACGACGCCCTGTACGTCAAAGTGGCAAGGAACGGCATCGACAGCGTGCGCCGCGTCGACTACGCCACCGGCAAGGACGAAGCGGTACCGATGCCTCTGCCGGGCTCGGCTTCGCTGTTCCAGGGCTACAGCCAGCAGGACGGCTTCGTGCTCGAACTGCGCGGCTGGACCACGCCGCCCAAATCCTGGCGCTACGACCCCGCGGACCGCGCCATGCACACACTCGGCCAGGACCAGGCGAGCCCGGCCGACTACAGCATGATCGAAGTCACCGAGACCGAGCTGACCAGCAAGGACGGCACGCGCGTGCCGCTCACCATCCTCCATCGCAAGGACGCCGTGCCGGACGGCAGCCACCGCGCGATCCTGCTCGCCTACGGCAGCTTCGGGCTTACCTTGGTGCCGGCGTTCACGCCGGTGCGGCTGGAGTGGGTCAAGCACGGCAACGTCTTCGCTTATGCGCACGTACGCGGCGGCGGCGAGAAAGGCGAGGACTGGCACGTGGCCGGCAAAGGACCCAACAAGCACAAGGGCGTGGAGGATTTCGTCGCGGGCGTGGCGCGCCTGAGCGAGCTGGGCTACAGCCGTCCGGAACGCACCGGCCTCATCGCCGGCAGCGGCGGCGGCCTGCTGATCGGCGCGGCGGTGGACGACTATCCCGGGCAGTTCGGCGCCGCGGTATTCCGCGTCGCGGTTCTCAATCCGGTGCGCATGATGCACGGCACCAACGGCGCCAACCTCATCGGCGAGATGGGCGACCCGCGCAAGGCTTCCGATTTCCCCTACATGCTCGCGATGGATCCGTATCAGAACATCCGCCCCAAGACGGCTTACCCGGCCGTGATGCTGGACGTCGGTCTCAACGACAGCCGCGTGTCGCCCTGGGAGACCGGCAAGTATGCGGCGAAGCTGCGTGCGTCCAATACCAGCGGCAAGCCGATCTGGATCCGCACTAACGCCAACGGCGGTCATGGCATCCAGGTCTCGCTAAACGCGGAGGCGACGGAGTACGCCGATATCTACGCGTTCTTCGATGCTCAGCTGCCGACGCCCTGAGGAGCTCCGCGCGTAGCCCTGCGCGCCCGCGACAACGCGGACGCGCATCGGCGGGCTCGCTCGACCGCCGCTTGCGCGAACGTCCTCAGGCTTCAGGCGAGTCGTGTTCCCACACGTCCTCTTCCGGCGCGGAAGCGCCGGGATGCCGCACGCTTCCGACCAGTCCCGCGAAGAACCCCATCCAGCCGAACTGCCTGTCGACGGTGCCGAACCAGCTCAGCGCGATCAATGCCGCGCCGATCGCCCACAGACACCACGACACATGACCCCTGTTCATCGTTCCTCCTTGTTGTTCCCCGCTCGCGGCGGAATCAGACGCCCTGCACCGCGCCTTCCGCCGCGAAACGGTGATAGGCGAAGGTGCCGCGCACGCCGCTGATGAAGCACAGCAGCAGGATCACGGCCAGAATGGCGCCGAAGCGGAGCGTTTCCGGATGCGTGGCTATCTGGAAGACCTTCTCGAGCACGAACAGGCACAGGCCGGCGATCGCGAAAGCTTTGGAACGCGCGTGGATACGCCACGCAATGACCGCGAAAAGCAGGGCGTCGACGTAAGCCGACGGGCGAACGCCCATGATGCCGTTCGCCGCGAAGATGCTCGCGGTGGCCATGATGGCCGTGACGGCGGCGCAGAACACGGCCGCCCACATACCCTGATTGGATGCCTGGACCGCGTCGGCGACGTTGCCGAACGTCGGCCAGTACCAGCGTACCGGCTGATTGCGATTTGCCATGATGTCCCCTGTTGGCGCGGCGCCCCCCGGCGCACGCCGCAAAACGTTAGCACGGCGAAGAACGGCACGTGCAAGTCCGGGGAGCGCCGTACCGGACCGGACAGGCACGGTACGCCGGCCTCATCGCCCCGGCCGCGACGTTTTGACAGATGTCTTCGCGACCGCAGCGGTCAGTCGCCGGCCTGGCTTTCCACGCCCATGCCCATGCTCAGCTGCCTGCGGATTTCCTCGTACACGGCCGCCGCCAGTTCGGGATGGCCGCTCGACATCTTCTCAAGTTCCGGCTGCGAGACCCATTGCTTCGCCGCACGGAACGCGTCCTTCTGACGTTTCATCCTGCGCCAGCTCTCCAACAGCTCGTCCTCGCTGGACAGCCGGTGGGGGCCTAGGCCGGGCGATGCCTGCAACAGCGCCTTGAGGCGTTCGAAGTGTCTTTCCATGACGATCCGCCCGGGCGTGCCGTAAGGGTGAAACTCGCTGTCGATGGTCGGCGGCGATTCGATGTTGCCGGCGGATTGCGCGTTGCTGGTGGTGAGAAAGTGTCCGTTGCTCAACTCCGTGGTGTAGCCGACACAGTGTTTGGTCTTCAGCGTCCTGAAGAAGAACTTCGGTGAGTCCACCCAACGCCCGTTGACCAGTCCCCGCAGCAGCAGACGCAGCAGGCGGCTCATGCGCGGCCGCACCTGGTAGTACTCACCGACCACGGTGCCATGCATGGATGCCATGCAGCGAATGAACGTCCGCGCGACCAGCGTGGTCGGCGAGGCGGTGATCTCGGCGATCTCCATGTCGCACAGGTGTCGGAAACGCTGAGTCTCGTGATCGCTCTGGAAGCGCCGGTAGGCGCCCAGATCCAGGTGGCGGAAATCCGGCTCTCGCGCGGGCAGATAAGTGAACCCGCCGCTGCCGAAGGTGTACTGCATGTTCGCGAGGATGCGTTGCGCAGCCTGCCGGATCGATTCGTTCATGAGCCTCCCCCAGGCCCAGTGGACAGGCGCCATGCCCGCCATGGAAGCCGCGGCGAGCATAGCGCACGGCGGCCGCGTCGACGCCAGTGCACCGCGACTTGCATGAAGCTGACGGATGCATGCGCCGACGCGGCATCATTGGGCAATGCGCTGCGCGCCCTGTGACGCCTGGCTCCGTACGCCGTCGATCGCGTCGCTAGCGCAAGCGCTTGAAGTAATGCGTACGCATGATCGGCGAACCGTCGTTGGCGAAATAGACGGCCGTTTCGGTCAGCGTCTCGCCGCCTGCGCCGACCGTATACACACGCGTCGAACCCGGTACGCCCCCCTTGCTCAGCGCAATAATCAGAACGTCTTCGGAGGGTTGCCTCAGCGCCGCGGTGTCGGCCTCGATGCCGCCTTTGATCGGCGCGGCCGTGCCGTCCAGCGCGGCCGTAGACGTCGAATGCATTTTCACGCCGGCGGCGTCCGTAATGTCCACCTGCGTCGTCCACTTCCCGCCGCCGGCGTCCCCGAAGGCGATCGTCACGCGTTTCGGTCGCGCCTCGGGCGCCATGGGCAGGCGCGACGTGTCCACCGACCAAGTGCCGAGCAACGGCGACGGTGCAGAGACCTCGGCCGTGATACCCAGGCCGGGCATCGATACGGCCAGGAGAAAGGCGAAGAGCGATTTCATATCAGTTTTCTCCATGGGGGGGCGGCCGCAGCATAGGGCCTTCCGCGGAAGCAGGAGCATGCGACGCCTCCGCTTACGGCGCGGCTGCCCCGATGTCTTCCACGTAGACCAGCTCGCACGCGCCGTCGCCGGTGTCTTCCCGCGTCATTGAGGTATGCCATTGCCAACCGTCGCGTCGACTGGCGTCGACGAGAAAACCTTCCAGGTGGATCACTTCGCCCGGACGCACGCGTTCCAGTTCGCGGCGGACGGCATCGGTGGCGGGAATCATGTGCATGTTGGCGCTGGAGGTCTCGATCTCGCGCCTGGGGATCGGGAACGCGTCGACATGCCAGTGGTAGAAGCGATGTCCCTGGCTGATGTCGATCTTCGCCAGCACGGTGCTGTCGGACATGCGGCCCCAGCCCAGCGCCAGATCCACCGGCGCGAGCGCGGCACCCGCATCGAAGCGATAGTCCTCGCGCGACAGCACGCGCGCCGTCAGCGCGAACCGGGCACGGGTGACAAGCGTGAAGTCGCCGCGCTGCAGGCGCGTGCCCGAGTCCAGATCGACCTGGACCGGGGCGTCGGTCACCAGCGTGCCGACAGGCAGCGCGCGCGGCTTCTGGCGCCACACGTGGAGCGCGACCAGGCCCGCCATCACCAACAGCAGGACGACGATCCCCTTCCGCATATGCGCCCGACGTTCCCCCCGAAGTTGCGCGGATGATCGCGGAATCCCGTGCCGACGGATAGCCGGTCAGGCGCGTGCATCCTTTCGCGGCGACCGCGTGAGCTGCTCCATCATCCGGCCCAGCTCCATGGCCGCGGGCGTCTTGCCGCCGGCGCTCCAGACCAGGCTGAAGTCCGCCTTGGACAAGGGCGGCAAACCGTACTGGCCGTCGAGGATCTTCATGCCGGGCTCGACGTCCTCGCGCGCCAGCACCGTGACCGCCAGCCCCGCCAGCACCGCGGCGCGGATCCCCTGCTGGCTCTGCGAGGTGAACACGACGTGCCAGGGCACGTCCCTGCCTTCCAGCGACGCCGTGCCCACTTGGCGATTGATGCAGGGCGAAGGGAAGAACGCGAACGGCAGCGACTCGCCGGCCGGGATGTCGAAGGTGTCGGCGGCGGCCCAGACGAACTGGGTCCGGCGCAGCGGCGTGCCTTCCTTGCTTTCGGGCGCGAGCATCACCACCGCCAGGTCCAGTTCGCCGGCCTTGATCATCGGCATGAGGTCCAGATTCATGCCGACGCTCACGTCGAGCCGGACCGACGGAAACGCTCGGCCGTATTGGCGCAGCAAGACCGCCAGCCGGTCGCCGAGGAAGTTCTCCAGCACACCGAAACGCACCACGCCGGATACCGGCGAAGGACGGAAGCGGCGCGACATGGTGTCCAGCGTGTCGAGGATCTTCTCCGCGTATTGCAGGAAATCCTCACCGTCCTCGGTCAATGTCAGCGCACGCGTGGTGCGGAACAGCAGCTGCCGGCCGACCTGCTCTTCCAGCCGGCGGATCTGATGGCTGATGGCCGACTGAGTCAGATTCAGGCGCTGGGCGGCGCGCGTGAAGCCGCCCGCTTCCTTGACGGCGACGAAGGCACGCAGCAGGGCGGGATCGAAGTCCATGGCGGTCCAATGATGACGACCCATAATGGGCGCTACAAAAATAAATCATTTCCGTCATGAGTGCCCGGTGCCGACAATGACTTCGCCGATACCGCCGGCAAGAACCGGCGGCCGGCGCTGAAGCATCCGTGCGAACCGGGCGCGCGCCGCCCCGCGGCGGATGCCCGATCCCCTTCCCTGCGATGGCGAGCGCCGCGGTCGAGCCCGCGCGGTCTGCGCCTGCGCGGATGGCGACCGGACGACCGATCATCCCCGCCTTCACCGGAGCGACTCGTGCCTCTCTCTCGCGCTCATCCCGATTCTCCCCATCGAAACGCCATCGCCGCGGTCGCGATCTGTCTCGCCGCACTGATGTTCGGCCTGGAGATCTCAAGCGTCCCGTCGGTGCTGCCCACCATCGAGAAAGAACTGCAGGCCGGTTTCGATGGCGCGCAGTGGATCATGAATGCGTACACCATCGCCTGTACCACCGTATTGATGGCCGCCGGCACGCTGGCCGACCGCTATGGCCGCAAGCGCATGCTGCTGCTGAGCGTGCTGGCCTTCGGCATCACCTCGCTCGCCTGCGGATGGGCGCGCGACGCCTCGGTGTTGATCGCCGCGCGCTTTCTCCAGGGCATGAGCGGCGGGGCCATGGTGATCTGCCAGATCGCCGCGCTGTCGCATCAGTTCCAGGCCGGTCCTTCGCGCAGCCGCGCGTTCGCCGCGTGGGGCATCATCTTCGGCGTCGGATTGGGTTTCGGGCCGATGGTCGGGGGCGCCATCGCCGTCCTGCTCGACTGGACGTGGGTGTTCCTGATCCAGGCACCGCTGGCGGTGCTCACGCTGATCTTGATCCACTACAGCGTGGACGAGTCGCGCGATCCCGACGCCCGGTATCTGGATCTTGCCGGCATCGTCTCGATGTCGCTGGCGGTGTTCGGGCTGACGTTCTTCATCACGCAGGGACCCACGCTGGGCCTGGCGAATCCGGAGACGTGGGGCACGCTGCTGGTGTCTGTGCTGAGCTTCTCCGCGTTCCTGTACGTGGAGAAGCGCCAGGCACATCCGATGTTCGACTTCGCCGTGCTGCGCATCCGTTCGTTCGCGGGCGCGCTCTACGGCTCCATGGGCATGAACGTCAGCTTCTGGCCTTTCATGATCTACCTGCCCATCTATTTCCAGTCGGTGCTCGGCTACAGCGTCGCGACCTCCGCGCTCGCCCTGCTCGCCTACACCTTGCCGACGCTCGTGGTACCGCCACTCGCCGAGCGCCTGGCGGCGCGGCACCGGCCGCGCGCGGTGATTCCGACGGGGCTGGTCACGATCGGGCTCGGCTTCTTCGTCATGCAGCTGCATGCTTCCACGGCATTGGGGCTGCCGGCGCTGCTGGCCGGCTGCGTACTCGCCGGCGTCGGGCTGGGCATGACCAACACGCCGGTGAGCAATACCACGACCGGTTCGGTGCCCACGGCACGCGCCGGCATGGCCTCGGGAATCGACATGAGCGCACGGCTGATCACGCTGGCCATCCATATCGCGCTCATGGGATTTCTGTTGATCGAGGGCATCGCGGCCTACCTCAGGCACGCAGGGATGGGCGACATCGATGGCGCGGAACTGCGGCTGGTCGCCCACCGGATCGCCTCCGGCGATCTGGCGCTGCCTGCTTCGCCGTCGGCAACCCTGGCGCACGACGCGCTCGTCCACGGCTTCCGCTGGGTGATGCTCTATGGAGGCGCGGGTGCGTGGGTGCTGGCGTTGGCGAGCTTCCTCACCTTCGGCGCGGACCCTCGGCCTGCACACGCTGCGCAGCCTTGCGCGGCCGGAACGGAGGGTCGGACGTGACGCCAATGCGGACGTGTCCGGTCCCAGAGGTGTGTGCTTGTGAGTCCCTCGCTGCTCCGTCAGTCGCACGCCGCCAGTTCGTCCAGCAACCGTTGCCGAAGGAACGGATCGAGCTGAAGGAAACCGTGCTGGGAGAGGATGCGGTGGTTCGGGTTGGCCAGGTAGGAGTCCGCCACGACGTCGCCGCCCTCGACCTGGAAGCCACCGATGATGTCCTCCGGCGGAACAGCTCCCTGCGGCGTAGGCGTTCTGCCGTCGACGATGTAAACCCAACCGCTTCGCTGCGCTCGCGCCGCAGCGATGAGGTTCGGCGCCGACGGCCCGTGCTTCCGGATCACGTCCTGCATGAAATCCACGAAGGCACGGTTGCGGGCGAAATTGTCGGGCGCCAGCAGGTCGTCCTTCCGGCCCCGGTCCAGCACTTGCCCGAGGATCGCCTGCGTGACGAGTCCCTTGCTGGCCATGTCCTCCGGCGACACGAGGGTCGCGAAGGTCGCCAGACCGTCCGGTGTCTTTACGTCGCAAAGGTTGATGGGAAGTCGGTTGTCCATGCGTCCGTGTCCTGGGGTACGCGTTGTCGGTGCGCCGCGCGAGGCGTCGATCAGCCGGCCGTTGCCGTCGTCGGCAACGGCTCGCGCAGCCGGGCGAGCTCGCCCGCCGAACGCTCCACGTCGCGCAGCACACGCCGATAGATGCCGTGCAGCGACGACTTCAGGTGTTCCAGGGTGTCGCGCGCCGGCGTGCCCAGCAAGGCGCAGCGAATGGCGTGCATGTGGAGGATCTCCGGTTCGGACACATAGCCCTGCTGGCGCCACTTCCATCCCATCGTCTGCCCGTCCGAAAACTGGGAGAAGTTGAAGCGCGAATTGGCCAGGAACAGGCCGAAGCCGAGGAACACCGCGGCAAGATCGGTCGCATGCTCCCACACCTCCCAGCCGCCGGGCGGTGGCTCGGAACATCCCGCTGTCCGGTAATGCGCCAGCTCGTGCGCGAAGGTCGCCACGAGGCTCATGGGATCGTGTGCCCGGTCGAGGCGATAGGTGATGATCGCGCCGCCTTCGGTGGCGCGGAATGTCCCCGCGGGCGACGAAGGGCTGTTCTGCACCAGCAGGGTCGGAGCGACGAGCGGATTGGGATCGGCTTCCTGGACGTGCAGCTCGCATGGCCAGTCGGCCATGCCGGCGTAGTCGCGCACGCGTGCGAAGAGAGCTTCGGCCATCGCCTGGCCGGTGAGGCCGCGTTCCGGGAAAAAGCGCGGCGTCGGCTGAACCAGCGGGCGCTGCCTGAGCGCGTCCATGCCGCCGCAGTGCCGAAGCAGCCAGCCGAAGCAATCGAATTGCCACTGGCTGAGCTCGCCACCCAACAGCGTTCCCTTGCGAAACCATCCGAACATGGTCCTCAGTCTCCGTACCGATGCGATCCCTTCGCGAGCGGCGAGTTTACCTGCGACGGCCCGCAGCGGATCAAGCGCGTGCCGGGTCGCGCTCAATTTTCTACAGCCGTCGCCGATAAGACCTCTGCGCGGAGTCGTGAGCTCCGTCTTCCGGAGCGAATATGCTGGTCTTGGTCGGAGCCTTCGTGGTCCTTGCGTGCGTGCTCGGCGGCTTTCTGCTGTCTCACGGGCAGATGCTTGCGCTGTGGCAGCCCTATGAGCTGCTGATCATCGGCGGCGGCGCGCTCGGCGCGTTTCTCTCGGCGAACCCGGCCAAGGTCGTGAAGGCGGCCCTGCGCGACGCCGTCGGGCTGCTGAAAGGACCGAAGTACCACAAGCAGGACTACGTCGACCTGCTGTCGATGCTCTACGACTTGTTCGGCCTGATCCGCAAGGAAGGCCTGCTCACCATCGAGTCGCACATCGAGGATCCGCAGTCCAGCTCGCTGTTCTCGGCCTATCCGCGTCTTCTGCGCGAGCATCATCTGATTGAGTTCACCACCGACTGCCTGCGCCTGATCGTCGGCGGCAGCATGAATCCGCACGAGCTGGAGCAACTGCTGGAAGTGGAATTGGAAACGCATCACCACGAGGCGATGGCGCCCGCGCTGGCGG
The DNA here is from genome assembly GCA_039594095.1 of Dyella sp. Classification (GTDB taxonomy): domain Bacteria; phylum Pseudomonadota; class Gammaproteobacteria; order Xanthomonadales; family Rhodanobacteraceae; genus Dyella_D. The sequence continues at coordinate 40,749 of JBCNOA010000001.1, forward strand.
TGACGAAGATGGCCGACGCCCTGCCCGGCTTTGGCATCGTCGCGGCGGTGCTGGGCATCGTCACCACCATGTCGCAGCTCGACGGCGACACCTCGCGCATCGGCATGCACATCGCCGGCGCGCTGGTCGGCACCTTCCTCGGCATCCTGCTCTGCTACGGCTTCGTCGGACCGCTGGGCGCGGCCATGGAGAACCGCGTACAAGAAGAGGGCAAGGCATTCGAGTGCGTGAAGGTTGCCCTGCTGGCGAACCTGCGCGGCTACAACCCGAAGGTGGCGGTGGAGTTCGCGCGCAAGTCGCTTTCGGCCAACACCCGTCCCGGCTTCCAGGACCTGGAAGAGCACCTCAAGGCCACGCCGCGCGCCAAGGCCACGGCGTGAGCGAGGAACGCGAGCTGGCGCCCATCATCGTCCGGCGCGTCAAGCGCCAGGGTCACGGCCATCATGGCGGCGCATGGAAAGTGGCCTACGCCGACTTCGTCACGGCGATGATGGCGTTCTTCCTGGTGATGTGGCTGATCGGCGCGGGCACGCGCGAGCAGCGCGCGGCCATCTCCGAATACTTCAAGAATCCCAGCATGACCCCGGGCACCGCCACCATGGCGCCTCCGGGCCGCACGGGTCCGGGCGGCGCCAGCACCAGCATGATCAAACTCGGCGGCGCGAAGGACCTGTCGCGCGCGCCCGGCGGCACGCAGCAAGGTGCCGCCACGGCCAGCGCCGATCCCCGCGAAATCGAGAAAGCGGCGCGCCAGCAGGAACGCGCGCGACTGGAAGAGCTGATGCAGCAGTTGCAGGCGGCGATCCAGAGCAGTCAGGCACTCGCACCTTTCAAGGACCAGCTGCTACTGGACATCACGCCCGAAGGCCTGCGCATCCAGATCGTCGACAAGCAGAACCGCCCGATGTTCGACCTGGGCAGCGCGCAGCTACGCCCGTACACCACGACGATCCTGCAGGAGCTGGCCGGCTTCATCGATCGTGTGCCCAATCGCATCAGCCTCTCCGGCCACACGGACGACGCGCCGTACAACAGCGATCATCACTACAGCAACTGGGAACTCTCCGCCGATCGCGCCAACGCCGCGCGACGCGCGCTACTCACCGGTGGCTTGACGGAAGAGAAGATCGCCCGCGTGGTGGGACTGGCCGCTTCCGTGCCGTTCGACCGCGCCAATCCGAGCGATCCGATCAATCGGCGCATCAGCATCATCGTGATGAACAAGCAGGCCGAAGCCAATTCGCTGTCGCAGGAAGCCGGCCCTGCGTATATCGCCGCGCCACTCGCGCCCGGCGCCGCCTTACCCGCGAACAATGGCGCCAGCACCGCGCCCGAGGCGCAGACTCTCGGCGATGACAGGACTGCCCAAGCGCAAGCGCTTCCCGCGTCGCCATGAACGATCGCGCCGCGACTGGTGCACCGCGGCGCCCGGGACGACGCTGATCGTCGCCAGCCACTCGTCGTCAGCCACTTGCCGACCGGCACCGGCCAGTGAGTGATCGGATCGTGCGTCGGCCGCAGGCCGAACGCATGGCCAGTGGGCACGCCGCCATCGCCCGTCGCCTCATGACATTCCCCCGGATGCACCGATGGCGTGGCGCGATCGGCGCGAGGGCACGGATGCCGCGCTCGCACCCAACGCCGGCAGCGGCGATCGTGGGGCAAAGCGCAGGCGCGTGGGAACGATGTGCCGCGACTCACACTTGCCGGCTTTCCGTGACCCGGCCTCGCGGACCGGTGTTGCGCTGACCGGACCCTGCCAACCAGAATGTGCCACCATGACACCCGTGAACCCGCCCAGGCCAGGGTTAGGCCGCCGCTTGCTGGTGATGGGTGCCCTTGCCGTTTCGGGCACCTTGGTGTTTCCCAACGCCTCACCGGCGATGTTCCATGCAGACGTGAAGGACCATGACGCGATGACGACACCGACTTCCGCTCCCCCACAGGATCTCTCCGCAACGCAGGCGCTCCAGCGCATGCTGGAGCTGATCCGTGGCATCCACGCCGTCACCGACGTGACCCCGGACTTGATGCAGCGGGTGATGGGCAAGCAAGTCCACGCGATGGACGAAGGCATGTTCGGCTTCGGCCAGCAGCTGCCCGGCAACTGGACGTTAGGCGTACGGCGCTATCTGCTGCGCCCGCACGACGTGCCGCAGATGGAACTGGGCATCGACCCCGTGCCTAACGCCAACGCCGCGCCGGTGAACGCCTGCGAGCCGGACTACGCGGCGTTCGCCGCCGCGCTGGAAGGCATGGGGTTCCAGCGCCACCCCGCCCATGGCGAACACGGCCGCTGGAAGTTCGATGCCTTCGACAAGCCCGGCCTGCGCGTCGAGGTGTACCCCATGTATGCCCAAGCCAAGGATGAAGACAGCGCAGCGGGCACCCGCTGCGTCAAGCGCGTGCTGGTGAGGTAAGGAGACCCACAATGCCGTTGAGCCCTGAAGCGAATGCCATCGTCACCGACTTTGGCAAGCAGCCCGGCGTGCTGCCGGAATACGAACAGAACCTGCGTCACGCCATCGATCGCTCGCCGGCGCTGATGGACGAAGTGAACCGTGCCGTGAAGGAAGGGCGGCTGGAGCATATCCAGCTGCTCGACGCCCATGCCAACGCTTCCGGCCAGTATCTCCCGGGCGATCGCGCGATGCAGATAAAGCCCGGGGCACTTTCCAACGAGCCGACCGATCCGCAGGCGAGGGCGAACGACCCTTACCAGGACGACCGCAAAAGCCTGACCAACACGCTGGGGCACGAAGTGCAGCATGCCCTGAACGCCGAGCGCATCGAACAAGCCGAGCGGACCTTCGAGTCCGACATCCAGCGAGTCGCCTCGTCTCCGCAACGCGACCACGACTACACGCAGCCGATCGGCAAGATGGTCAAGGAGAACCTTCGCGACGAGGCCGGCGGGCAGATCTCCGGCTGGAACGCAGACGTGAGCGCGGCGCAGAAGGAGTTTGCCGAGGCCAAGCGCGGGCCGCTCACGCTGGGCGACCTCTACCAGCGCAATGTCAGCGATGCCCAGAACTTCATCGATGTCGGGACTGACAAGGATGGCAAGCCGACCTACACGCTCAAGCCCAACCTCGAACTCAATCCCGATCTGTCGATGCCGCTCACCGACCGCAACGTCGAGGGCATCACCAAGAACCTGCTGACCGACCCGCATCTGGGGCTGGGGCCGAGCGGCACCTCGGAATACCGCAACTACTACGGCGCCGGACTGGTGAGCGAGGCAGTGAAAGCCGAGCGCGCCTACGCCGTAGGACGCCCCGCTGGCGACCGCGCCGAGATGAGCGTCAACCTCGCCGAGCTCGGCATGAACCGCAGGACTCTCGAGGAGAATGGCCTCGCTCTCGGCGTCGATCGCAGCCCCATGCCGTTCCTCGACAAGAGCACCAACCCGCCCATCGCGTCCCATTTCCACGACACCCGCGATACTTTCCAGTACGTCGCCGATCCGCAGAAGCAGGGTCCCACCCGCCTGGACGATCCGTCGCATCCCGACCACGGGATGTTCCAGCAGGCGCGTGGGCACGTGCAGGCGCTGGATCGCCAGCTTGGCCGCACGCCGGACCAGCACACCGACAACATCGCCTCGGCCGTGACGGTCTCCGCCCGCGCCGATGGTCTCAGCCGCATCGACCAGGTGGCGCTCAGCCAGGACGGCAGCAAGCTGTTCGCCGTGCAGATGCCCCCGGGTTCGCGCGACCACTTCTTCGACAAGGTGACCAGCGTGCCCACGGCCGCCGCGAACACCTCGATGGAGCAGAGCGCGGCGCAGTGGCCGCAGGCGATGGACAAGTACCAGCAGCATGAACAGGCGCAGGGACACGCGCAGGCCCAGGCGCAGCAGCAATCGCAAGCGCAGGCGCAGCAGCCGTCGGGGCCGGTGCAGCAGATCGGCGGGCGGTAAGCGCCGGCGACTACGCCACGCGCACGGAGCGGCGGCCAGGATGCCGCCGCCGCTTCCGCTGCGGACACGCTTCATTCGTCGGTGCACGAAGCGAAGCAGCCAGGGACTCTCTGGGGCATCCGCGTAACGAGTACCCCCTTTCTCCTCACGGCAACGACGGCCGCCATGCCCGAACCCGCCAATCCAGCCCTCCAGACGCGCTCCCTACCAGGCGCCATGGGGCTCGGCCTCCTTATCGGCCTCGCCTGTGCGCTGGCGCTGGCGATCCTGGCGTTTCTCGGCAGCTCGCTCTATGTGCAAACCGGCCGCCTCCAGGGCACCTGGAGCGCGCTGGGCGCCGGGCTTGGCGCTGCCTATCTCGCTGTGTCCGGAAGCGCCGCGCTGCCCCTCGCCGGCCTCCTGCTGGGAGGTCGCTGGCTGCGGATGCGGCGCCGCCGGCGCTTCACCTTCCTGTACTTCCCTCTGGCACTGTTTCCTGTTGCGGCGCTCATCATGGCCGTCGCCTGGGGGGCATGGGCCGGCGGCGGACGCGATGCCTGGGATCGCGTGCAAACGGCGCGAAGGCTGCAATGGGCCTTTGCCAACCAGTCATCGAACGCGATCGTTCATGCCGATTTCTATCTCGATCCGCTGAAAAGTCCGGACGGTGACGCGTGGGAACCTCTCACGCCGGCAGCACCCGTGGTGTTGCACTCGGGCGAAGCGATCACGCCGGCCTGGTCGGCGGAACGGACGGTGATCGTGTCCTGGCAGCGGATCCTGCCGTGCGGTTCGCCGGATACCCTGCACTGCGGGGGCGATGGCGACTTGCTGGAAGCCCATGTCCGCCTGCCGCGCTACAGCGGACGCTGGAACAAGGCGTATGTCGTGGTGTTCCTGCCGCACGACCGGGTGGCCATCGCCGTGGTCGATCGTCGCCGCTTCGACGGAAAGGTGAATGCCTTCCCCGAAGAAGCCCTGGCGGCGCAGGGCGAGCTCAAGCACTGAAACCCGGACGGCGCGCCCTTTTCACGCCCCTGCGCCCCCGTCAAACGTCGCCAGGTTCGCTATGCTGCGAGGAGCGGTGCCGGGCTCGCTTTCCCGGATTCCGGGGGCGGACGGGGCTCGGTTTTCAGCACCGATGTGACCGCCTGGTTTGACGCAAGAGCCGGAGCTTCATGATCCAAAGGAATCACCACAGGGGCGATCGGCAGGACGCGTGCCATGGATGAGCGCGGGTCCGGATCCACCCGAGCGGACAAGGTGCTCGTCGCCTTGATCGCCTTGATCACCCTCGCCGCCTTCTACGCACCACGCTTCGAACGACCCACGGCGGCCTCCAGAGCCGTTCCGCCGCCGCGCATGCTGCCCGCGGTCGATGTCTGGCTGAGCACCGAAGACCGGCGGCTGAGGCTCGCGCGACAGCCCGACGTCGACATGACGGCGCGTGCATCCACGACCTCCGATGTGGTGATCGACGTCCACAGCCGCTACCAGACCATGGTCGGTTTCGGCGCGGCGATGACCGACTCGTCGGCGTGGCTGTTCCAGAACAAGCTCAACGCGCTGCAGCGCAAGACCCTGCTGCGGGAGCTGTACGGCCCGCCGCCCAGCCTCAACCTGAGCATGATGCGCCTGACCATCGGCGCCTCCGACTTCTCGCTGGAGCCGTATACGCTGGACGACGTGCCGCTGGGCCAGACCGATCCGCAGCTGGAACACTTCAATGTCGCGCCCAATCTGCAGTACGTCATACCGACGGTGCGCGAAGCGCTCGGGGTCCATCCCGATCTCTACATCATCGCCTCGTCGTGGAGCGCCCCGGCGTGGATGAAGACCAGCGAAAACCTGATCGGCGGCAGCCTGCTGGAGCGGTACGAAAGCACGTACGCGGACTATCTCGTCAAATATCTCGACGCTTACCGCAGCAACAATATCCCGATCGCCGCGCTGACCTTGCAGAACGAACCGGCGTTCGTGCCGATCACCTATCCGGGCATGGAAATGACCGCCGAGCAGCGCGCGCGCATCGTCGGCCAGCACCTCGGCCCGAAGCTCGCCAACCGCAAGTCGAAGGTGAGCATTCTCGAATGGGACCATAACTGGAGCCATCCCGAGCAGCCCTTGAGCGTGCTGGGCGATCCCGAGGCGGCACGCTACATCGATGGCGTCGCCTGGCACTGCTATGAAGGCAGCCAGTATGAACAGGGACGCGTGCATCGCGCATTTCCCCAGAAGGACGCCTACATCACCGAGTGCTCCGGCGGCGATTGGGCGTCGAGCGTCAACGGCGAACTGATCTGGTTCACGCGCAATCTGCTGGTGACGGGCATCCGGCAATGGGCGCGTGGCGTGGTGTACTGGAACCTGGCGCTCGACGAGAACCACGGCCCGCATTTCGGAGGCTGCGATGCCTGCAAGGGCGTGGTCACGATCGACTCGCAGACCGGCGCAGTCAGCCGCAACGACGAGTACTACGCATTCGCCCACTTCAGCCAGTTCCTGCTTCCCGGCGCCGTCCGCATCGACTCGACGGCGACGGAGAAGAGCGGCCTCGACAACGTGGCGTTCCAGAACGCGTCGGACGGTTCGATCGTGCTGGTGATGGTGAACAGCAAGACCGAAGAACGCCGCGTCTCCGTCGCGAACGATCAGTCCCGTTTCGAGTACACCTTGCCGCCGCGCAGCGTGGCGACATTCGTGTGGAACCCGGATCCCGCGGTCGGAACGTTGCGGCGCGTTTTCTGGTGGCTGAAGAAGGCCCGCTAAGCCGGCGCGCACATTCGGCGGCGAACGCAGTTTTCGGATAGACGCATAGGCCCGTGCCGCCACCTTGTCCGGACAAGGCATATCCATGCCACCCGGAGAAACTAACAACTGCGGGCCGATTAACGCGTATGGTGGATGCTGTTCCGCACCCTCCTTCCGTCGCGGTCTTTCGATGTCGATCGACCGATGCGGCCTTTGCCCTCCGATTGCCAAGGACCCTGCCGTGGCGGAATCCAACAAGCCGATCTCGCTGTCCGACATCCATGATGTTTACAGCGGTTCGCCGAAGAAGCGCGATACGTCTCAAGCGGACGAGTCCCAGCCGACCTACCGCAAGACCAACCGCTTCGCGCGCGAAGCGGGCCATACCGGCGTAGCGGCGAATCGCACACCGTCGCCCCCGGGCCGCAAGACGCGATAAGCGGGTCGGGCCAACAAGCTCCCCGGCACCGTGCCGAAGCCGGACACGGTGCGGGCTATGTACAGGCGGTGATTCGCTTTTACGTGGCCAAACAGCTCGAATGACACGCCGTGCCACCGGACACACACGGCTGCTTGTCGCAACCGTCACGTGGCATGCATGGCCACCGGCGGATGGTGGCGACCACGGATCCCGATCCCCGCTCGGACCCGCAACCCGTCATCCGGTCATGAGGCCGCAGCGCGTCGTTTTTTCGCCAGGCCACGCTGCTTCGCCGTCGCCGCGGCGCTCCAGCTCGCCACGCTACCTCACGCCACATCCAAAGCCGGGAGGCTTTCGCGTATGACTTCTTCAGCCAACCCCGCCAAAGCCGCCCGCTGTTCCGCCTGCGAGGCGGTGTGCTGCCGCCTGATGGTCGTCTTGCAGCCGGAAGACCGTATCCCCGAGCACCTGACGACCTACTCGCCCGAGGGCCTGCATGTGATGGCGCGAGGCAAGGACGGCTGGTGTGTCGCCCTGAACGGCGCGCGCATGAACTGCGGCATCTACGACACCCGCCCCTCCGTATGCCGGCGCTTCGTGATGAACGGCCCTTACTGCAGGGCCATCCGCGAGGAGTACAGCGATCCCGTCGCCGCCGCTGTCCGGCATCAGACGGCCGCCTAGCCGATCCGCCCACCGCACGGCTGGCCGTCGGCCGGCCTGCCCTTACCCACGCCCAGGAGACCCCATTGGCAAAGACGAACTATTCCTTCGAAAAGCGCCAGCGCGAAATCGCAAAAAAGAAGAAGCAGGAGAGCAAGCAGGCCAGGAAAGCGGCGCCCCGCGATAACGCCAAGGCGGAACCCGCCGCGAACGCGCCGGACACCGCCACGAGATGAGTCATGCCCGCCTGCGACCCGTGCGCCCGTCAGGCGCAGTCGCTGGCGATCGGGCATAAAAAAAGCCCGGCGCTAGGCCGGGCTTTTTTACGGACGGGCAGGAACCCTTAGATCACCTGCACCTGGTCCGCCTGCAGGCCCTTCTGGCCCTGGGTCACGACGAAGGAAACCTTCTGGCCCTCGATCAGGCTCTTGAAGCCCGAGGACTGGATCGCGCGGAAATGCACGAACACGTCATCACCGCCCTTGTCGCGGCTGATGAAGCCGAAGCCCTTGGCGTCGTTGAACCACTTCACGGTACCGGTTTCGGTCTGGGACATTTTCTTTCTCCTTGGAACGAGTGAAGCCGCCACTGGCGGCGAAAAGCTGGTCGCAAGGAGGAACGGGTACAACGGTGTAGTGGAACTGCGATCTACAACATCGGGCCACGATTCATGGTGACCCTTGAAACTCAGCCAGCACACGATAGAGGGCCGCGGGGAAAAGTGCAAATGCCGAAGGATTTCACGTTGGGGCACCAGCTCCCCTCCGACTGGCCTCCCCGTCCCGCCCGCGGGCGACGCGAGCATGGCTATGCAACCCGAGCAAAGAGTCGCCGTGCCTTACGCACAGGCGGCATTTCCTTTCACTTCAAGAACCTAACGCCAGCGCCTTCGCCTGCCCCTTTCTCCCGGCGCTACTTGTAAGCCCCAACCAGACCGACCCTATAGCCAGCCTTTTTCAGGAAAGCCGTCGCTTTGCTGTTGACGAAAAGCAGGGTGATCAAATTGACGAGGGGAAGGAGCAGCAGGACGAAGGTCACCACCTTCGCCAAGCCGGACCAGCCCAGCTCATTGGCGATCTTGAAGATGCCGTAGAGCCCCAGCACCACGATGACGAGGCGAAGAACCCAGGAACCGACGACCGCGTAGGTGAGCGTCGCCCCCGAGAGGCCCATGGCAGGCAGCCTCACTGCGAGCGCCGCGGCCATGAGGTTGAGGATGAACGCATAGATGACGGCCTTCTGGCCCTTGGCGACCTCCCTGGCCGTCAGGTCCGTCTTCAGATGCCTGTTGAACTTCAGATCCGCGAAATTCGGTTCCACGATGTCCCCCTGTAGCGGTGGCTGTCCGTCGGGGGAGAGTCCATCGCCCCTCCCCCGCTCGCCTCAGTTGCTTTCGCTTTTGACGGTATGCGTCGGATGGCACCGGCCGCCATCGCAGTCGATCGCCACGTCGTAAGCGCCGCAGGAGGCCAGGAAGATGGCGTCTCCATGGGGACGAACCGTGCCGCACTTGAGCTGATTGGCGACGCTCTGAGCCATGGCCGCGAGGGATGCATCCGTGCTGGACGCTGCGGCTGGAACGGGGCTCTGCGGCGTGGCGAGCGCCGTCACGGACGCCGTCGACGACGGGCCCACTTCCACCGCTGCCGCCATCGCCGCCGATGCCGTGGCATGGTTGGTATCAACGTCGTATCGGGCGAGGTGGTTCTCGATCGCCAGCTGCACCGCCTCGGCAAACGGATTCCCATCGTCGTGCGGCTTCATGGATGCGACGGTGCGCGTAAAGACCTTCTTCCCGTCGATCTCGGTAGCGATATAGATCACCCAGACCGAGGCCTTGTCCGGATTCTCCGCGGCGCTGTAATTGCCGCGCAGATATTCCTCCCCGCCGAAGGACAGCTCGTCGATGACGGTGGTATGCGCCGAAGCGTCATGGGTGCCCAGGGCATTGCCCACCAGGCCGCCCAGCGCGCCGCCCACGCCGGCACCGACGGCACCGGAGCGCAGCTGGCTGCGCATGTTCTGGTAGATCACCAGGTGGCGCACGGTGACCGTCGGCTGCCTGCCGCTCGCCGCGAACTTCTGGAAAGTCTCGTGCTGAAGCAGGCGCACCGCCGATGGCGACAGCCTGCCGTCGCCGACGCGAACGATGCCGTAATCCTTGCTGGTGATCAGCAGACTGAAGATCTTGTTCTCTTTCTCGCTCGCCGGCCGCGCATCGACCACGGAGAGCGCGTCAGAACTCCCGATGTCCTTGACGTTGAGCTTGGTGACCGACGGCGTGCAGCCGGCGCAGACGAGCACACATAGAGCAAGCAGATATCGCTTCATAAACTTCCCCTGTTTACGGATGACGACGGAGCTCCAGATCCGCCGGGGCCGGTAGCCGTCCTGGCGTCTGGGCAGGCTTTCATGCCGACGCGCCAGCCACTGGCGCGCCAAAGCACGGACGTGCGTACAGCAACAAACAAAGCAAAGGGACCGCAACGGAATCGATGATGCCCCAGCCCCCTAAGGCATCGCTGAGCAAGGCGATGTGTCAGTTGCCACTCCGGCCCTGCCCGATCACTTCGGCCTTGCCTGGCCGCGCTAGAGCTTGATGCGCCAACCGATCAGCATGCCCGCCAGCGCACCCGCCGCGCAGAATGCGAACGCGACATCCCCCAATCCCCACGCCGGGGCCACCTTGAGCGAGAACTGCGTGGATAGCAGCCAAGGAAGGAAGAACATCACGGCTCCGCCGGCCAGCAGCCCCATGTAGGCTCCGGTCCGGAGCAGACGCGGGCTGCTGACCACTGACTTTCTGGACACCGCTTCGTGGGCCATGGGACGCTGCCGAGGCAAGGAAAGTGATAGCGCATGCTACTCCGGACCAGGGCGGTGGCAACGGGTGGCGCCAAGGACACCGACGGCGTGCACCGGCATCAATGATCGTGCATGCCTGCCGGCGTTCCGTCCGACCAGGTGCCCGCACCGACCAGGAAGACGAGGATGGGCGGCAGGCCCTTCGTTTCGGCGTGCCGTTCCGGATAGAAGAACCAATAGGGGCTGGCCATCACCGGCGAGCCTTCGGCGCCGGCGCCCCACTCCTTGCCGTCCTTCACCTGCGTGTCGAACATCAGGTGCGACATGTTGTGGTCCCCTTCGTCGGTCAGATACGAGGACTTCGACATCATGTAGTCCATGGCGCCGTTTTCGAGCGCCGGCAGCTGCTTGTTCTTGTAGGCGGCCTGCAGAGCCGACAACGTCTCTGCCTTGGAACGGCCTGCCATCACCATCCTGGCACGCAGTTGGAACACGGGAACGAGCGCTCGCGCGGCCTGCGGATTCAGGCAGTCGGCCGCCCTGATTTTCGGGTTCCAGAATTCGGGCCAATCGAACGGCCCGGACCAGCCCCTGGCCACCAGGCAGACGAACCCGTTCCTGCCTTCGACCGCGGTCTCGTAGCCCTTGCGTCCCAGCACCAGGACGGTGGCATCGCGGGAGATGGAGGCCGGGGCGGCGCTGCGCGCGAGGGCGATCTCGGCGTCCCGATTCGCCGTCAGGTATTGGTCGAGCGGAGCCATCGCCGGATAAGGCTCCTTGGCACCGGTGTTCTGCGCGTCCTGCGCGGCTGCTTGCTGCGATGCACTGAAGAACGCAAGCAGGATGAGGCTCAGGACTTCGATGGCGCGCTTGGCTTTTTGCATGGCATGGCTCCCGAGATGGCTGAGTTGCGGTTCGAGCGTGGCGGTCACGGCGTGCCGCCCTTATGGCAACGACGAACGACGGTGGCGACATTCGACAGTCCCGATGGAGCCCGGCGGTCCTCGCAATGAATTTATCCCGACCCTGTCGAATTCCGCCCTGGCCATTCGTCGTATGGATGAAAGCGGCCGAACGGCCGTCCATTCGAATACCGCGCCGCTCACCTTCACCGGAGCATCTGACCATGACCATCACCATCACCGCTTTTGAACGCTCGCCCGACGGCGGCAAGGGACTGGCCCGCGATACGCGCGTGCGCTGGGCACTGGAAGAAGTGGGCCAGCCCTACGAGGTCCGCCTCGTTTCGTTTCGCGCCATGAAGGAACCGGCGCACTTGCGCCTGCATCCGTTCGGTCAGATTCCCACCTACGAGGACGGCGACCTCGCCCTGTTCGAAACCGGCTCGATCGTGTTCCATCTCGCCCAGCATTACCCTGGGCTGTTGCCGGAGGACGCTCCTGCCCGGGCGCGGGCGATCACCTGGATGTTCGCCGCGCTCAGTACCGTGGAGCCGCCGATCCTCGATCTCTCCAACACCAAGATCGCCGAGAGCGACAAGCCCTGGAGCAAGGACCGCCTGCCTGTGGTCGAGGAACGCATTCGCCAACGGCTGACCCAGCTTACCGCTCGCCTGGGCGACGCCGAGTGGCTCGACGGTGCCTTCAGCGCCGGCGATCTGATGATGGTGTCGGTGCTTCTCAGGCTGCGGCCCTCGGGCATTCTGGACCAGTTCCCGACTCTGGCCGCGTATGTCGCCCGCGGCGAAGCACGACCGGCGTACAAGCGCGCCTTCGCTGCGCAGTTGGCGATCAACGCTCCCCAACGGCAAGCCGGTTGACGGCTTCACCAATGCCAAGCCGAAGGTAGACCGGGCACCGCGCATGAGCGGCTGGTTTTCTATACCATCCGCCGCCACGGAACAAAGGACTGTTACCTTGACGACTCGGCACTTGGACCCGCGCCGCCGGGCCACTCTGGCCCGTTCGCTGCTTTTACTGGGCTTGCTTTCCCTTTTGCCCACCACGGGAGCCGCAGCCACCGCGGCACTCGGCTGCGAGGCCTGGGCAGGCGATTACGCCATGCAGGCGGGCGCCACGGCACGACTACGTATCGAACACGGCAAGCAAGGCTTCCTGCTTCGCGCGAAGAACGCCAGCGGCGCCTGGACCGCGGACACCGTCGCACTGCAGGACGTCACGCACGATCTCGACGCGCCGACCCACCATGGTTGCGTGCTCGCCGGCGAAGGCGCCCTCTTCATCAAAGCCGCCAAGGGCACCGCGTACCAGGCCACCGCCATCACCGGCCAGAACTTCGGCACGTTCCACATGGGCACCGACTCGCTCATGCTGGTGACGCAGGGCTTCCAGGTCGATGGCCACGATCTTTACCGGGTGGAGGCTCGTGGCGCGTCGCCACCGCCGCCGCCAGCGCTGCGCGGGGCGGTCGCCGGCAAGGAAGCCACCAGCTTCAGCTGCCCCGGCGGCCCGTCGTCCGCGATCGGCCAAGCCGCTTTCGATGCGCTACCCGTGGACTATCGCAAGCGGTTCACATCGCTCGAGCCGGTTGCCCAAGCCGAAGTGATCTGCGGCCAGCGGCTCAACGACCTGCTCAGCCTCGACACCTTCACCGCCGTGGACCTGAGCGCCGACCGCGCCGCCACCCTCGCCGAGGCGAGCCTGCTGCTGAAGGCCGGCGAAGCGCCGCGCGACGAGCGCGGCCAGCCCACCTGGTGGAGCGCCGCGCGCCACTGGCTGATGCGCAATGTTCCGCTGTCCGACGACAGCCCACCGGTGCCGCTGCAGGCCGAATATTTCGCCGCCTTTAACGAGGCCATCCTGCCCTACCTGCCCAAAGCCCCGGCCGACGATACGCAGAGCGTGTCGGATGTGGTCCGCTACACGCTGGACATGCCCGAGGCGCAGGCCTTGCACGCGCTCACCCGATTGCAAGCCGTGGGCGCGCTGGATCTGCAAGCGGCCGGCGGAAGCGTGGCCAGGGACGCCTTGACCGGAGCGCTTTCGCCCAAGGTGGCCGAGTCGGTCTTCGAGTTCCTGTGGAATGCCGCCAAGCCATCGCGGGCGGACGCACACGACCTCTTTCTCTCCGCCATCGCCCTCGACAAGGACGACACGACGAGCGTCAATCGCCTGCTGCGGCATGACATGGACCCGAGCGACGCCACCGTGCTGCTGAGGGCACGCGCCTATCCCAAAGTCTATGCCGTGCTGCAGGATGCCGCGTTCAAGCGGGCCAAGGCGAACGGCGGCAAGCTTTCGTCCGACGTCGTCGATCCGTTGATCGCCGCCGCGCTGTGGCAACGCGATGCCATCGATTGGAACGTGGTCGATCCACTGCTCAAGCAAGGCGGCGATCTCTCGCGCAGCTTCATGAACGCGACCGACGATCGCGAATCGCTGGCCTACTACGCGCGCAGCACGCCAGCCCGCTTTCTGGATCTGCTCGATCATGGCCTGCGCGTGGATATGCCCTACCCCATCGGAGGCCAGGCGCTGCTCACGCGCTACCTGCTGCTCAATATCGACTGGCTACCGGAAGGCCCGCGCGAAGACGTGGTCGAGGCCATGCTCAAGCGGCACAACAATGCCGCCTCCGGCCAACCCTGCACGGACTGCAAATTCAATCCGCTCAGCATCGCGCTGGGAAAGAAAGGCCCGCACAGCGCCGCCGTGGTGAAAATGCTGGTGCGCTACGGCGCCGATCCCAACGCTCTCGACCCTGAAAGGTTCCCCTACTTCACCTACGCCATCATGGACGACCGCGCCGACATGCTCGACGCCATGATGCAGGGGGCCAAGCCGCTCGACCTCAAGCTGACGGACCCCAATGGCTTCAGCCTGCTCGCGTTGGCACGCTGCTACAGCGCAGAGCACGCGGCGGCCTGGTTGCGCGAGCATGGGGCCGCGCAGCCCGACCAGGGCTATGCGGCTTGCCGTGAGGCGATGAAGGAGCGGAAGAGCAAAGGCGGCGCTTGAGCAGAAAGGGGCGCACCAAGCACCAGCGCGATGTTCCAGGCACCGGAGCGGCCGACGAACCGCGGCCATCTCCGGCGCTAGAGCTTCAGTCAGATGTGCGGGTATCCCAGCGAGCGCTCGATCGTGAGGCCAAGCTCCTCTGCCAGCTCCAGCACGCGATCGCTGGTCGCTCGCCGCACCAGGATGCCGTGCAACATGTCGTCGATGCGGTTGTCCATCAGAAGCAGCGTGAAGGCGGGATCCCGCGCCGCCAGCAGACCATCCAGCCACTTGAAGTAGTCCCTGGGTAGGAAATCGTTCTTGTTGGCCGGATACGGGAAATCGGGCAGCGGGTTCTTGAAGAACTCGCTCACCTGCTCGTGGAATTCGTCGATCTTGTCGCCTTCGGCAAAGAAACTCGACAGCTCGAACATCAGCGCGATCTGCATGAATTGCTCGTCCGAGGGCTCCATCTCGTGCACCCAGTCGAGTTCCGGGTCATCCTGCGCCTCGAGCACCGCGTCGGCACTGGCCTCGATTTCGTCCTGCTCGACCTCGCCGCACGTCAGCAACTCGATCAGCTCTATCAGCTTTTCCCGCACCATGCTTTGATTCCTTCTGACTATTGTGGCGGCCTTACTCGTCGCCGCCGGCGACCCAACCGAACACCCATGCGACGGGAAAACCCGTGCCCGGCGCCGATGCGTGCACCATTATCCGGCGTCCGGCGAACGTAAAGCCATGCTCCGGTAGAGCCGGTGCCGCAGGACGCTCCATGGGCCGCCCGAAATGCTCCACCACCGCGGAGGGCTTGCAGGGCAGCGTCGCTGCCAAACCTGCAGTGTCCAAAACGCGCCATTCGCCCGCCATCGCGTGCCGATAGAGCGCGCCACGCATCGGATCGACCTGTTTGATGCCGTGCCCGTGATGCCACAGCACCAGGGTGTCCTGCGCATAATCCAGCGCCACCGAGGCAGTGACGACGCGATCGTCCGTAAGGCGCGTTGCGCGTAGCGGCAATGCGCCGCCGCGAGTCCGCGTGTTTGCCGCGATACCGTAGTCGATGCGCCATAACGTACTAT
Organism: Dyella sp.; assembly: GCA_039594095.1. Lineage (GTDB taxonomy): Bacteria > Pseudomonadota > Gammaproteobacteria > Xanthomonadales > Rhodanobacteraceae > Dyella_D. Next base: position 56,289 of record JBCNOA010000001.1, read on the forward strand.
CGCGATGAGCGGCGCTCAGCTTGCCGTTATCGGTCGCGAGCCAGATGCTTCCGCCGCCCGCCTCGGTCGCGACGCGCCACGACTTGACGCACCAGCTTCCCTTGGCGATACGCAGGGGCAACGCCTGCGCGATCCTCGCCCCGGCCGGGTCCACCATACACAACCGGGTGCGGCCGTCCAAATGCAGCAGGGCGATGGCATGCGTCGCGTCGAAAGCCTGCGTCTCTATCGTGCGATAGACGCCACTGCCCGCTCGAACCGCCAGCGCGCCATCACTTCCTTCGATTGGACGCCATGCGCCCGGCACGCCATTCACATCGTCCGCCACCATCCACGTCCTTCCAACGCGGCTGGCATGGGGATCGCTCTGAACCCAGTGTTCGGCGTCCGGCAGGTGCTGTCGTGTCGCGAACCAAAGGCGGCGCTCGCCCACGGTCACTGCCGAAACAGAGGCACACAGCGGTTCGTGATGCCTCGGCGTATGGCCGATCTCGATAGTCGCGCCATTCTCTCCCGTGAAACTCACGCTCAGATCGAACCAGTCGCTCATCGCACCGGTCAGCACCATGCCTCCGCCGCCCGGCCCCGAAGACAACGACAGCGGATAGTGGCGCACGCAGGCCTGCTCCAGCACCAGGGTGCCGCGCAGGCCCCCGGCATCTTCGCCCACGACACATACGTGCGCCGCGTAGGGAACGTGTTGGCGCACCAGCTTGCCGGTCGGATCGGCTGGCCGCTCGCAGGGCGTAAATCGCGTCGCCAGCAACCGCCACCGATCATCCACCACCGCCACGGCAAGACCCGGCCGATGGCGCTCGATCCAGCCGATCAACACCAGGTGACGTCCGATCACCCGATGGGTAAGCCAGTGAAGACTCGCGCCATCGCCGCCGGGCAGCTGACGTGGCGTCGTGTCTTCGCCAGGCGATAGGAAATCAGAGGTATGGAGCTGCAGCAGAGGCGAGTAGCGAATGTCTTGCACAATCCGTCCTTGGTTGGATGTTCGGCCGCATCTCCGTGACCGCCACATGACTCAGTGACCAGTGGCACTTTCATCCCTCGTGAGCGGCCTGATGGAATCCCCGCGTTCGGCGGTATCCCCAAGCTTCCACGGAGATGTGGCTATGGTGATGGCACTGTCGTTACACAGGCATCTTAGGCAAAAAGCACGGTGGCTCGCAGGACTTGCCGGTCTCTCATGCCTCGCGGCGGCTGACGCCGCCCACATCGCCCACCGACCCCGATTCCGTGCGCTTCGAGCGTAACATCGACAACGGCGTGGCGGTGCTGGATCGCTAGGGAAAGACGTGAGGTCTCTGGAGATGCCGCCCTGATGGCACGTATCAGCCTGGCGCAAGTACGCCCTCTTCCGAGCACACTGAACAAGCATTTTCGCATCAGCTTCCATTCTTTCCATTGCGGAGACCGGACACATGGCAGTCAAAAGGATGGACAACGTAGGCATTGTCGTCGATGACCTCGAAGGAGCCATCGATTTCTTTCGCGAACTCGGCCTTACGTTCGAAGGGCGGGCCACGATCGAAGGCGAATGGGCCGGGCGCGTGACGGGATTGGGCGATCAGTGCGTGGAGATCGCCATGATGCGCACGCCCGATGGTCACAGCCGGCTCGAGCTTTCGCGCTTTCTTTCGCCGCCCGTCATCGCGGATCACCGCAACGCCCCAGTCAACGCGCTGGGCTATCTCCGCGTGATGTTCGCCGTGGACGACATCGACGACACGCTGGACAAGCTTCGCAAGCGAGGCGCAACGCTGGTAGGCGAAGTGGTGCGCTTTCAGGACACTTATCGGCTCTGTTACATCCGCGGGCCAGAGGGCCTGCTTATCGGTCTGGCTCAGGAACTAGGCTGAGCGAGCGGAGAGCGGCCGGTGATGGCCACCTATTCGCAAAAGGTTTCCGTCACTCATGTCGTTGCGGAACCGCGACGATGCATGCGCGCATGACCACACGGATGTCCGCGCTACCTGAACCGGGTTTTCCTCGCCAACACCAACCAGTACACACATTGGGGCGAAACGAGCGACCTAGACTCGCCGCCGGACACAGGGACTGGATGACCGCCACGCGATCGGGCAAACGCTGTACGTGAAGGTTGCGACGTACAGGCTTGCCCGTCATTGGAGGTAGCCATGCGCCGTTGCTCCGTCCCCCATCCTTCGCGTTCCGCACGCCGGCCAAGCGCAGGCCTGCTCTTCGCCACGACCTGCGCCATCTTGTTCGCCGCGGTGCCGTCGTGGGCCGATACCACTTGGTCGGCCACCGCCACGCAAGCGATTCTCAGCCCACCGCCCACCGCCGATTGCGGTGCGAAATATGAGATGAAGATCGATGCCCCGCGTTGCTTCGACCCCGCCGACGTCGTCCCGCTGGCCGCTGGCGCACCGGTGCACATCACCCTCGGCTCGCAACTGCGCAACCGGGCTCAATTGGAAAACTATCTGCACGACGTAACGCAGCCGGGCTCGCCGGTCTATGCGCAGTACCTGGATCGCGATGCCTTCATGCGCGACTACGCGCCCACGGATACCCAAGCGAATGCCGTCGCCGACTACCTCAGCCAGCATGGCTTCAGTGGCATCGAGGTGGCGTCCAATCACCTGACCATTACCGCGGACGGCACGGCCGGCGGCATTTCCTCCGCGTTCAACCTGACCATGGCGACGCTGATCGATCGCAGCTCCAACCCGCCGCGGCAGTTCACCGTCAACGTAGGAGCGGCACAGGTGCCGGACACCCTGGGCGGGACCGTCACCGGCGTGCTGGGGCTTACCGACATACTCTCCGCACCGGACAATCATCATGCCGATTACCAGCCCCCGCCGGATGGGCCGATCGCCAGCTACGGCCGCAACCCGCACGCCTACAGCACGATCTACGACGCCGACGCGGTGAGCACCGGCCATGACACCACGGTGGGCATCATCGCCGCTGGCGACATGACGCAGACCATCGCCGACTTGAACAGCTTTACCGACCGCGAGACCTTGCCGCGCATCGATACGCATGTGGTGAAGGTCGGCCACGGCACGTTCGGCACGGATGGCGCGCAGGACGAGAGCCAAGTCATCGCCGCCACGGCCGGCCAACTGAAGCAAATGGTGTTCTACGCCATCGCCCCCTTCGGCGCGACGCCGAACCAGGCGGACGTCACGGCTGCCTATAGCCGCGCGGTGGCCGACAATACGGCGAAGATCATCCAAACCTCATGGTCGCTGGACGAGGAAAGCTCGCACTACAGCGGCCAGCAGGCGATCGACGATGCGATCTTCCTGGCGGCGCGCGCTCAAGGGCAGGTGGTGATGGCCACGGCCGGAAGCGCGCTCTTCATCGACATGCAGAATTACCTCCCCTCGGCGCCGCCGTACGCACCGGCGACCTCGCCCAATGTCGTGGCGGTCGGCGGCTCAATGGTGAATGACGACGGCGCCAACCATTGGTCGAGCGAATATCCGTGGTACGAGGTGTCGTACTCCGCGTTCCCGGGCGGCAGTACCTACGTCAATTACTGGCTCGATTCCACCGGGCCCAGCAGCTATGCGCCGGTACCGTTCTGGCAGACCTCACTTGGCAATCCCCTACCCGGTAGTCCGCAACCTCCCGTTACTGGCCGCCTCGTGCCGGACGTCGCGTTCGATGCGCGCAAGAGCATCCCCGACAACTGGGATTCGATCTCGCTGCTCCCCGCCACGGCCGGCGCCCGGATCATCGTCAACGGCGCCGAACAACATCTGTTCAATGGCTCGGAGCTGGCATCCAGCATCTTCGCCGGCTTGTTCGCGCGCATCGAATCGGCACACGGCAACCGGCTGGGTTTACCGACGCCGCAGATGTACGCGAACTTCGCCAACGACCTGAGTCCGCTGCACAACTTCGGCGGCGGTTCCTGGCAATACGCCACCTGCGCCAATAGCGGGTGGACGCCGTGCGCGGGATGGGGGAGTCTGGATATCGGGAAATTCAATCAGTACGTGACGATGTATTGGGGGCTTTGAAACCGCATAGGTTGGGGTGATCCATAGACGCGAGGCACATGGAAGACAAGTGATCGAATCGGAGGTGGTCAAGGAGCGACAACTACCTCCGGTTCCTCAATCCCATCAAGGGATCGCATGCCACATGCATCGCGCGCTCAGCTCAACTGATAGTCGTGGATAACGTCGCGAGACGCCTGATCCAGCAGCACTCGGATCCCATAAATCTCGGGCTGCACCTGCTCCATCTCGGCTATCTCCCTCTCTAAATCGCGCAGCGCTGCGCAACTGAGTAGGCGCCGAAGCTCGTCCCGAAAACGCTGTTGGCGTACGTCGCTTAGGAAGGCCAACGTCACCTGCGACGGATCAACCTGGGGCGCTGGATTGCTACCTTTCAAACACCAGCAGTCGTGCCACCCGGAACCGCAGTCCGGTTCATACTTGAGATCGAGGGGCTGTTTGCCTGACTCCAATAGCAGCCCTTTCGACTGTGCAATCCACATAACCAGCTTGAACCGCCAGATCGGATCTTTGATGGCAAGGACTGAGGCAAGCCACGCGGGAAAGATCTGTTCGTCCAGATACTTGAAGTGGAGAAACAGGGCAGCTGACATAGCTCCCCCGCAAGAAAGGAAAGGCCCATTCGGCGTTATGTGTATGGGCTGGATCACCCCGTCTTCGTTGATCCGCCCATCGCTCCAATTAGCCGTTGCCATGGGAATCCGTCCAAGGGTAGCTAACGTATCTTCCAGAAAACCCTCATACGGATAGACCACACGCTCATCCGGATATTGAGCGATGAACGCCGTGACGAGACTTTCGTAGATATCTGCCCACCGCCAATCCTCAATGCGCGGCAATAGCCTGGGTCCCAGATAATGCAGCCAATCCGTCCACTCTTGTCTCGGGCCAAAGCAGCCCGGACCAGAAGCAAGACTATTGACCGCGCTTTCGATCACACCCTGGGACCAGCGACTAGCGTCCTTGTCTAGCAAATCGGTATAGAGCCAACGCTCCCCCATGAACCAGGCCTCGCCCATGGGCTCGGCCGGCATGGGGAAGTGTCCTTCCAGTCGGCGAAGCGCTTCCCTGTCTGGTCCCATGCCAGGTTCCCACGAAAGAACCCTTCGCCGTTCGATACTCTTAGCCATCCTTGACCTTCCGTTGCTTTGTTAGTGGGCGGATATGTTTCGCATAGGCAAAGAGCCGACAGAACTATTTCCGTAACAGAAAATGTCGATCGAGTCTGTAGGGGATCACCTTCGAAACGTGTCTGTACACAGCCTCCTCGCCAGCTCCATCCCGGATGCTATCGTTTCTCCACTGTTTCCCGCTTGCTGGAGGCAAGCTACATGCCGAAACTCCCCGCTCCACCCGTCCCCCAGAAGCTCCGGGAATTGCTCAAGGACTATCCGGAGTGCATTTTGCAGTTGGAGGAGCTGCTCAGTGAGTTCTCTAAGCCTAAGCCTAGGGTGCAGCCATCGGACGAGGCGCTCTGGCTATTGCAGGACCAATTGGCATCCTTTTTATTTGAAGCAAAGGACGAGCTGACCGCTGCAGAAGCCAGCAGAAATCTGGCAGCCATCAAAAAGGCTAGGCAGAAGAAAGCCGTGATGCTTCGTGCGCAGGCCAGGGTCCAATGGATTACCGATGAGGGGTTTTGGAATTTCTTTCAGGAGAACAAGGAGGCCTTTAGATGAGTTCTTCCACTGGTCGCCTGGATGCGACCAAACACCATCGGATAGTCGTCGAAGAGATACTACCGAAGAGTGGCTTACCGAATAGCCACGCACAGGCCCAGCCAAAAGCTATCGTCATGGTGGCCACCATCGTCGAGCGCCAACCATCACTTTCGATGGGCGTTATGCTCGGCGAACTCATGGGATTTCCTTCTTATACGAAGTGGCCAGACAGCGCGCCTCTGGAAAAAAACCCAACGCCACGAGCAGAAGTGGCCAGCTAATCGACCACAAACAACCTGGCGCCAACCTCCGTAGACGACCTGTGTGGCTCGGCACCATCGGCAACCTGATAGCTCATGCCGGGTCGCAGAGTGAAGCGGCGGCCGTCTTCGAGTTCGGTGTGAAGCTCGCCCTCCAGGCAGAGCAGGATGTGGCCCTTGGTGCACCAGTGGTCTGCGAGATAGCCCGGCGTGTATTCGATCATCCGCACCCGTGTGTTGCCGAAACTGCGGGTTCGCCAATACGCGAAGCCGGATGTGCCAGGGTGCTGCGTGGGCTCTATCGATGACCAGTCGGTCGTGCCAAAGGGGATATCCGACATCTTCATGGTTGCATCCTTGTGTCGCTAGCAAAGCAAAGGGGAAGGATATCTTCCTGGTGTGGTTCCGATGGCGGATCGCCGCGCCTTCCCGATGCCGCTTAGCCGCACCTGGTTCTCTTGTAGCCAAAGCGCTCGTTAGTCCATGACTTGCACGAGAAGCCATTGGCCATGGTCGAGAAAGTAGACGCCCGCGGCGGATTCCACGGTACCGAAGTAGAACCCCGGGTGTTTGCTGACGATTTCTTCTACCACGCCAGGCGATGGCTGGAAGGGATAAGCATCCGTGTGCCTATAGGTTCCCGCGGCAGCCACGTCGACGTAGAGGTGGGTCACCGGCCCGGTCCAGGCGTGAAGCTCGCGAAGATCGAATCCGGTCGGCTTACTAAGCGCCACCAGTAGTCGGTACCCAACCGTCTTCTTCCTCGGAAGGATCAAGGCCAGATCGAGGCGTCCGTCACCATCGAAGTCAGCTTGAGTGATAAGGAGACAAGCCTTCCCACGCTTGGTCGCGTACTGGCGGTCTTCGTCATCCGAGTCCGTCGCCAATGGGAGCCGCACATCGGGATAGTGTTCTTCCAGCTTGCGCTCAAGTTGAACAGGCACTAGTGACGAGCAAGCGTCAGGCGGCGAGTTCGCCGCACCGAGCGCAAGCCATGCCAGCCATAGAGAATGCATAGTTTTCTCCCCCTCCCCGCCCCCCCGATACGTGGACCGGGAGCCCCTGTAGAACGACAACCAGACTCCGTTGTCCTCCGGTCCTGACTGCGAAAGATTCTAGCCCGGCACCCCCTCCGCCGCCCGACCGTACCCGCGGTCTTGGCGTACGCTAACCCAACTCAGGGAAAGGGGCCCTCATATGCATAGTAATGGCGGCGGTGGTGGTGGCGGTCAAGGCAACCCCTTCGACAGCTTGGCCAAGCGCAAAGGTCGTATCGGACGGACGACCAAGAAGCAGATGACGCTGACCACGGGCCTGGTCGCGCCCGAGCTAAAGAAGGGCTTCGACGAGTTCAAGAAGCGGGGTTCCCGCAACTCCGCCAGCGGTGAGCAGATCGATGCCGCGCATCGCTTCTCCGATCATGGCATTCGCAGCATGTTCCGTACCTTCGGCAAAGAGGCCCTGACGCCCACGATGCCTCACGCTGATTTCAGGCACCAGGTTACGACGTTCATCGACAGCGTCTGGGACCCAAAGCTGCAATCGCGCACGCATAACACCAAAGTGGATACCGCACGCGAAACACTGTTCAAAGGCCACGGCACAGATCCGGGCAAGGGAAAGGCCAGGCTCACCTACCTGGATGTCGCCAAGATCGGCGATGGTGTCAGCACGCTGGCCAACCATAGTCTCAAGAACATCGGCCCAGGCTTGGCAGGCCCCAACCGAAGTATTGGCAAGGCGCCAGACCAGCGTTTCACGCTGAGTCCCAAAGGGCAGCATCTGATCAATACTCCCAAGACTCACGAGCAGCGACGCGCGGTGGAAGCAGCGGTAGTCAAGTTCAACATGCCCATGTCACCGAGCCTCAACTACCGCGACAACCCCCGCAGCTCTTCGCAACCGACGTTGCCGCGCACCCCGGTGTTCTCACCCATGCCGACCGCGAAAAAGCCGGCATCGACGGCACCGTCAGGCAGTGCGGGAGGCACTGGCACGGGAAAGCCCAAGATCGGCAAATAGGTTGGAAATCCAACCACAGGGAGATGCGACAGCGTCTTCCTCGACCTTATCGGGTACGTTCAAAGGAACTGGCGAGCCAGCAGTTATGAAGACGAGAAAAGGTGCGGCACTGGCCGCGGCATTTGTCCTTGGCAGTTCGATCCTGTATCCCATGCCTTCCTTAGCGGTCTGCTACAGCGGACATCCGACACCCACGGTGGAGCTTCGCGAAACCAGAATGGCCATCAAGGGCAGAGCTATTTCAAGCCAAGTCGTCATGTCTGAGGAAGACCCAGACATCGTCGGGAAAACGATCTACCAGGTGAAGGTGGTTAGAACCTATAAGGGCCATCCGCCGCCGACCCTTTCGATCGTCGAGGAGAACACATCATCACGGTTCCCCATGGACGAAGGGGTGGACTACTTGCTGTTTGTGAGCGAATACGGAGGCGAGCGCTTCGTCAATGCGTGCGGTAATTCGGGGCGCGTTGATGACAGGCGCTCGTTGATGAAGAAGCTTGGCTTGCATCCTTGAAGTAAGTTATCGCGCGATAACCGCTTTCGGCCCCGGGACAGGATGGATTGGAAAGGATTTTTATGACGCGAGAGATTTCCCCAGTGCTACGCGGGCTGATCGTTTCGACGTTTGCTCTTGTGGCGGGCTGGCTTGTTTGGCACCGCGTTACCGACCATGACGTACGGCCTTTGATCTCGGCGTCGGCATTGACCGAGCAGATCCATAGCTTTCCGCTGGCTCCCGGTAGCTCGCCGCTGGGTAAGGCGACGTTCGTCGACAGGCAAACGTTTCGCTACATCGAGCAAGATTACTCGACGTCCAGTGGGCCCGAGGAAGTCTTTCGGTACTACGACACGTCGCTACAGGACGCGGGTTGGCGGCCCAGCTACAAGGGAGCCAACGAGCAGTGGTTTTGCCGTGACGGCATGCTGAGTTCGGTGGTGTTCTGGGGCAACCCCTCGGCCTATAAAGTTCGACTGACCACGGGATCATCGTCGTGTCGCTGAGGCGCGGGGCATCGCCGAAGACTGCAGGGTTGAGTTGGAACCATCCCCGCATCCGCGCATAACACGCATCGGATCATGTGCCTGAGCCTAGCTCCTCTATACCGACTCGAAGAATCGCGATCGAGTGCGCCATGACAGCTGCGCAGATCAAGCTGTAGCCAGGAAAACAAAAGGTTGGCTTTCGAACCTCATAGCAGTACATCCGACCACGTCCTCGATCGAACGCATACCCGCCATCGAACAAAAGCGCTGATCGCTAGACGCGAACCTCTTTCATCTCTGTATGAATGCGGGTCCATGCGCCGGCTCCGTTGGCGATGGGAAAGGACCGGAAGCGCTTTGCAAAGCGGGCCAGCACGGTGTCTTCCAGGCTCTTCGGGCTTAGGCCCTGCCAAGTGCGGATGTAGCAGTATCGCCCGCCATGAATGGCGGCGAATTCGTAGCGCGGCCAATAAAGCGGCGTTCGCCGATCGTCGCGCGCCTGCTTGGAATACACCAAATGCGTATGTAGCCGGTTTCTCAGCGACTTGGCTTGCCCAATGTAGAAGATCGGGCTGTTTCCGGCTGGGTATCGATAGCGCACATTCGCTCGTGCCGCTAAGACATAGACACCCGGAAGATCGGGAATGTCGTGCTCACGCAACCGCCAGAAATCCGCAAACGCCGAAGGCTCCAAGCCTTCGAGGAAATGGAAAAGTGCCAAGTTGTCCCCCTGTGCCAGGCGATGTGTCGCTGGACCCGCGCCATTTAAGCACAGAAATTTGGGCATGGCGGATGCGTTGAATTCACCCTGGTAAAGCCCGGCCTGAGCATGGCGGCGCCGTATTTCTAGGACCGGCATAAAAGGGGGCCGGAGGTAGTGAAGAGCAAGTAACTAACTCCTCCCCCCTTATCTGACAGTGGGCACCGTCGCCCATAGCCTGCTCGGGGTGGGGCGTTACATTGCTGGCCCCATGCTTGGTATTGCTCCAGATATGTCAGATTACGCAACAGAACAAGGCCCCTTGAATGCGAGTACTCCCTGTGACTGCAAATGACCGCCAATTCGATCGACGATTCTGGAAAGTACTAGTGGTTACTCTGGCTCAGATGCTACTTCTGCTTGCCGTAGTACTCACCCTTGTGCACTTTCTCTTAGGGCCTGGACCAATATCGCGCCTGCTGTTTCAGTTCGCACCCATTGTGTGCACTGGGTTGGGAATCAAGATTGCCAGGGACAAGCTGCGGTAGTTTCGTCAGGTTGTAGAGCTCGGCCCCAGCGATGGAACGCCCGCCGCAACATCAGGCCTGGATAATTTCGGCCCACAGTTTTTTATACCCCGTGGGCCATAAGCGTGACGGCGCGAGTGCAACACAGCCGCGGCAATGTTCGCTGACAACCAGGGGTATCAATGGATGGACCAGGCGTCCGCCCGGTAGCCAGTGCCGGCTGATGTAGGTCGTCGAGGCATGAAGTGGATAGGGAATGAGGCTCGTCGGCGTGCGCCAGTCGAACAGACGCGAGACTTCCTTCTGCAGGTGATCGGCATATCGCTGCAGAACAGGATCGCCGACCTGCTTTCCCCTCAAGTTAAAGAGCATTCGCGCGATCTCGTGCAAACCTTCGTGCGGAAATATGCCGCGCGGGTCGTACAACACTTCCAACGGCGCGCCGGCCACCGTGCCATCGAACAAACCCTTGTTCGCCTGCACGATATGTCCCCAGACGACACGCCCTTTTTGCATCAAAAGCGTTATCTCCCGACGCAGCTTGTCCAAGGGATCTTGCGCTACCCACGATGGCCATACTTTCTCCAGCACGAGGGCGCGCTCCATGAGCGGCAGCTGTGCGAACGCTTGCGGGAAATTCGGTACCAGCGTTTGCGGCGGGAGGGGTGGCAGGCGCTGGTCGGCGGGTGGCCCCGGAAACTTTTCCATGCCGATGCCTGCGCTGAATTGCACGCTTTTGGTCTGCACCTCATCGAACAAGCGGCTGACAATGGAGACCAGAGGTAGGAATACCTCGGGAGTCATTTGCACGACGCTACTGTGAAAGCCCTTGCCAAAGACGTGGCAGTCCGGCATTTCCTGAAGAAGCTCGTCCCAGGTTGCCCACCGCGTCGGCATCTTTGCGGTGCGCGCCCGCACTTCTCCCACGTAGAACGCGAGGAGGTATAGAAGGTTGTAGTTTTCTCGCGTATTGAGAAAGGCGTGATAGCTACCTCCGAGCTCCGGCCTGAGCGCATCAAGAAACGCATCGATGCGGCCCAGGCTGTTCCATGAGTAGTCCAGGCCACACGCGCGCAGCCGATCCTCGTAAGCCACGCCGCCAGATGGCGTCAAACCCGCATCCCACGCTGCCAGATAGCAAAGCGCTTGTGCCGTCATGTTCATGGTGCCCCCTGTCAAAGTCCGTTAACCGAAAAGCATTCCATGGCCGCCTTCGGTGATTGGGCCACCTTCGGCGCGCTCAGCAAGTTGCGGCTGCACACATACGGGATCGGATCTCGCCGACGAGGTATACACAACGCCAGGCAAGACGATCGTCGTCAGGCTTCTCATCCAGACATTCAAGCCGGTTTAACCGGCCAATACCCGGGCGCGCCTCCCCTGCCACCAGCTCATCCTCCCATGGATCCCCTGAGCCGCGCTTTGCGCACGGCCTGGCACTTTTTATCGGCGCCACTTCGGGGTGTCAATCGGCGGCGTATATCGCAAGCTTTTGTGCGGATTCAAATCGTGGTTATTCGTTGTTCGAGTGCTTGGTAACTGGCTTACCCATCGAGAACGACGGGTCCGTCAAACAGGCGCGCATCCAACCGCGATCGTCATCGTCCTCATAGGGAACATCCGGGTCGATCCTAGGGAGGTTCTTGCTTTCTCGCGGGATGGAAGAAAACGCTTGCGGCTTATCGTCCCTGTGAGGCGAACGATCGGCCGCTGAATCGTCACCAGGGCAAGAGACACCTGCCTCACAACTTCCCGTCGCTCTCCAGCGATCATTCTGGACTACGTATTGGGTACGCGTTATCACCGCGTTGTAGCTGGCGAAATCGATATCTTCCGAGCACACCCGATCGCCCTGTTGATACGTTCGGCTACCGAAGCAGTCATAGCCCCAGTGTGTCCAATCGTTACGATCGGGAATGAAGGAACATGACCCTCGATAGCCGGCCAAAGGCCCTCCGGAATAAGCACTCGCGAGCTGGCGCTGCTTCAGTGCAGTAGCGGCAAAACTCGATTGCCCATTCGCGCTAGCAGACAGCTTTTTTGCACGCTCGCGCGTTGCTTCCAAGACGATCGCTTGCTGCTGACGTTTGGTCAGAGCATTGCCATCGCGCCCTTCGTGAGCGTGCATCAAGTCACCAAGGTCATCCTCTCGGGCCTTGATCCAGCGTCGCTGGCTCGTCACCAGACTCGCGCGAATTTCATCATCGTGGATGCTCCGCAACAGCTTGAAATAGGCAGCGGACATAGCCGTGTCGGCTGCCTGTAAATCCCGATCGGCGCAGATGGCTCTGTCGAGGTCAGAGGTGGCCTTAGTGCAATCCAGAGCCCACGTGTTCCCTCCGACGAGCACCATGAGCATAGAAGCCAGCCTTATTCTTGAGTTCATGCGCACCGTCCCTCTTGCCTGCATTCCAACATCCCACTCTTGGAATCAAAACGACGCGCCTCCGGGGGAATGTCCTCGAACCGGATGACATCAATAACGTGCATGGCTTGAAACCACACCTCGAACCCAGGGCTCATGTCGTCCGTGCAACAGGGCTGATTGTCCAGCTCACCACGGTACCAGTCCTCCTGATGGTCCGTGATCCAGACCCACATACGTTTGCGTTCGTCGAAGACGTTGCCGTTTTTATCGGCGACGCGGATGCATAACACCATCTTTGCCATATCTCCACGTCGGAGAGACGTGCGATCAGCCAGTGAAGGTATCCAGAAGGTCGACGGTGCTTGCGCGTGTGCGGCTTCCGCATCGACCAGCGTCCAACCGTCGATATCGATAGATGTCGCGCGCGGTGAGTTCATCGCATTTCCTTATGCAAAGAGGAGCCGAGTTGGGAAACCTTGCAGAACCAAATCTAGGGGTCGCGCGACAGGACGGATGCGGCTATCCCTCTCGGACCTCGCTCACTTTCAGGTCAGGCGGTTAGTAGGCCGCAACCACCTCCGCTCTTTGGGCGTCGTGGTCGCCTCTTAGCGGACCATCTGCGCCCCTTGCTGCTGCGCCTGGCTTTGCTGCTGCACCTGTTGCTGCTGTTGAGCCTGTTCTTGCTGTTGGAACTGCTGCATAGCCTGCGGCCACCGGGCGCCGCTTTGCTCCATCGGCATATGGAGCGCTTGAACCGTGTTCACCTGGCAATGCCTATCGAAGAAATGATCCTGCACACCGGGCGGGCGCTGGGCACCCCAAAGCGTATTGGCGTCCTGGCTCAGGGCGACCTGGTCGATCCGATGCAAGCCGGCGTTCCGGGCTGACACCGTCAGCGCCGACGCGAGCTGGTCGCTGCGCTGGTCCGGGGTGCGGCCGTTCTGCTCATCGAGCCGATGAACCAGTTCGCGCGTCTTGAGATAGAAGGCGTGGTCCGGATGGTGAGGGTCGTCCAAGCGTCCGTGGGCGGTAGGCGGCTGTGGTGTCGCTTCGCTTCGATGAGGTGCACGCTCCTGCGGCGAGACCTTGGGCGCGACGGGAGGTTCGGCTTCGGACGCGTGGGCCTGACGCGGCATAGCGGCGATCGGCTCCTGCGCATGCGCCTGGCTTTGCCGCTGATGGATGCCCTCCAGTTCATGCCGAAGGTTGCCCGAGGCCTGGCTGTCCCACAGCAGGCCATCGTGGGTCCATTGGCCTTGCGCGTTGCGCTCGTACATCTGGCCGTCCGAACCCACCACCCGCCCCGGATGCCGCAGCGCGTCGGTCACGGCGGCGGGCATAGGACCGTGCTGCGACCAACCGTTGCGCTCGTAGGCGGCCTGGAACTGGGAGGCCATCGCCGCAGGCGTGTGCTGGGCGTTCTGGATGAGGATCGCTTGTGACTGCCGCTCCAGCGCGGCGGCCTGCGATGGCGTAGCCGGTTCGACCTGCGTGCTGGGAATGCGCCCGTCGATCCGCTGCTCGATGGACTGCTGCCATTGTTCGGTCTGTGGATCGCGGATCCACGCGCGGCCTGTCTCGAAAGGCAAGCGCGCCGTCGTGTCCGCTGGTGCGACCGGCAAGCGATAGGGGTCGCGATTCGGCGGTGGCGCCCCAAGGGCCAGCTCGATCGACCGGCACGAAGCCTGATAGGTCAGGCGATCCGACAACGCGGGATCGGCAGTGAGGGGGCGTGTCTGGTAGATGGGAAACTCGCTGGCGGCGCGCTCCATGGCCGCCATATCCACCGTGCGTTCCGTCCTGGACCAACCCATGGCGGGATGGTCGGGATCGAACGTCCAGGTCTGCCCTTGTGCGTCCTGCTGGTGGTTGATCTTGTGATCGCGCAGCCAGTCGGCGACCTTGTCGCCCGCCACTGCGCCAGCGATGCCGCCGACGGCAAGGCCGAGTACCGCACCAGGCGCGTTGCCCACCGCGCCACCAGCCATGCCGCCGAGCCCCGCGCCACCCCAGCCGCCCACGTTCTGGGTAGCGAAGCGGGTGATGCGATCCTCCGCGGCAGTCGCGTTGCCTTGCCCGCGCAGGCGCGAGACGTCGTGCGTCGTATCGGCTAGGTCGTAGACCGTGGCGGCGGCGGCGAGGACGCCCAGGCTTTTGCCGGCCATGCCCGGACGCAGGTGGCGTGCGGCAGCGGCTTCGGCGACGACTCCTTTCTCTCCTGCGGAACCCACGCCGAGCGCATAGGAAAGCTCTTTCGGTACTGTGCGCGAAGCGATGACTGCATCGTCGCGCGCGACTTCCGCAGCCATCCCGATATCGGCGCGCACCAGGGTACCGGAGGCCCAGAGCTGCGAAGCAGGAACGAACTTGCTCCCGTCGGCGCCCATGGCGCCGGCGAACTCCCTGGAAAGGGTGACGGGGGTTTGTACGCTGGGGAGCGTGCCAGGCGTCTTGTAGATACCGCGCGGCGCTGCCTCCACGAATTGCGACTGGACAGGATTCAGTAGCGCTTGCAAGCCATCGTTTGCGGCGATGTCGCGAAGGTGGGCTACCGGCTGCCCGCCTAGCGTCCTAACGTTGGGATTGGCGAGGATGGTCGGCAGTTCGACTCTACCGAACACACGGTCCATGTTGGCGGCGGTGGCGACAACCTTGACATCGCCGCGCAGCGAAGCGGCAAACTCGCGGGAGGCATCGCCCCAAAGACAACCATCCAGTGAGGTGAGGGAGTTTGCGGCGGCGTTGGGGTCGCCGTACTGAAAGCTCAGAGCCAGTTTTTTCGCTGCTCCAGCGGTCTGCCCCTGGATAGCAAAGATGTTCTCCGAGGCATCCCTAATCGCCAGCTCTACGCTCTTATCTGATAAAAATTGGGCGCGTGGCGTCTTATTGATGATCGGCTGGCCCGTTTTCTCCGCGAACTCGAGGGCGATTATCTCGGAGTTCACCATGCCAACTGGCCTGCTATAAAGGACGCCGCCTTCGCCTACGGCTTTTGCCGGGAATTGCCGAGCGATCTCACGGATTTCCTCAAGAGATTCCGCTTTTCTAATCTGGTCAATTTGGATGGAGTAATCGGTCACGATACCGACCCCACGTCATTTGACCTAACAAGCATCCAACCCTCCTGAAAAATAATCTTCCCCATGAAATGGGAAGTCTCCGTCTGCCTCAAGGGAGAAGGTGGAAACTCGTATTTGAGCCCAGCATGGATGAGCTGAATTACCAAAGCTCGCGCTGCAAGCTCCTCCGTAGGGGTGAAGATTTCGCGGACCCCAACCCCCGACTCATCGGTGCTCCCAATTTCAGGCATGCCAACATCTTCGCCTCGCCCGTAGCCAAAGGCACCTATCGAGATGTTGTAATCACTATCGTTATCTAGAAACACATTGTCGATCTGGCCGAAGTACTCGTTTCCACGCAACTCCAGAGCGAATGTATCTCGCCCCATCTCATCCCAGCAGCGAAAGCCACCCGTAAACCTCGCACGACCCTCAGGAAACTGCATCCAATCAAAAGTGCTTGAATACTTGCTCATGCCGAACATCCTCCAATACTCAAAATGATGCTGTTCTTCTGATCGCAATCGCTATCCGTGTACCGCTGAAGCATCCACTCCAGACACCCTGGCGCAACCGTGAGTTTTTCGGGGCTGATGGCTCGAGTGATTGGGTGAGCTCTCTATATGCCCCTTGGCCAGACCATGCCGCCGGAAGAATTCCAGATTCCGCCGCCGCTGTCTGTAGGTGTTCACCTACTTGGAAACGGCCGGGTCTACCGTCCCGCATTCCTACGCAGTCGGTCATCCGCAGCGAATTCGCGGTTCGCTTATGTCGCGATATGACGAGGGCTGCACCATCGCCATCGTCGACCGATGCGACGAAACCATCAGACATTCCCGCCCCGCACGACACACACGCACATCGCAAGCGTGCACCTACAGACAACCCAAATTCATTTTGCTAGTGTCGATGGCGTTGCCCGCGGAGTGTGTTGATGCGCGTCGCGGGCAGCCATGGCAGAGATGCTGTGAGAAGCGCGGGCCAAGGGTGCTGGAACACCCCTGACCCGCTGACC
>JBCNOA010000010.1:0-40078 GCA_039594095.1 Dyella sp.
GGACATGGCGCAACCGCAGGAGGTCTTTCTCGAAGTGATCCTCAACGGCCAGTCCACGGGACGCATCCTGCGCTTCCGCGCCGCCGGCGAGCGCCTGGCCTGCGATGCGACGGAACTCGCCGCGGCCGGGCTAGATCCGGCGCGCCTCGGGCGGGCCGGCGAGATCCCGCTCGATGAGGTCCCCGGCTTGGTCTACCGCTATGACGCCTCGGCGCAGCGCGTCGAACTGACGGTGCCGGACAGCCTGCGCCTGCCGTTCGTCGCCGATGCCCGCCAGCTCGGCGGCAGGCAGGCGGCTCAAGGAGGCAGGGGCCTGGTGCTCAACTACGACGCCTATCTGCAGAGCGGCCACGGTGAGCATCTCGCGCTGTGGTCGGAATGGCGCTACTTCACCCCTTCCGGCGTGTTCGATCACACCGGCACGTACTACGCGAGTGGCGGCACCGACCGCTATGTGCGCTACGACACGTCGTGGACACAGTCGGACCCGGCCAACCTTCGCGTGCTGCAGATCGGCGATGGCATCACCTCCGCGCTGAACTGGTCACGCCCAGTGCGTTTCGCCGGCGTGCAATGGCGCAGCGATTTCAGCCTGCGTCCCGACCTGATCACGTTCCCGTTGCCTGCCCTGGGCGGTTCCGCGGCGGTGCCGTCGGCGGTCGACCTCTACGTCAACAACGTGCGGCGAGCGAGCCTGGACGTACCCAGCGGCCCCTTCGTCCTCAACCAGGCTCCCGGCATCACGGGCGCCGGCCAGGCCACCTTGGTGACCCGCGATGCGCTCGGACGCACCGTCACCACCTCGTTGCCGCTATACATCGACGCGCGCATGCTGGCGGAGGGCTTGAACAGCTACGGGCTGGAAGCGGGCTTCGTACGGCGGCGCTACGGCGTGGCGTCTTTCGACTATGCCTCGCACCCGGCAGGCAGCGCATCGTGGCGGCATGGCGTGAGCGACGCGCTAACGGTGGAATGGCATGGCGAGGCGACCGCCGGGTTGGCCAACGGCGGCGGCGGCGTGCAGGTCCGGCTCGGCCAGGGCGGTGTGGTCAGCGGCTCGCTGGCGCTGAGCGGCGGCCGCGACACGGGGCGGCAGGCCAGTCTCGGCTATCAGTGGATCCGGCCCGATCTGGCGATCGATGCGGAAGTGACACAGCGGACCTCCGGTTATGCGGACCTGGCCGCGCGCGAGGGCGCGCTGGCACCGCGCCGGCTGACGCGGCTGACCGTGTCGCTGCCGTTTGCGCCAGGGCAGAACCTGGCCCTGAGCTATATCGGGCTGCGCGCGGCCGGCGCTTCCGACTCTCGCATCGGCGCGCTGACGTGGCTGTGTTCGATCGGCGGCTGGGCCTCGCTCAACTTCAGCGCTTATCGTGACTTCGCGCGGCCGTCGTCACGCGGGGCTTTCCTCAGCCTCAATCTCTCGCTGGACGGTCGGCTCACCGCGAGCGCGCTGGCCGGCAGCCAGGGCGGCCAGCCTTACCGGAACCTGCAGGCGCTGCGTCCGGCCGACTACGCCGGCGGCTGGGGCTGGGGCGTGCAGGACGGCCGCAGCGGCGGACTGAGCTTTCGCCAGGCGCAGCTGCAGTATCTCGGTAGCGCGGGACAGCTCACCGCGCTGGCGCAGGACAGCGGCGGGCGGCAAGTCGCTTCGCTGGACGCGCTCGGCGCGGTGGTCTGGATGGACGGCAGCCTGCAGCCGGCGCGCCGCATCTACGACGGCTTCGCGCTGGTTTCCACCGACGGTGTGCCGGGTGTGCCCGTGTTGCACGAGAACCGCCCGATCGGCCGCACCGACCAGGGCGGCCACCTGCTGGTGCCCGATCTCAATGCCTACCAGTCCAACCGGCTTTCGATCGACAGCCTGTCGTTGCCGGCCGATGCGCAGGTGCAGACGGTGGCGCAGGATGTGGTGCCGCAGGCGCGTTCGGGTGTGCTGGCGCGGTTTCCGCTTTCGCGTTACGCGGCGGCTTCGATCGTGCTGGTGGATGGCGCCGGGCAGGCCCTGCCGCCCGGCACGCGCGTGCGCCATGCCGAAAGCGGCGGCGAGACCGTGGTGGGCTATGACGGGCTTACCTTCGTCACCGGGTTGCGCGAGCGCAACCGGCTGGACCTCGAGGGTCAGGACTCGCAAGGCAGCGATTGGCGCTGCAGCGTCGGCTTCGATTACCGGCCGCCAGCGGACGGCTCGCTGCCGCGCATCGGTCCGCTGACCTGCGCGAAGCAAAAGGAGCCGGGGCGGTGATGCGCTGGCTCGCCATCCTGTGGCTCGCCTGCGTGCTGCCATGGTGCGGAGCGGCGCACGCGCAGACCTGCACCGCCACCGCCAGCAATCTCGACTTCGGCAGCGTCAATCCCATAAGCGGCGTTGCCGTGGCGCGCACCGGCACGGTCAACGTGTCCTGCGATTGGACGCTGATCTCGCTGCAACCGAATGCGCTGGTCTGCCTGAACCTGAGTACCTCGGTGTCGCGTGTGCTGAAGAACGGCAGCAATGCCATGTCGTACGACTTGTACCAAGACGCGGGGCATACCCAGACCTGGGGTTCCAGCTTCACCGGCAGTACGCCGATCTCGGTTTCCATCGCCAAGCCCCTGATCGGCACGACGGCCGGCGCGACAGTCAGCTTCTATGGGCAGATCGCCGCCGGCCAGACGACCGTGCCCACGACGGGCAACGCCAGCACGGTGTACAGCCAGAGCTTCAGCGCGGAGACGGCTATCGCGTACGGCTACTACCTGCTGGTCGCGCCGAGCTGCGCCTCGTTGACTGCGGCGGGCACATTCCCGTTCACGGTCAGCGCCACGGTGACGAACAATTGCAACATCGGCGCGACCAACCTCAGCTTCGGCACCGCGGGCGTGCTGGGGGGCGGCATCAATGCCACCAGCAGCTTGAGCGTGACGTGCACCAACGGCGATGCCTGGCGCGTGTCGCTCAACGGTGGCGGCAGCGGCAATGTGGCCGCGCGCGTGATGCAACGACAAGGTGGCGGCGGATCGGTGAGCTACCAGCTCTATACCGACAGTGCCCGCACGCTGCCGTGGGGCGACGGCACCGCCGGTACCACGCGCGTGACCGGCACGGGCACCGGTCTGGCACAGTCGGTCACCGTGTATGGGCGCGTGCCGGCGCAGAGCACGCCGATGCCGGGAAGCTACAGCGACACGATCACCGCGACGATCGAGTTCTGAGGTTCAGAACACCACTTCCCACTGCGCCGGCGCCGGATGCCGGATCGCCTTGGGGACAGCGCGCGTCGCGCGTGGCCGTTCCGCGTCGCCGGCCTGTACGCGATAGGGCGAGTCCAGCGCACAGGTGACGGCCGGCAGTGCGGAACCGTCGCCGTCCTGTTCGACGTGGCAGCTCTCTTTCACCGTGAGGCTGACATCCAGCGGAACGGTTTCGGTAGCGGCGAGGGCATGAAGCGGCAGGAGCAAGACGGCAATCGATAGCGGGCGAAGCATGCGGCGGAGACGAGGCGAGGGCGGGGTTCCCCTTTTGCATCGGCGGCCCGGGCGGGTTCTTGAGGGGACTACCGGAATGGGCGCAGCGCCCCGGAGGCGGCCGCGAGCAGGGCCGCGGTCAGGCGATCCAAGGTTGCCGAGCGCACCGACCAGTGCTGCCAGTACAGCGGCACGTCCAGCCAGCGGTCCGGCGCGATGGCCTGGACCGCGCGTTCGCGCAGCGGCTTGTGCAGCATCGATTCCGGCGCCATGCACCAGCCCAGCCCCAGCGCGGCGGCCTCGACGAAGCCGGTGGAGGAGGGCAGGTAATGCGTGGGCGGCGCGAGACGCGCGCGGGTGATTCTGCGCACGAAGCGCCATTGCAGCGCGTCCTTGCGATTGAACACCAGCATCGGCGCCGCCTGCAGCGCGGCCGCATTCACGCCGGCCGCGAAGTGGCGGGCGACGAATGTCGGCGAGGCGATGGGCAGGTAACGCATGGTGCCCAGGGGGCGCACCGTGCAGCCCTGCACCGGACGGGCGTCCGCGGTGATCGCACCCAGGACGCTGCCGTCGCGCAGCAAGTCCAGCGAGTGGTCCTGATCTTCGACACGTACGTCGAACAGCAAGCCGTGGCGCTCGTGCAGCGCCGCAAGCGCGCCGAGAAACCAAGTGGCGAGCGAATCGGCGTTGACCGCGATGGCCAGCGTGGCGGGCGCCTGGTCCGCCGCGCGTTCCTCCGCGAAGGACTGGAGCGTCTCGGCTTCCAGCAGCTGCATCTGCTGCACGCTGCGCAGCAGGCGTTCGCCCGCGGCCGTGGGACGGCAAGGCGACTGGCGGAGGATCAGCACCTGGCCCAATCGGTCCTCCAGCGCCTTCACCCGTTGGGAGATCGCCGAGGGCGTGACCGAGAGACGGCGCGCGGCGCCTTCGAAGCTGCCCTCGCCCAGCACGGCGGCGAACGCGGAAAGCTGCGGATTGAGAAGGCTCATCGGTGATCCAAAAATAAGAAAATCTAACTTCGGTTAAGAATAATTAGTTTTACTGAAGATGGGCCGCCAGCCATGCTGGCGTGCTCTTCCGTGAGACTTCCTTATGCAGACCTCCGCTTATCTCGCGGGCCTCGCCGCCGGCGCGGGCCTGATCATCGCTATCGGCGCGCAGAACGCGTTCGTGCTGCACCAGGGATTGCAGCGCCGCCACGTCGGTCCGGTGGTGCTGGTATGCATCCTGGCCGACATGGCCCTGATCCTGCTGGGCGTGGCCGGCATGGGCCTGCTGGTGGAGGAGATGCCGGGCTTGCTGCAAGTGCTGCGCTACGCGGGCGCGGCGTTCCTGGCGGCGTACGGCGCGCTGGCGCTGCGGCGGGCGTGGCGTGGCGAGAGCGGGCTGCAGCCGGCCGAAGACGGAGCCGCGGGGCGCCGGCGCGCGCTGCTGGCCTGCCTGGGTTTCACCCTGCTCAATCCGCACGTGTACCTGGATACGGTGGTGCTGCTCGGTAGCCTGTCGACACATTACGACGGTGCCGGACGCTGGCTCTTCGCCAGCGGCGCCTGCACGGCCAGCGCGCTGTGGTTCACCCTGCTCGGCTACGGCGCGCGGGCGTTGCTGCCGGTATTCCGCAGCCCCGCGGCCTGGCGCGTGTTCGACGTGCTAGTGGCAGGTTTCATGTTCGTGCTGGCGGCGCTGCTGCTGACGCAGCCGCTGAGATAGACATAGTGGGGTAGTCGTAGTGGGGTAGTCGCGGCGCGGCAGTGGTAATGGGGTAGTCGCAGTGGCGTGGTGGCGGAGCAATGACACACCGTGTTCCGGCAGCGGGCATCACGGCCCGGATAGCGCTGCGCTCGGTGCCGGCTGTGCAGCGGGTATCATAGGCGGCCAACTCCCCGCGGAATCCCTGGCATGACCACGCTGCGACTCGCCCTGGCACAGTTCGACTTTCCGGTGGGAGCGGTCGCCGCGAATGCGGCCCGCGTTGGCGATGTCATGGCGCAGGGGCGCGAGGGCGGCGCCGACCTGGTCGTCTTTCCCGAGTTGACACTCAGCGGCTATCCGCCGGAAGACCTGCTGCTGCGCCCCAGCTTCCTGGCCGCGTGCGACAGCGAACTGCGCGCGCTGGCCTCCGCCACCAACGGCGTGGCGGCTTTGGTCGGGCATCCGCATAGCGAGGGCGAGGTGTACAACGCCGCCAGCCTGCTGCGCGGCGGCCGCATCGAGCTGACCGCGCACAAGCAGGCGCTGCCCAATTACGGGGTGTTCGACGACAAGCGCTATTTCCGTCCCGGCCACGAATCGGCCGTGGCGACGATCGAAGGCGTGCGGGTGGGGATGCTGGTCTGCGAGGACATCTGGCAGCCCGAGCCCGCCGCTCATGCGGCGCAGGCCGGCGCGGAGCTGATCGTGGTGATCAACGCCTCGCCCTGGGACCGCGCCAAGCAGGCCGAGCGCGAAGCGGTACTGCGCGCCCGCGCGCTGGAGACCGGTTGCGCGATCGTCTATCTCAATCTGATCGGCGGCCAGGACGAAGTGGTCTACGACGGCGCCACGCTGCTCGTGAACGGCGACGGCACTATTGCGGCGCGCGCACCGGCGTTCGTCGACGTGCTGCTGTGGGCCGATTTCGACGCTGCGACGCGCACGCTGCGCGCGGACGACTGGCCGGTGCCGGTGGACGATGCGCCGGAAGCCACGCTGTACGCCGCGCTGGTGCGCGGCATCCGCGACTACATCGAGAAGAATGGCTTCGGCGGCGTGCTGCTGGGACTGTCCGGCGGCATCGACTCGGCGCTCACGCTGGCGCTGGCCGTCGATGCGCTCGGACCGCAGCGCGTGACCGCGGTGATGATGCCCTCGCGCTACACCTCGCAGCTTTCGCTGGACGGCGCGCGTGCGCAGGCGGAGCGGCTGGGCGTGGAGTACCACATCGTCTCCATCGAGCAGACCTTCCAGAGCTTCATCGACGCACTGACCCCGGCGTTCGCCGGCAAACCGGCGGACATCACTGAGGAAAACCTGCAGTCGCGCACGCGCGGCGCGATGCTGATGGCGTTGAGCAACAAGCACGGCCGGCTGCTGCTGGCCACCGGCAACAAGAGCGAGATGGCAGTCGGCTACGCCACGCTGTACGGCGATATGTGCGGCGCCTACGCCCCGCTCAAGGACGTCTACAAGACGGTGGTGTATCGCCTGTCGCGCTGGCGCAACGCGCATGCCGAACGCTTCGGCGGCGGCGAGGTGATTCCGGTGGCGGTGATCGAGCGGCCGCCGTCGGCGGAGCTGCGCGACAACCAGACCGACCAGGACTCGCTGCCGCCGTACGACGAGCTGGACGCCATCCTCGAGCGTTTCATCGAGGGCGAGCAGTCGCAGGCGGAAATCGCCGCGCAGGGTTTCCACATCGAGACCGTGCGACGCGTGGTGCGGCTTGTGCTGGCCAATGAGTTCAAGCGTCGTCAGTCGGCGCCGGGGCCGCGCGTGACCACGCGCGCGTTCGGGCGCGAGCGTCGATATCCCATTACATCCGGGTGGCGTTGACGCTTCACTCCCAACCGACGTCACGGTTTGGCGCTTCGCGCTTGACAGCAGCCCGTACTCTTTGGAACGATCCGCGGCCTTCCGGAAATGGAGGTGCGCCATGATTGTCATCGCCTCACGCAAGTCCGCCGCTGCCGCTGCCTCGCAGATCGCCGCCTGCTGATCCCGTCCACCGGTTTTCCCGCCCTGGACTGCCTCTCTAGTCCGATCTGACGGCCGCGTCCGCGGCCCCCGCATCCGTTCCCGAGCCTTCGGTTCGGGCGATCCGGCATGTTCTGGCGCATCCCGCGCCGGGACGCGACTGAGTACCGACAATGACCATGCACGACTGCACGGCCCTAAGCCGTGTCTCCGCCTATCTGCGCGCCCGCATTGCGCTGCAGAAGGAAAGCTATTGCCTTGCTCCCTTCCACATCAGCCTCGACCCGGCCAGCGCCGAGCCCGGCTGGAACTACGCTACGCCCGAGGACGGTGCTGCGCCCGGCGCCGCGGACGTGGCGAGACTGATCGACGCCTTTGGCCGCCGGGGGCGCACGCCGCGCCTGGAGTACATCCACGAACTGGCGCCGGCGGTGCTGCCGCGTCTGCTCGAGGCGGGCTTCTTCCGCGAGGAGCCGCTCGCGCTGATGACCTGCACGCCGGACAGCCTTGGGGCCGACGGCGACCTGGAAGGCGTGGAATGGCTGCTCGCCGAACGGGAGAACGAACTGCACGCCGCCGCCCAAGTGCAGAACGCCGCCTACGGCGTGCCGGCCACTTGCGACGCCGACGTGGAACGCCTGGCCTCGGTGGTCGAGAAGGGCGGTGCCATCGCGTTGGCTCGCCGGCGCGGTGGAGGTGAAGCGCTCGGTGCGGGCCTGTACTCGCCGCCTCTGGAAGGCGTGACCGAGATCGCGGCGATCGGCGTGCGCGAGGATGTGCGCGGCCGCGGCATCGGCGGTGCGGTGACGGCTCTGCTGGCCGACCACGCCTTCGCGCAGGGCGTGAACTTCCCGTTCCTGATGACGACGCCCGGCAACGAGCTGGGCGTGTACGCGCGGGCGGGGTTCCGCCGGTTCGGCGAGCTGATCGGCGTAACGCGATGAGCCGATCGGTCCAAACGAAAACGCCACGGCGCGGGCCGTGGCGTTTTCCGGAGCGGAACCTGGCTCGGCTCAGTGATGGCCGGAGAACGGCACCAGCTTGCGCAGGGTGGACGGCGCGTGCGGCCACTTCTCGTCCGTCAGGTACGGGTGGCTCGGATAGTTCAGGGCGAGCACCTGGCGGGTCTGCTCGGCCAGCTTGGGCTGTTCCAGGCCGATGTAGCTGCGGGTGAGGATGGCCAGCGCGTCGCCGGTCTGCGGCGCCTGCTGGTAGTGCTCGATCACGTACTGGGCGCGGTCGGCCGAGGCGACGTAGGCCTTGTTGCGCAGGTAGAACTCGGCGACGTTGATTTCGAACTGGGCCAGCACGTTGCGCAGGTAGATCATGCGCTGGCGGGCATCGGCGGCGTAGGCGCTGTCCGGGAAGCGGCGGGTCAGCTCCGAGAAGTCGTCGAAGGCCTGCAGGTTGTAGCCCTGGTCGCGGCGGGCCTGGGACTCGGTACGAGCGAACACGCGCTCGATGAAGCCGCCGGTGCGATCGAAATTGATCAGGCCGCGCAGGTAATAGGCATAATCCACATGCTTATGGGTCGGATACGTCTTGATGAAGCGGTTGACCGTGGAATAGGCGTCGTCCGGCTGGTTGTCCTTGTACTGCGAGTAGGCCAGGTCGAGCTGGGCCTGTTCGTTGTAGTCGCCGGACGGGAAACGGGCGATCAGCCGCTGGTAGGCCTTGGTGGCGGCGGCATAGTCGGCGTGAACCAGAGAGTCGTGCGCGGTGGTGTAAAGCTTCTCCACCGGCATCGTGTCGATGGTCTCCTTCTTGTTCCTGAAGATCGAGCACGCGCTCATCGAGGCGACGACGGCGAGCACAATCAGTACTTTGAAGACCTGCAGCTTGGTTACGCGCATGGGAAAGGGTTCAGATGTTTGATCGAAAAGGGATGATAGCCGAAACCACCGGATACCCGGGCGGCCGGCCATGACGACCATCCGCCACGAAGCCACCGTGCCCTTGTCGGCCGCCGGATGGCGTTTCGACCGGGCCTTGGCCGAGATGTTCCCGGAATACTCCCGGTCCCGGCTCACCGCCTGGGTCAAGGCGGGAGCGGTCACCCTGAACGGCGCTCCGGTGCCGCCGCGCCACCTCCTGCGAGGCGGCGAGCAGGTGCGGCTGGAGGCCGAACTGGAGGCCGAAGTGGAGCTGGCGCCGGAGGACATTGCGCTGGACGTGATCCACCAGGACGCGGACATCCTCGTCCTCAACAAGCCGGCCGGCCTGGTGGTGCACCCCGGCGCCGGCAACGCCGCGGGCACCCTGCTCAACGCGCTGCTGCATTTCGATCCGAAGCTGGCCGAGCTGCCGCGCGGCGGCATCGTCCACCGCCTGGACAAGGACACGTCCGGCCTGATGGTGGTGGCCCGCTCGCTGCCGGCGCATACCGCCCTGGTCGACATGTTGTCCCGCCACGAGGTCGAACGGCAGTACGAGGCCATCGTCATGGGCCTGCTGGTCGCCGGCGGCACCGTGGATGCCGCGATCGGGCGCCATATGGGCGATCGGTTGCGCCAGGCCGTGCGCGACGAAGAGGACGGCAAGCACGCCGTCACCCATTACCGCCTGCGCGAGCGCTTCCGCGCCCACACGGTGATCCAGTGCAGCCTGGAGACCGGCCGCACCCACCAGATCCGCGTGCACATGGCCCATATCGGCCACTCGCTGGTCGGCGACCCCCTGTACGGCGGCGGCTTGCGCCTGCCCAAGGGGGCCACGCCGGAACTGGTGGCGGCTCTGCGCGGCTTCCGCCGCCAGGCACTGCATGCGGAGCGGCTGGCTTTCGCGCACCCCGTGAGCGGCGAACCGATGGATTTCACCGTGCCCAGGCCAGCGGATCTGCAGGCCCTGATCGAAGCGCTGCGAGCGGATGCGCAGGCGCATCCGTATGACGAGGACTAGTCGCGAAGCTTGCGGTTCGCGCCGTTTAGAAAGGGAATTCCATGCGCATTCTGTTGATGCTGACGATGATGGCCGCCTATCTGGCATCGCCGGTCCTGCTGGCGAGCCTGTTCTATGGCGGGCTGCCGCCGATCTGGCTGGTCCTGGCGGTAGCCGCGCCTTGGATCTATTTCCTGCCCAAGGCGCAGGCGTGGATGGTTCGCATCGCCATGCCCAAACTGGTCGCCATGCAGGCCAGGCTCGATGCCGCGGAGGCGCTGATGCGGCAGCGGCTGGAGGAGTTCTGTCGCCAGGAAGGGGTGACGTCCGACGCCGCGACGACGCTCGATCCCGTGCATGCCACGCTCTATCTGACCCGCGCCGACGGAACCGAGCACGCTTTTCCCATGGTCCCGATCGGCACCACGCTCGCCGAAGCGGGCCGGGAAACCTGGACGTGGGCCTGGGCGGATGCCGGGCTGCCTGGTTACTGGCGGGACGGAGCACGTGCTCTGCTACCGCTGCGCGAGACCGATTGGGGCAAGGAGAACCTCTGGCAGGAGGAAGTCGCCCTCGATGGCGCCGGCGATCGCTTCCCGGTGTCCTGCGCGGCCATGGCCCTGGATCTGCTGCAAGGGCGTACGGTCTGGCTGGCGCCGTGGAACGGAAGGGTGCTCTACGCCGTGATCGGCGGTGCCGTCGAAGCGCAGGCCTGATCCACGCCGCCATGCCATGCTCCCCCTTTCTCTTCAGGAATCCGCACGCATGACCCATGACTGGCTTGTCCCGGACTGGCCTGTGCCCGGGCAGGTGCGTGCCGCCGTCAGTACCCGGCAAGGGCCGGGCGTGTCCGCGCCACCGTTCGAGCGGTTCAATCTCGGCGCCAGTTGCGGCGATGCCCCGGACGCCGTCGCCGCCAATCGCCGCGCGGTGCGCCAGTCTCTCGGCTTGGATCGGGAGCCGCACTGGCTGCGGCAAGTGCATGGCATCGCTGTCGCGGAGGTCATCGGTGCCGCGGCAGACGAGCCGCCGGTGGCGGACGCCGCCGTGACCCGTTCGCGCGGCGAGCCGTTGGCCATCCTCACCGCCGATTGCCTGCCCGTGCTGTTCTGCGCCACGGACGGCGGCGAGGTGGCAGCCGCACACGCCGGGTGGCGAGGCCTGGCCGGCGGCGTGCTGGAGGAAACCCTGCGCCATATGCGCACGCCGGCCGGATCGGTGATGGCATGGCTGGGGCCCTGCATAGGCGCTGCTTCCTACGAAGTCGGCGCGGAGGTGCGCGAAGCCTTTGTCGCCAGCGATGCCGGCGCCGAGGTCTGCTTCGCGGCGACCCGCCCGGGCCACTGGCTGTGCGATCTGGCCGGACTCGCGCGCCGTCGCCTGGAGCGAGCCGGCGTCACCGGCATCCATGGCGGCGGCTTCGATACGCTGGCCGATGCGCGCTTCTATTCGTACCGCCGCGACGCGGCGCGCAGCGGCCGTTTCGCGACGCTGATCTGGCTCGCCTGACCCTTCTTCCGCTTTCCGCGCCGAGGTTCCGTTCTCTTCCCGAAGCGAGTCCGGGAAGTGAGCCTACGAAGCGGTGAGCTCGCAACGGTGATCGCTGCCCATCGCCGGCACGCCGCGGCGCACGCCGGCCTTGGTGGCCGATACAGGCCCTAAGGAACGTCGCCTTCCGACGGCGCGGGAGCCGTTCACTCCCGCAGCGCCGCCAGGAAGCTCCGGCGCCATGCGGTGATGTCCTGGCGTTCCAGCACGTCCATCATCGCGCGCCACCGGGCGCGCCGTTCTTCCAGCGGCATGGCCAGCGCCAGCGCGAGGGCGTCGGCCACTTCCTCGGTGTCGGCCGGGTTCACCAGCAGCGCCTCGGCCAGCTCCTGCGCCGCGCCAGCGAAGCGCGACAGCACGAGTACGCCGGGATCGTCCGGGTTCTGGCTGGCAACATATTCCTTGGCCACCAGATTCATGCCATCGCGCATGGGCGTGACCAGTCCCACCTTGGCGTAGCGGTAGTAGCCGCTCAGCACGCTGTGAGGGAAGGATTTGTTCACGTAGCGGATCGGCACCCAGTCCGGCGCCGCATAGATGCCGTTGATATGGCCGGCCTTGCGTTCCAGCTCCCGGCGGATCTGCCGGTACTCCGGCACGGTGCTGCGCGAGGGCGGGGCGATCTGCAGGAAGCTCACCTTGCGATGCAGCTCCGGCGTGCGTTCGAGCAGGCGCGCATAGGCGTCGAACCGTTGCGGCAATCCCTTGGAGTAGTCGAGCCGGTCCACGCCGATGATCAGCGCGCGGCCTTCCAGGCTGGCGCGCAGGTGTTCGATTTCCTCCAGCGACACCGATCGCCCGGCCGCCTCCGCCACGTGCCGCGTATCGATGCCGATCGGAAACACGCCCGCGCGGAAGCGGCGGCGGTTGTTCGCGCGCAGGCGATGGCCGCTGCGCAGGCGCGCGCCGGTCTCGTGGACGAAGTAGTCCTCCAGCGAGCGCAGATCGCGCGACGTATGCACGCCGACCAGGTCATAGGCGGAAAGCGTTTCCAGCAGTTCGCGATGCCGCGGCAGGGCGATCAGCAGCGCGGCCGCGGGCAGCGGCGTATGCAGGAAGAAGCCGATGCGGTTGCGCACGCCGCGCTGGCGAAGCATCGAGGCCAGGGGGATCAGGTGATAGTCGTTGACCCATATCGTGTCGTCGGGCTCGATCAAGGCGGCCAGGCGTTCGGCGAAGATGTCGTTGACGCGCAGATAGCCGTCCAGATGGCCGCGGCTGTAGTCGACCAGGTCGGGCCGGTAGTGCAGCAGCGGCCACAGCGTGCGGTTGGCGAAGCCGTCGTAGAAATGGTCGTGGTCCTCGCGCGACAAGTCGATGGTGGCGTAATGCACCGGACCGTCGTAAAGGTGGTGCACCGTGGCGGCCGTCTCGCCCGCGATGCGGCCGCTCCAGCCGAACCAGAGGCCGCCGGCTTCCTGCAAGGCCGCGCGCATCGCCGAAGCCAGTCCGCCGGTGGCGGTCTGCTTGGGCATGGCGACCCGGTTGGAGACCACGATGAGCCGTCCGGTGCGTGCCGGAACCACGCTCATAGTTCGTCCTCCCAGCGGCGCGACAATCGCATGGCGGTCTGGACCAGGCCCACCAGCGAATAGGTTTGCGGGAAGTTGCCCCAGTGTTCGCCGGAGGTGGGCGCGATGTCCTCCGACAGCAGGCCCAGCGGATTCCGTTTGGCCAGCATGTGCTCGAACATCAGCCGCGCGCGCCGCTTGCGGCCGGTGGCGGCCAGCGCCTCGATGTACCAGAACGTGCAGATGTTGAAACTGGTCTCGGGCGTGCCGAAGTCGTCGGGAGCGATGTAGCGGAAGAGATAGTCGCCACGCCCCAGGGCCCTGCCGATGGCGTCCACCGTGGCCACGAAGCGCGGGTCCTTGGCGCGGACGAAACCGATATCGGCGAGCAGCAGGAGACTGGCATCGAGATGCTCGCCGTCGTAGGCGTCGACGAAGTGGCCCAGGCGTTCGTTCCATACGCGCGCGGAAATGCGTTCGTGCAGCGCCACCGCCTCGTCGTGCCAATAGCGCGCACGGTCGCGCAGGCCAAGCTCGGTGGCGATGTGCGCCAGGCGGTCGCAGGCGGCCCAGCACATGGCCGCCGAATAGGTGTGTACCGCCGCGCGGCCCCGGAACTCCCACAGACCGGCATCCGGCTCCTCGGCCATGCGCAGCGCCATGCGGCCCATACTTTCCAGGCGCTGGAAGGTGCGTTCGTCGCCGGGGTTTTCCAGGCGGCGGTCGAAAAACAGCTGAGCGGAGGCCACCACGACCGAGCCGTACACATCGTTCTGGCGTTGCCGCCACGCGTCGTTCCCGATGCGGACCGGGCCCATGCCGCGATAGCCGGCCAGGCCGGAGGCTTCGCGCTCCAGCAGTTCGCGCTCGAACGTGATGCCGAATACCGGGCCGATTTCCTGGTCGCCTTCGGTCGAGACGATGTTGAACACGTAGCGGATGTATTCCTCCATGCTGCGTGTCGCGCCCAGTCGGTTCAGCGCGCGCACCACGAATGCCGCGTCGCGCAGCCAGCAATAGCGGTAGTCCCAATTGCGGCTGGTATTCGGCGCCTCGGGGATCGACGTCGTCAGCGCCGCCACGATCGCGCCGGTCGCCTCGTACTGGCACAGCTTCAAGGTGATCGCGGCACGGATCACCGCCTCCTGCCATTCGTAGGGAATGGACAGGTAGCGGACCCAGTCGCGCCAGTAAGCGATGGTGTATTCCAGCGTGCCGTGGATGAAGTCGGCGGGGCTGGTCGTCAGCGTCTCGTCCGGCCCGAACACGAAATGGGCCGGCCGATCGAGGTGGAAGAACAGTTCGCGTTCGATCAGCGGTACCGCCACGTCGGTGGTCAGCCGCTGCACCACGTCGCTGAGCAGGAAGCGCATGTGGTTGCTGCCGAAGCTGGTGGTGGGCCGGCGCGCCCCGTAGTCGCACAGCGGGCGGATGCGTACCCGGATGCGGGGATTGCCGTGCAGCGGGCGCACGCGGCGCGCAAGCATCACGGGATGGTAGAAGCGGCCCCGCGAGCGGTGGCGCGGCGCGAAATCCACGATCTCGATGGCGTTGTCGTGGCGGTCGTACAGGCGCGTGACGAGCACGGCGGTATTGGGCAGGTACTCCTGCTCGGCCCGCGCTTGATGCTCGAGCTCGATGGCCCAGTCGCCGCCGTCGCAGGCAGGCGAAAGCAGCGCGCAGAAACTGGCGTCGCTGTCGAAACGAGGCAGGCAGCACCAGACGATGCGGCCGGTGCCGTCGATCAGCGCGGCGATGCTGCCGTTGCCGATCACTCCCAGGGCGAGGTCCTGCCTGGCGGCCCTGGTCTCGTCAGGCCCGGTATCGTCGGGCCTGGTTCGTTCAGGCGTTCCCTCCAGAGGCATGGGCATGAGGTTCCACTCCTTGCTTCAGCACATTCAAGACGCGTTGCAACCAGGCCTGCGCCGACGACGGGCCTGGCAAGGTGTATTGGGCGAGGCTGGGTTCGCGGTCGCCGACGCGCACGCTGATCCCGTTCTCCAGATTGGTGGCGGCGAAGCCGTGCTCGTCGGTGAGGTCGTCGCCGAGATATACCGGGAGGCGACCGGCGAACGGCGCGCGTTCGAGCAGCTCCGTCAGAGCCTTGCCCTTGTCCATGCCGGCCGGCTTGAGCTCCAGCACCAGATTGCCGGCCTGCAGCTCGTAGCCGGGTAGGCCGGGCATCATCCCGTCCAGGGCTTCGCGCAGCGCATCGAACTGCGTCGGCGCCGTGCGGCAGTGCAAGGCCACGGCCAAGTCCTTGTTCTCGACCAGCACGCCGGGAAATTCGCGCGCGAGCGACTCGGCCGCGTGCAGCACCAGGGTGCGGCGGCTGCCGCTGACGCGGGTTTCGCGGCGCTCGCCATCGGCGTGCCGCAGCTGCAATCCGTGCAAGCCCGCCATGGCCCATGGCGGTGCGCCGAAGAGCGCGTCGAGATTGGCCAGACTGCGGCCGCTGACCAGGGCCAGGGCACCATCGAGATAGGCGTAGAGTTCCGCCAGCAGCGCATACAGCGCAGGTTCGACGCGCACGTCGTCAGGACGATCGGCGAATTCCAGCAGCGTGCCGTCCACGTCCAGGAACAGCGCCCAGCGGTCTTCGGTACCCGGCAGGGGCGGTGCCGGCAGCGTCGGCATGACGGACATGCGGGAGGAGACGGGGAGCAGAGACATCGGTGGGAGCCTAACAGGGCAAATGTGAAGACCAGCTTTGGATGAGTCTGAGTGAATAGTCCCTCAAGGGGCGGGCCAGGGATGGGGATTCCTTGATGTGAAACAACCGGACGGCGCTTGAATCGGTTCATGCTGGACCGCATCTCGCCGTGCAGTGAGCGGCCATCGGCCGCCGAATCATTTCTTGCGGGGAACCCACTCATGCGGATGGACAAACTGACGTCCCGTTTCCAACAGGCGCTCGCCGACGCGCAATCGCTCGCGGTCGGTCGCGACAACAACATGCTCGAGCCGGTGCACGTCATGGCGGCCTTGCTCGACCAGCAGGGCGGCACCACGGCGCCGTTGCTGACCCAGGCCCAGGTCAACGTGCCCACGCTGCGCCAGCGCGTGGCCGAGGCCGTGGACCGCCTGCCGCGCGTGAGCGGGCAGGAGGGCAATGTGCACGTGGGCAACGACCTCACGCGCCTGCTCAACCTCACCGACAAGCTCGCGCAGCAGCGCGGCGACCAGTTCATCGCCAGCGAGCTGTTCGTGCTCGCCGCGCTGGACGACAAGGGCGACCTCGGCGCGGCGCTGAAAGCCGCCGGCGCCACGAAAGCCAACCTGGAACAGGCGATCGACAAGCTTCGCGGAGGCGAAAAGGTGCAGAGCGAGAACGCGGAAGACCAGCGCCAGGCGCTGGAGAAGTACTGCATCGATCTGACCGCGCGCGCCGAGAGCGGCAAGCTCGATCCGGTGATCGGCCGCGACGAGGAGATCCGCCGCACCATCCAGGTGCTGCAGCGCCGGACCAAGAACAACCCCGTGCTGATCGGCGAGCCCGGCGTGGGCAAGACCGCGATCGTGGAAGGCCTGGCCCAGCGCATCGTCAAGGGCGAAGTACCCGAAGGCCTGCGCGACCGTCGCGTGCTGGCGCTGGACATGGGCGCGCTGATCGCCGGCGCGAAGTTCCGCGGCGAATTCGAGGAGCGCCTGAAGGCGGTGCTCAACGATCTGGCCAAGAACGAGGGCCAGATCATCCTGTTCATCGACGAGCTGCACACCATGGTCGGCGCGGGCAAGGCCGAGGGCGCCATGGATGCCGGCAACATGCTCAAGCCTGCGTTGGCGCGCGGCGAGCTGCACTGCATCGGCGCCACCACGCTGGACGAATACCGCAAGTACATCGAGAAGGACGCCGCGCTGGAACGCCGCTTCCAGAAAGTGTTCGTGGGCGAGCCGAGCGTGGAGGACACCATCGCCATCCTGCGCGGCTTGAAGGAACGCTATTCGGTGCACCACGGCGTGGAGATCACCGATCCGGCCATCGTCGCCGCGGCCACGCTGTCCAATCGCTACATCACCGACCGCCAGCTGCCGGACAAGGCCATCGACCTGATGGACGAGGCCGCGAGCCGCATCCGCATGGAGATCGATTCCAAGCCGGAGGAGCTCGATCGCCTGGAGCGCCGCCTGATCCAGCTGAAGATCCAGCGCGAGATGCTGCGCAAGGAAACCGACGAGGCGTCCAAGAAGCGCCTGGCGGACCTGGAGGCGGACATCGAAAAGCAGGAGCGCGAGTTCTCCGATTTGAACGAGGTGTGGAAGTCGGAGAAGGCCCTGCTGCAGGGCGCCACCAAGATCAAGGAGCAGATCGAGCAGGCCCGCGTGGATCTCGAAGCCGCGCAGCGCCGCCAGGACTACGCGCGCATGAGCGAAATCCAGTACGGCCGCCTGCCGGAACTGGAAAAGCAGCTCGCCGCCGCGCAGGCCGCCGAGAAGCACGAGTTCAAGCTGGTACAGGACCGCGTGACCGACGAGGAAATCGCCGAAGTCGTGTCGCGCTGGACGGGTATTCCGGTGAGCAAGATGCTCGAGGGCGAGCGCGAGAAGCTGCTGCACATGGAAGAAGCGCTGCACAAGCGCGTGGTCGGCCAGGACGAGGCGGTGCGCGCCGTCTCCGACGCGATCCGCCGCGCGCGCGCCGGTCTGTCCGATCCCAACCGCCCGTATGGTTCGTTCCTGTTCCTGGGCCCGACTGGCGTGGGCAAGACCGAGCTCTGCAAGGCGCTGGCCGAATTCCTGTTCGACACGCAGGACGCGATGGTGCGCATCGACATGAGCGAGTTCATGGAAAAGCATTCCGTGAGCCGCCTGATCGGCGCGCCTCCGGGCTACGTGGGCTATGAGGAAGGCGGCTATCTCACCGAAGCGGTGCGACGCCGCCCGTACAGCGTGATCCTGCTGGACGAAGTGGAGAAGGCGCATCCGGACGTTTTCAACATCCTGCTGCAGGTGCTGGACGATGGACGCCTCACCGATGGCCAGGGCCGCACGGTGGATTTCCGCAACACCGTCATCGTCATGACCTCCAATCTGGGCTCGCAGCTGATCCAGGAACTGGACGGCGGCGACAGCGACGAGGACTACACCAAGATGAAGGCCGCGGTGCTGGGCGTGGTGCAGGCGCACTTCCGTCCGGAGTTCATCAACCGCCTGGACGAGCTGGTGGTGTTCCGCCCGCTGGAGAAGAAGCAGATCCGCGCGATCGCGCGGATTCAGCTGGCTTACCTGGAGAAGCGTCTCGCGGAACGGCATCTGTCGCTGGACATCGGCGAGCACGCGCTGGATCTGTTGGGTAACGTGGGTTTCGATCCGGTATACGGCGCGCGGCCTCTCAAGCGCGCCGTGCAGCAGCAGCTCGAGAATCCGTTGGCGAGGGAAATCCTGGAGGGTCGCTTCGTCGCCGGCGATACGATCGAAGTGGATGCGCAAGGCGGGCACCTGGTGTTTCGGAAGAAGTAAAAAAAGAGCGCCCGCAAGGGCGCTTTTTTTACCCCGCGCGCCCCGCCTTTCTTCGGTAGTCCGCGGGACCGCCACCTTCATCCCGCAGGAAAGAGGGGACTATCGCGGCTCGCTTCGGCTGGGCAGCCCGTTCTCCACATGCCCCGCCAGCCGCCGCCAGAAGCCGCCGAGTTCCGCCACCGTCGCGCTCAGGTCGTACCAATGGGCGTTGTTTTCCAACGCCCACGTATCGCTGACCGTCGCGCCGGCTGCGAGCGCATAGATGCGCACATCGCCGCTCTCATAGGCATTGCTGACCGTGACCGTGCAGGCCGAGCCACCCGCATTGCTCATGCTGAGGCGAAGGAGATTGGCGTCGGCATCGTAGGTGGCGGCGATCTCCGGTGCCGGCCCCATGCCCGTCGCCACGCTGCCGCGCCACTGGCGCAGGAAGCCATTGGGCCCGTGCGCTTCCAGGTCGTACACGCCCTGCGTATAGCGCGCCGCACTCCAGTAGTCGGAAAGCTGCTTGCCGGCCTCCACCGTATAGCGCCATGGGCCGTCGCTGCGATTGGCCGCGTAGACCTGGAACACGGCGCCCGCCGCGCCGTCGTTGCGGAAGTCGATCCAGAAACGCCCCGCCGTCGCGTCGACGCGTCCGTCGGCGCGCAGCGCATACGGCAGGGCGCGCGCGGGTCGTGTGCCCGCTTCCTGCACGGGCATCGCCTGTGTCGCGGGAATCGTCGGTGCCGGCAGGCTCTTGCATTGCTGGTCCGCCGCGGCGGTGTAGCCGGTGGTCGGGGGTAGGCTGGGCCAGCTGGTGTTCGCGCCGGCGAAATCGAAGGCGCTGAGCAGATCGCCGCACACCGCTCGGCGCCATGCGCTGATGTTGGGCTCCATCACGCCGAAGCGGCGCTCCAGGAAACGCAGGACCGAGGTGTGGTCGAGCACCTCCGAACACGCCCAGCCGCCACGCGTCCAGGGCGACACGATCAGCAGCGGCACGCGGAAACCCAGACCGATCGGCTGTCCGTTCTCGATCTCGCCGGCGACGCTCACCGTGGAAAGCCCGTCCGCGGACGACGCCGGCGGCGTGGGCGGCGGTACGTGATCGAAGAAGCCGCCGTTCTCGTCGTAATTGAGGATGAACACGGTCTTCGCCCACACCGCCGGATTCGCCGCCAGCGCGGCCAGCAGGCGCGCGCTGAGATCTTCGCCGTACGCCGGCTTGTAGTTGGCGTGCTCGGACAGATAGTCGGCCGCGACGATCCACGACACTTGCGGCAGCGTGTCGTTCGCCACGTCCTGCGCGAAGGCGGCGACGAGGTCGGGCACGGTGGCCATGCCCTTGTCGTGCAGCGGCGTGCCCGGTTTGGCTTGCTTGAAGTTCTTGAACCAGGCCAGCGCGTTGTCGTCGAAATTGTTGCTTTCCTGGTAGACCTTCCAGCTCACGCCGGCCTTTTCCAGGCGTTCGGCATAGGTTGTCCAGGTGAAGCCGCCGCTCGGCTCGGTGTTGTCCAGCACGGCGGCTTGTCCGATCGACAGGCCGTTGCTGCCGGTCATCGCGTGCAAGCGGTTGGGATTGGTCTGCGTGAGCGTGGACGCGAAGTAGTGGTCGCAGAGAGTGAACGCATCGGCCAACGCGTAGTAGAACGGCAGGTCGGCACGCTCGAAATGGCCCATGCCCAGGCCGGCCGCGCGGGCAGTGTTCCAGGCGTCGAACTTGCCCTTGTTGAAGATCGCCGTATCCACCGGATAGCTCATCGCCGGCGCATTGGCGCAGATCGCGCTGGTGGTGGCGGTGTCCATGCGGAAGGGCAGCAGGTAGCCCTCGGTATTTCCCGCATAAGGCTGGTGCCAAACGTCGCGCGCACCGCCGGGCAGCGGCGCCGGCACGCGATCGCCGAAGCCGCGCACGCCGCGCAGGCTGCCGTAGTAGTGGTCGAAGGACCGGTTCTCCTGCATGAAGACGACGACGTGCTGCACGTCGTCGAGCGTGCCGGTCACCGTCGCGGCCGGCACGGCCAGCGCCTGGCGGATGACAGGCGGCAACGCCGACATGGTGGCCAGGCCGCCGGCCGAAGCCGCGGCCCATTTGAGGAATTGGCGCCGGTTGACGTCGTGTTGCTCGCTCATGCCGTGCTCCTGTGGGCGCCGGCATGGGGCGGCCGGCGGCAGGTGGAATGACCCGCCGCGTAGGACACCGCATAGGTGTTTCAGTCTGGTGCAACCGATGGGACAGTTTCGGGACACGCGGGCCGCGGAGCCGGGAGGGCGGACTTCACGCGATCCCGATGCGAGTTCCGGCGTCGCGAATCGGGCGTCGCCGTGTGCGGGCTATGCCGGGTGCCCGCGAGCCTCTATGATGCGGCACGCCTGAGGTGACCGCCGGCTCTGCCGGTGGTTGAAACGAGAATCCGGTGCGCCGTCTTTACGGCTATTCCGGAGCTGCCCCCGCAACGGTAGGCGAGCGCAAGCGCGGCCAATGCCACTGTGCAGACATGCATGGGAAGGCGCCGCACTGGAAGGTGTTCCGCACCTTCGGCTCGCAAGCCCGGAGACCGGCCTCGAGGTGAACCGGACATGCGGTGGGCGTGCTCCTGGCGAGCGCGCATCCGTGCGTCCGCCAGCGCTCCTTCCGCCTGCCCCGATCCCCAGCGATCCGCGCGGGCAGGCGCGGTCTAGGAGCCACCAGTGTCACTGCATTCGATGTACCTGCGTCGGTCCGCATTCGCGGCCGCATGCCTTTTCGCGTTTTCCCCCATCGTTCTCGCCGACGAGCCGGCCAGCGAGCTGGACGGCGTGGTGGTCACCGCCACCCGCACCGAGCAGTCCCAGGCCGGCACCCTGGCTGCCGTCACCGTGATCGACCGTGCCGATATCGAGCGCCTGCAGCCGCAGTCCGTGGCGGATCTGCTGCAGGGCACGCCAGGCCTGTCGATGGCCAACAATGGCGGGCCGGGCAAGGCCACGACGTTGTTCTTGCGCGGCACCGAGGCGGATCACGTCCTGGTGCTGGTCGATGGCGTGAAGATCGGCTCGGCGACGCTCGGCCAACCTTCGATCCAGAACATCCCGGTGGATCAGGTGGAGCGCATCGAAATCGTGCGCGGACCGTTTTCCAGTCTCTACGGCTCCGAAGCGCTCGGTGGCGTGATCCAGATCTTCACCCGCCGCCCGCATGGCGCATTCGAACCCAGCCTCAGCCTGGGCTACGGCAGCAATGCGAGCTTCCGCGGATCGGCCGGCCTGGGCGGCACGGTGGGCGAAGGCTGGTACGCGGTGGAAGCCACACATGAGAATACCGACGGCATCAATGCCTGCCGCGGCAAGCCGTCGCCACGCGGCGCGGGTTGTTTCGTCGACGAGCCCGATCGCGACGGTTTCCGCGACAGCTCCGTCTCGCTCAAGGGCGGTTACCGCTTCAGCGAAGCCTGGGACGGCGATGCCCAGTGGCTGCGCAGCTGGGGCTACAACGAGTACGACGGCTCGATGAGCAATCAGTCCAACGTCGTGCAGCAGGTGGCCGGCGCGCGTGTGCGCTGGCGCCCCGATCGCGCGCTCACATTGACCCTGAGCGCCGGACAGAGCGCCGATCTCAGCGACGACTTCCACAACGGCAGCTACGCCAGTACCTTCGATACGCATCGCGATCTGAGCTCGCTGCAGGGCGACCTGGCGCTCGGCGGCGGCCTCTGGAGCGTGGGTTACGACTGGCAGCGCGACCGCGTGGACGGCAGCACGGATTATGCGCGCGACCGTCGGCTCAATCGCGGCATCTTCGCGCAGTGGCAGCAGACGTTCGGAGCGCATTCGTTCCAGGCCTCCGCGCGCCGCGACGACAACGAGCAATTCGGCGGCAAGACCACCGGCAGCCTGCTGTGGGGCTGGGAGTTCGCCAGTGCGCTGAGGCTGACCGCGAGCGCGGGCTCGGCCTACAAGGCGCCCACCTTCAACGAGCTGTACTACCCCGGCTACGGCAGTCCCGCGCTGCGTCCGGAAAGCTCGCGCAGTTACGAGCTCGGCCTTCGGGGCACGCCCGCGTGGGGACAGTGGTCGCTGAATGCCTTCCAGACGCGGATTCGCGATCTGATCGCCTACGACGCGTCGATCGGCCTGCCCGGCAATGTCGATCGCGCTCGCATCCGGGGCGCGGAGGCCGTGGTATCGACCACGCTGGCGGATTGGACGCTGCGCGGCACGGCCACCTGGCTGGATCCGCGCAACGAAAGCGACGCCAATCGCGACAAGCTGCTGCCTCGGCGCGCCGGGCGCAGTGCCCGCATCGATGCCGACCGCAGCTTCGGGGCCTTGAGCGTCGGTGTCAGCGTCTACGCCGCCGATCATCGCTACGACGATCTGGCCAATAGCCGTCGCTTGGGCGGCTACGCCTTGACCGACTTGCGCCTGGCCTATGCGCTGGATCGTGCGTGGCAGGTCCAGCTCAGTCTGCGCAATGCGCTCGGCAAGCACTACGAGACGGCCGCTTTCTACAACCAGCCCGGCCGCACCGCGATGCTCAGCATCAGCTACCGACCCCCGCAATGAACTCATCCCACAGGAGGTCCGCACCATGACCGCTACGCCGCCACGTTTTCATATTCCGCTCGCCGCCGCATGCGCGGCGGCGATGATCGCGACGCGCTTCCACCACTTCGGTACGGCGTTGCACTTGCCGGATGCGTCGATGGCGCAGTTCTTCCTGGGTGGGCTATGGCTACGGCGCCATCTCGCCTTCGCGGGCTTCATGGCACTGGCCGTGGGGCTGGACTGGGTATCCGTCGCCTATGCGGGCGTGAGCGATTTCTGCGTGACGCCGGCGTATGCCTTCCTGCTGCCCGCCTACGCCGCGCTCTGGTACGCCGGGCGGGCATGGTCCGCGCGGATGTCGCCCGCGCCCGGTGCGCTGGCCGGCGCCTTCGGCGTGGCGCTGGTCGCCGCGTCGGTGTCCTTCGCCATCTCCAACGGTTCCTTCTATTGGCTCGGCGGGCGATACGCGCATCCGAATATCGGTGAGTACCTGGCGCGCCTGTGGCAATGGGGGCCGCTGTTCGTGCGTACGACGCTTGTCTACGTAGCCGTCGCGCTGGCGGGCTATGCCGTGCTGGCGCGCACGGGCGCTCATGCCCGCGGAGCGCAGGCATGAGCGCGCGCGATGAGACGCCCGAAGAGGCGCGTCACCGGGAGCGCATGCAGCGGAAGAAGGAACTGGTCGACCGCAAAGTGGCCAAGGCGACGATCGATCGCGGCGTGCTGGTGGTCAATACCGGCAACGGCAAGGGCAAGAGTTCTTCGGGTTTCGGCATGTTGGCGCGCTCGCTGGGACATGGCTTCCGCTGCGGCGTGGTGCAGTTCATCAAGGGCAGCTTCTCCACGGGCGAGGAGGCGTTCTTCCGCCGCTTTCCCGACATGCTGGACTACCACGTGATGGGCGAAGGATTCACCTGGGAGACGCAGGACAAGGCCCGCGACATCGCGGCGGCGCAAGCGGCGTGGAACGTGGCCGCGCGCATGCTGACCGACGACCGCTACCGCTTCGTGCTGCTGGACGAGCTCAACATCGCCCTGGTCAAGCAATACGTGACGCTGGAGCAAGTCCTGCCCACACTGGCGGCGCGCCCCGCCGACCAGCACGTGGTTGTGACGGGGCGCGGCGCGCCCGACGCGCTGGTGGCGATGGCCGACACCGTGACCGAGATGCGCGTGGTGAAGCACGCGTTCGAAGCGGGCATCCGCGCGCAGAAGGGGATCGAGCTGTGAGCGGCGTGCGCCACGTACCCGCGCTGTTGGTATCCGCACCGGCGTCCGGCCAGGGCAAGACCTCGTTCACCGCCGCGCTGGCGCGCGCGCACGCACGGCGCGGCCGGCGCGTGAGGGTGTTCAAGACGGGACCCGACTTCCTCGACCCGATGGTGCTGGCGCGCGCGAGCGGCGCTCCTGCCTATCAGCTCGATCTGTGGATGACCGGCGAGGACGACGCTCGCGCACGCCTGTACGCCGCGGCGGGCGAGGCCGATCTGATCCTGGTCGAGGGCGTGATGGGACTGTTCGATGGCGGCACCTCCAGCGCCGATCTGGCCCAGCGCTTCGGCCTGCCGGTGCTGGCGGTGATCGACGGCTCGGCCATGGCGCAGACTTTCGGAGCGGTGGCCACCGGTTTGGCCCGCTATCGCGACGGCCTGCGCGTGCATGGCGTGGCGGCCAATCGCATCGGCGGCAGCTATCACGCGCGCCTGCTCGCCGAGAGCCTGCCGCCCGAGCTGCGCTGGTTCGGCGCTTTGCCGCGCGATCCGGCCTTGGCCTTGCCGGAGCGTCACCTCGGCCTGGTCGCCGCCGGTGAACTGGCTGAACTGGACGCGCGGCTCGACGGCCTCGCCGATGCCTTGGAGGCGCATGCGGATCTGACGCTGCCTCCGCCGGTGGCTTTCGGTGACGTCACGACGAAACCGTTGCCGCGGCTGCTGGAAGGCCAGCGCATCGCGGTCGCGCGCGACGATGCCTTCTGCTTCCTCTATCCGGCCAACATCGATCTGCTGGAACAAGCCGGCGCCGAGTTGCGCTGGTTCTCGCCGCTGGCTGGCGACGCATTGCCCGAGTGCGATGCCGCATGGCTTCCCGGCGGTTATCCGGAATTGCACCTGGCACGGTTGTCGGCGCGCAAGGACCTGCACGTAGCGCTGCATGCGCATGTAGAGGCCGGCAAGCCATTGCTGGCCGAGTGCGGCGGCATGCTGAGCCTGCTCGACGCGCTGGCGGCGAGCGAGGGCGACGCCTACGCAATGGCGGGGCTGCTGCGTGGCTGGGCGGTGATACGCCCACGGCTGGTGGCCCTGGGCATGCAGTCCGTCGCCTTGCCCGAGGGCACGCTGCGCGGCCATACGTTCCATTACGCTCACGCTGACGTCGCCGAGGCACCGCTTGCGCACGCGACGAATCCGGATGGCGGTCCGGCCAGCGAGGCGATCTACCGGCGGGGCCGTCTGACCGCGAGTTTCGTGCATTTCTATTTCCCCTCCGCGCCGGAAGCGGCGCTGCGGTTATTCCTGCCGTGAACACGACGGTCGCCCTCACCGCGGCGATGATGCTGGACTGGCTGCTGGGAGAGCCGCGCCGGGCTCATCCCCTGGTCGGCTTCGGAAACTTGGCGCGAAGGATCGAAGCTGCGTCGTACCGGGACGCGCGCTGGGCGGGGCTGCTGGCCTGGGGACTGGCCGTGCTGCCTCTGGTCGCGCTGGCATGGATGGCGCAGACCTGCCTGCACGGTTCCATCGGGTCGACGATCTTCGGCGCGGTCGTGCTGTATCTGGCCGTCGGCCACCGGAGTCTGGACGAGCACGCGCGGCCCGTCGCCCAGGCGCTCGAACGTGGCGATCTCGCGGCTGCGCGTATGGGCGTCGGCCGCATGGTGAGCCGTGACACGGAGCCCTTGAACGAGCGCCAGGTGGCGGCCGCCGCGACCGAATCGGTCTTGGAGAACGGCAGCGATGCCGTGTTCGGCGCACTGTTCTGGTTCGTCCTGCTGGGCGCACCGGGTGCGGTGTTGTATCGGCTGGCGAACACGCTGGACGCCATGTGGGGTTATCGCAACGCGCGGTATGGCCGTTTCGGCTGGACTGCCGCGCGTATGGACGACCTTCTTGGCTGGCTGCCGGCGCGCCTGACGGCTTCGACATATGCGTTGTTCGGCGGCGCGCGTGCATGGCGCTGCTGGCATCGACAGGCCGCCCACTGGGACAGCCCCAACGCCGGCCCGGTGATGGCGGCCGGCGCGGGTGCGCTGGGCGTGCGGCTCGGCGGGCCGGCGCCCTACGAAGGCGTGTGGGAGGAGCGCCCCGCGCTGGGCGAAGGCGGCGAGGCGAGCGCGGCATCCGTGCGGACCGCGCTCGCGCTGGTGCATCGCGGTGTGCTGCTCTGGCTGGCGATCGCTTGGACGGCGGCGGCCTGGGAGGCGAGTCGTGCTTGAACATGGCGGACGTCTGCGGCGCGCGGCACACGAATACGGCATACCGGTGGAAGACTGGCTCGACCTTTCCACTGGCATCAGTCCTTTTGCGTGGCCCGTGCCGCCGGTGCCCGCCTCTGCGTGGCACCGCCTTCCCGAAGACGACGACGGGCTGCTCGAAGCGGCTCGCGCTTACTGCGGACAGCCATCGTTACTGCCGGTACATGGTTCGCAGGCGGCGATCCAGGTCTTGCCGGCGATGCGCGGGCATTCCCGGGTGGGCGCGCTGGCACCGGGCTATGCCGAGCATGCCCATGCATGGCAACGCGCGGGCCACGTCGTCGAGCATGCCGATGCCGCTTCGCTCTTCGCGCACGCGCGTCGCTACGACGTGGTCGTGCTGATCCATCCCAACAATCCCGGCGGTGAATGCTTCGAGCGCGACGCGCTGCTCGCGCTGCATGAGCAGTTGGCCCGCCGCGGCGGCTGGCTGGTGGTGGACGAGGCCTTCATCGACGCCACACCCGAGCGCAGCTTGTGTGCGCTGGCTGCACGTCCCGGCCTGATCGTGCTGCGCTCGGTGGGGAAGTTCTTCGGGCTGGCGGGCGCGCGCGTCGGCTTCGTCAGCGCGGAGCCTTCGCTGCTGGTGGCCTTGCGCGAGCGGCTGGGTCCATGGGACTTGGCGGGGCCGGCACGTTACGCGGTGACGCGGGCTTTGGTCGACGTCCCATGGCAGGCCGCGCAGCGCGAGCGCCTGCGTACGGCGAGCGAGCGTCTGGCGGCACTGCTCTCCCGGCACGGGCTGGCACCGGATGCGGGATGCGCGTTCTTCCAAGTCTGCCGTACAGCACACGCCGCGGCGCTGCATCGCGCACTCGCTCGGCGCGGCGTGCTGGCGCGCCTGTTCGAACGGCCGGACAGCCTGCGCTTCGGGTTGCCGGGTGACGATGCCGCATTCGCGCGGCTGGATGCCGCGCTGGCAAGCTGCGGCGTGGACCTTCGATCGATACGGGAAGTGACGCCATGAGTGCACGGGTCTTGATGGTGCAGGGTTGCACCTCCGATGCGGGCAAGACGACGCTCGTCGCCGCGCTGTGCCGCTGGCTGCGTCGGCGCGGTGTGGCGGTGGCGCCTTTCAAGCCGCAGAACATGGCGCTCAATTCAGCCGTCACCGAGGACGGAGGGGAGATCGGCCGTGCTCAGGCCATGCAGGCCCAGGCGGCCGGCGTGCCCTCGCACACGGACTTCAATCCGGTGCTGCTCAAACCCAACTCGGACGTCGGCGCACAGGTGATCGTCCATGGCCGTGCCGTAGGCAACATGGACGCGCTCGACTATCACGCCTACAAACGCGTGGCGACGGAAGCGGTGCTGGCCTCGCATGCGCGGCTGATCGAACGCTACGACGCCATCGTCGTGGAGGGCGCGGGCAGTCCGGCCGAAATCAATCTGCGCGATCGCGACATCGCCAACATGGGCTATGCGGAGGCGGTGGACTGTCCGGTCGTGCTGGTGGCGGACATCGACCGGGGCGGCGTGTTCGCGCATCTGGTCGGTACGCTGGCGCTGTTGTCGGAGAGCGAGCGCGCCCGGATCGCGGGCTTCGTCATCAATCGCTTCCGCGGCGATCTCGCCTTGCTGCAGCCCGGCCTCGCGTGGCTGGAGCGAGAGACAGGCAAGCCGGTGCTCGGCGTGTTGCCGTATCTGCACGGCCTGCATCTGGAGGCGGAGGACGCGCTGCCGCGCGAT
This sequence comes from Dyella sp., assembly GCA_039594095.1. GTDB lineage: Bacteria > Pseudomonadota > Gammaproteobacteria > Xanthomonadales > Rhodanobacteraceae > Dyella_D. The sequence goes on from JBCNOA010000010.1 coordinate 28,189, forward strand.
GTTCCTTTTCGGGAAAACGCTGCGTTGCGCGTCGCCGTGCCGGCGCTGCCGCGCATCAGCAACCACACCGACATGGATGCGCTGCGCGCGCATCCTCAGGTGGACATACGCCTGGTGGGGCCTGGCGAAACGCCACCGCCATGCGACCTGATCGTGTTGCCCGGATCGAAATCGACGCGCGCCGATCTGGCCTGGCTGCGCGCGAACGGCTGGGCGGCAGCGCTCGCGCGGCATCTGCGGTATGGCGGCAAGGTGATCGGCATTTGCGGCGGCTTCCAGATGCTCGGCCGCGCCGTGCACGACCCGCTCGGCCTCGAGGGCGAACCCGGCTCCAGCGAGGGCCTGGGGTGGCTGGAGATGGAGACTGTGCTCGAAGACGGCAAGCAACTCCGGCGTGCCAGCGGTCGGCTCGCCATGACCGGCGTCCTCGTCGCGGGTTATGAAATCCACTGCGGGCGCAGCGCCGGACCGGCGCTGGCATCGCCCGCCTGCGAGCTCGACGACGGCCGTCGCGATGGCGCGATATCCGCCGACGGGCAGATCCTCGGCACCTACCTGCATGGCCTCTTCGACGTGCCCGCAGCGCTGGACGCGTTGCTGCGCTGGGCCGGTCTGGAGGCGCCCGTCGCGGTCGACGTGCGCGCTCTGCGCGAGGCCAGCCTGGAGCGTCTCGCGGATGCCGTCGACGCCCATCTGGACGTGGGACGCCTGGCGACGCTGCTTGGCATGGAGGCGCCATGCGCAGCCTGATTCTCGGCGGAGCCCGTTCCGGCAAGAGTGCGCTGGCCGAGCGCATCGCCGGCGCCGGTGGGCAAGAGGTGGTCTATGTCGCCACCGCGCAGGCACTGGATCGAGAGATGGCCGAGCGCATCGCGCACCATCGCGCTCGACGGCCCGCGCACTGGCTGAGCATGGAAGAGCCGCTGGCGCTCGCCGATGCCCTGCGTTCCTGCGCCCGTGCCGATCGCTGCGTGCTGGTCGATTGCCTGACGTTGTGGCTGAGCAATCTGCTCGGCCATGACGACGCCGGGCGTTTCGAGCGCGAGCGCGCTGCGTTGCTCGAAGCATTGCCCCGCCTGCCGGGCACTCTCTTGCTGGTGAGCAACGAAGTCGGACTCGGCGTGGTGCCGATGGGCGAACTGAGCCGGCGCTTCGTCGACGAGGCCGGCCGCCTCCATCAGGCGCTCGCTTCCGTGTGCGAGCGCGTGCTTTTCGTCGCGGCGGGCCTGCCGCTTGCCCTCAAAGGAGACCTCCCATGAAAGCCGATTGGATCCACGAAGCTTGCCGTTCGCCCCATGCGGCGAGCCTGGCCGCGGCGCGCGAACGCCAGGGACGGCTCACCAAGCCCCCGGGTTCTCTCGGCGTGCTGGAGTGGGTGGCAGTGACGCTGGCCGGGTTGCAGGGCGTGGAGCGGCCTTGTCTGGAGCGGGTGTGGATCAGTGTCTTCGCGGGCGATCACGGCGTGGCGGCGGAGGGCGTGTCGGCTTTCCCGCAGGCGGTGACCGGCGAGATGCTGCGCAACTTCGCGCAGGGCGGGGCAGCGATCAGCGTGCTGGCGCGGGAACTCGGCGCCACGCTGGAAGTGGTGCAGCTGGGCACGGTGAACGATCCCGGCCCGCTGCCCGGCGTGCGGCGCGCGTGCATCGCCGCGCAGACGGAAAACTTCACGCACGCGCCGGCCATGACAGCCGAACAGTGCGCGGACGCGTTGCAGGCCGGCCGCGAGAGCGTACGTGCGGCGCGCGAGGCCGGCGCGCAGCTTTTCGTTGGCGGAGAGATGGGCATCGGCAATACCACCGCGGCCACAGCGCTGGCATGCGGCCTGCTGGGCGAGGGTGCCACGCTGCTGGCGGGTGCCGGCACCGGCCTGGACGGCGCGGGTGTCGCCAGGAAGGCGGCGGTAGTGGCGCGCGGGCTCGCGCTGCATCGCGACGCGACCGCGCCGCTGGAATGGCTGCGCCGGGTCGGCGGCTTCGAAATCGCGGCATTGGCGGGCGCCTACGTGGCAGCGGCGCAATGCGGAATGCCGGTTCTGGTGGACGGGTTCATCGCTACGGCGGCGGCGCTGGCGGCCGTGCGCATGCAACCGGACTGCCGCGCCTGGCTGCTGTTTTCGCACCGCTCGCACGAGCGCGGACACGTGCGCTTGCTGCATGCGCTGGAAGCCGAGCCGCTGCTCGACTTGGGGATGCGCCTGGGCGAAGGCAGCGGCGCCGCACTGGCGGTGCCGCTGCTGCGACTGGCCTGCGCTCTGCACGGGGGCATGGCGACGTTCGCGGAAGCCGGAGTATCCGAGGCATGAATGGCGCGATCGATCTGCTCCGCCACGGTGACACGGCGCAGCGCAGCTATCGCGGTCAGCTCGACGATCCGCTGAGTGCGCTGGGATGGACGCAGCTGCGCGCCGCGGTGGAAGGCCGGCGGTGGGCATCGATCGTGTCGTCGTCGCTGCGGCGTTGCGCGGATTTCGCGCGGGAACTGGCGGCGCTGCGCAACCTGCCGTTGCGTATCGACCCGCGGCTGGCCGAATACCACTTCGGCGCATGGCAGGGCGTGCCGATCGAAACGCTCGCCGAGACGCAGGGCGAGGCGCTGGCGCGGTTCTGGGCCGACCCCGTCGCCCATCCGCCGCCGGGCGCGGAAACCTTTGCGCAGTTCCGCGAGCGGCTGATTGGTGCGCTCGACGATGTGGCAGCGGAGGCGCGCGGGGGCGATGTTCTGGTCGTCACTCACGGCGGCGCGATTCGCCTGCTGCGTTGCCAGGCCGAGGGGCGAAGCTACGGCGACATGGCGAACATCGACGTGCCGCACGCGTCACTGCATCGACTGGCATGGCGCACAGCGGCCGAACGTTGATGGACGGCCTGCTGGTCGCCCTGGGTTTCCTCACGCGCATTCCGGTGCCGCAACGCGTTTTTGGCCATGCGGGAGCGATGGCACGTTCGCTGAGCTGGTACCCAGTCGTCGGCTTGTTGCTCGGCGGCTTGCTTTGCGCCTGCGCATGGGCGATCCGCGGCTGGCCGCCGATGCTCGCAGCCGCGGCCTTGCTGGCGGTGTGGGTGGGATTGACGGGTGCCTTGCATCTGGATGGACTGGCCGACAGCGCCGACGCGTGGATCGGCGGCATGGGCGACCGCGAGCGCACGTTGGCGATCATGAAGGACCCACGCTGCGGCCCGGCCGGCGTCGTGGCGCTGGTGCTGACCTTGTTGCTCAAATTCGCCGCGCTGGCGAGCGCGGCCGCGTGGCCGGGCGTGCTGTTGGCGGCTCTTTTGGGGCGGACGGTACTGACCATGGCGTTTCTGGTCGTGCCCTACATACGTTCCGGGGGTATGGGCGAGGGACTGCGCGGGGCGCCGCGCAAGTCCAGCTTGGCAACGGTGATACTGGCCATGGCGGGATGCTTCTGCCTGGGCGGGAAAGGCGTTGCGGCACTGCTCGCCGCCCTCGTGGTTTTCGTGGCATGGCGCTATGCCTGCCTGCGCCGCTTGGGCGGCATGACGGGCGACACCTGCGGCGCACTCGCGGAACTGACCGAAGCGGCGGTGCTCGTCGCGACCGCCGTCGCGTAGGCCGGGAGCATTCCCGGCCTACGCCCATGGATCACCAGCGATAGGCCACCTTGCCGTACACGTACGCGCCGTTGAAGCCGAACGGCGAGAACACGGAATAGGGCAGCGTGCCGTTGTTGTCGTTGGCGTGGATCACTTTGTCGGGATAGGTGTTGAACACGTTGTCCGCGCCGAGCGTGAACGTCCAGCTGTCCAGGTTGTAGTTCAGCGCCAGGTCGAGCAGCCATTTGCTGGAGAAGGTCTGGTCGAGCGTCGGGCTGGTCGAGTTGTACGAGGTGAACTTGCCGTAGCGCGTCACCGTGCCGCTCACGCTCCAGCGCTCGATGTTGTAGAGCCCGCTCAGAATGAGCTTGCTGCGCGGCGTGGTGTCCGCCAGCAGGCCGAACTCGTCGCGGCGGTCGATGCGCTTGAGGTTGAGGCCGAGTGCATCGAGCGCCGCGGGATTCGCCTTGACGTCGGTGACTTTGTTCTTGTTGTAGTTGTAGCTGAGCGTGGTCTGCAGCGTGCCGGCGTTGCCGAGGTCGAACCGATAGCTGCCCACCAGGTCCACGCCGCGCGTGCGCGTGTTCACCGCATTGGTGAAGTAGGCGATGCCGCTGTAGTTCAAGCCGGTGATGCCATTGGCGGCCAGGTAGCTCTGTACCGCGGGCTTGCTGGTGGACAGGTTGCTGGACAGCACGATGCGGTTGTCGATGGTGATCTGGTACAGGTCCACGCTCAGATTGAGCGGGTCGATCGGATTCCATACCGCGCCGACGGTGAAGTTGCGCGACTTCTCCGGCTTCAGCGGCTCGCCGCCCAGCAGGCGTGCCACCGGGCTGGTCGAGGGCACGATGCCCGTGTTGTAAATGCCGGCCGGCAGGCCGAGCGAGTTGCCCGCGCCGTAGTACAGCGACGACACGTACGAGTAGTACTGCTGGGCCAGCGACGGCGCGCGGAAACCCGTCGAGGCGCTGCCGCGCAGTGCGAAGCGGTCGGTGAAGTCGTAGCGCAGGGCGAGCGCGCCGGACGTGGTGGTGCCGAAATCGTTGTAGTCCTCGTGGCGTACGGCGACCGACGTGCCGAGCTTGTCGGTGAGGTTGGTCTCCAGGCTGATGTACTCGGCCACGTCGTGGCGCGAGTGCGAGCCGGCGTTGGCGGGTTGGAAGCCGCCGAAGCCTTGCGCGCCGCCGGAGACGCCCGACGTGCCGGTGTAGTACGAGGCGACGTCGCCGGCATCGATCTTGTACGTCTGCCGCAGGTATTCCGCGCCGAAGGCGAGCGTCACCGGGTTCGGCAGCCAGCTGGTCGAGAATTCCTTGGCGATGTCCACGTCGAACGCTTGCTGCGAGGCGGACAGGATGCCGTCGTGGAAGCGGGTCGGGCTGTAGCCGAAATCGTGAAGGAAGGCGCGGTTGACGCTGTTCTGCGTGGCATAGGAAACGCGGTTGCCGCCGTAGTTGGCGCTCACGTCCCAGCGCCAGCCGCCGGCGGTCTTGCCGCGCACGCCCAGCACCAGCGACTGGTCCAGCGAATCCGAGTTCTCCAATGGCAGATAGCCGTTGGGGTAGAGCGAAGGCACGGAGTTGCTGTTGGCCAGGTTGCGGAAGAATGCCGGCGAGGTGCTGTCGCGCTTGCCGACGTGGCCGAACGCGTAGAGTTCCGCCGAGGAGCCGAGCTTGTACGAGCCGTTGAGCAACAGATTGTGGTCGCCCACCTCCGGATCGCCGAAGCGTTGCGTGGTGCCTTCCCACGCACGCGTGCGGTTGGGTGCGGCGCGGTTGGTGTAGTCCTGGTGGCCGTTCTGCAGGGTGAAGCGCAGCCAGCCCTGGTCGTTGTTCAGAGGCAGGCCGAAGCTGGCCGAGCCCTGCCATTGGCGGCCGTCGCCGGCGGAGTATTGGCCGCCAGAGAGCTCGACCGCGCCACCCTCGGCACCGCCCTTGAGCACGATGTTGATCACGCCGGCGATGGCGTCGGAACCGTATTGCGCCGACGCGCCGTCGCGCAGCACTTCGATGTGGTCGATCGCCGCCATGGGGATGGTGTTCAGATCTACCGCCTGCGAACCGCGGCCAAGCACGCCGTTGGTGAGCAGGATCGCGCCGGGATGCCAGCGCTTGCCGTTGACCAGCACCAGCACCTGGTCGGGCGACAGGCCGCGCAGTTGCGCGGGGCGTTGCGAATCCGCCGTGTCGGCCGCGGCCGGGCGCGGGAAAGTCAGCGACGGGATGATGCGCGCCAGCGCGGTGGACAGCTCGGCGGTGCCGGTCTGCTGCAGCACTTTTGCCGAAACCACGTCGATCGGCGTCAGCGAGCTGCTTTCGGTGCGGTTGTCGGCACGCGTGCCGGTGACGATCACCGCGCCGAGGTTCTTGGCTTTGTCGGGGGCCGGCGCGGGCGTGGCGTCCTGCGCCATGGCGCCTCCGGCGGACAGCGCCAGCAGCAGTGCGGACGCGAGCTTGTGGTGTCGCTGGTGCATCTGAACTCCCCTCTTCGAATGGTGTTGCTGTGGTGCAGCAACCGCAGGCTAGACCTCGCGTCGACGCGGCGTCAATAGCCGTCTAGACGTCCATTTGCTCAAGCGGGCCGTTTTCCGCGCGCGCTTGCCGTGGACGCCGCCTCCCCCTGCGCCCCAGCATGCATGGCCGGGCCAGACATTGAAATCCCGCCAACCGACTCGATAATGGCGGGCTGCCGGCGTCCGCCGCCGGTCCGAAAGACGGAGCCACCCATGCCTATCTATGAATTCGAATGCAGCGGCTGCGGCCATCGTTTCGATCGTCTGCAGAAGCTCTCCGACCCCGATCCGGCGGCCTGCCCGCAATGCGCGACCGACGGGAGCGTGCATCGCCGACTGAGCGCCCCCCAGTTCCGGCTGGCCGGCGGCGGCTGGTACGAGACCGATTTCAAGAAAGACGGCGACAAGAAGCGGAACCTCGCCGGCGACAGCGCCGCTTCCTCGCCGGCGCCCGCACCGGCCCCTGCGCCCGCGCCGGCCTCGGGCGACTGAACCGCTGGCGACCGGCCGCAAGATTCGGCGGCCGGATCGCAAAATATTCAATCGCGGTTGCCATGGCTGGGGTAGCTTGGCGCCATCTTCAACACCGGGTGGAATGCATGAGCGCTATCGGCAGGGGGATGTGGGCGGTGATCGCGGTCGCCGCTGGGCTGGTCTCGATGGCGCCTCCCGCGCATGCCCAATGGGATCGCGGCGGCACTGTCTATTGCGCCAGCGAGGACGGGCGTTTCATCCGCTGCCGTACGCCCTGGCCGGAATCCCGGCTGTCCAAGCAGGTCTCCAACACGCGCTGCGTCTATGGCGAGACCTGGGGCAACGACCGCGGCAGCGTATGGGTCGACCGCGGATGCCGCGCTAACTTCGAGCCGGCGCGCGGCGGCTGGGGCGGGGACGATCGCCCGGGCTGGAACGACGGCGGCTATCCCTATCCGGGCCCTCGCCCCGGCTGGGGCGGTGGCGGTCCGGGCTGGGACGATCGGCCTCAGGAGGTGCGCTGCGACAGCAACAGCAGCCGTTATCAGGTGTGCCCGGTCGACCTGGGGCGCGATGCGCGCGTGCGGCTGGTGCGTCGCCTGTCCGACTCCCGCTGCGTCGAGGGCTACAGCTGGGGCTGGGATCGCCGCGGCATCTGGGTGGACCAGGGCTGCCGCGCCATCTTCCAGGTGGATCGCCGCTGGTAAGCCGCTGCTGACCGGGGCAGGGCGGCCATGAAGGCGCCTGCCCTGCGTCTTTTCCCGATGGGGCGCGCATCCGCGGGCTGCCCGATCCCGGCTACTGGCCCGCCCTGTTACCATTCCAGGTCTTTTCCACGTCTCACGCCGCCCTGGCGGCCTGGAGTTTCAAGCGCATGCGCACGCATTACTGCGGCCTCATCGACGAGGCGCTGGTCGGCCAGACCGTCACCCTGTGCGGTTGGGTCAACACCCTTCGCCTGCAGAGCCACGTCGCCTTCGTCGACCTGCGCGATCACGAGGGCATCGCCCAGGTGGTGGTCGAGCGCGACAATGCCGATGCGTTCGCGGTGGCCGGCGAGATCGGCTACGAGTACTGCCTGCGCGTGACCGGCACCATCCGCAAGCGCCTGTCCGCGAACGACAAGCTGAAGACCGGCACGGTGGAACTGCTGGCCGACAAGGTCGAGATCCTCAACGCCGCCAAGGACCTGCCGTTCGCGCTGCACGAGAATCCCAACGAGGACATGCGGATGACCTACCGCTACCTCGACCTGCGCCGCCCGGAGATGCAGCGCATGATGCGTACCCGCATCAAGCTGGTGCAGGCGCTGCGCCGCTATCTCGACGCGCGCGGCTTTCAGGACATCGAAACGCCCATCCTGACCAAGGCCACGCCGGAAGGCGCGCGCGACTACCTGGTACCCAGCCGCGTGCATCCGGGCCAGTTCTACGCGTTGCCGCAGTCGCCGCAGCTGTTCAAGCAGATCCTGATGATGGCCGGTTTCGACCGCTACTATCAGATCGCCCGCTGCTTCCGCGACGAAGACCTGCGCGCCGACCGCCAGCCGGAATTCACCCAGCTCGACCTGGAGTTCGCCTTCGTCGAAGAGAAGGACGTTCAGGACTTCGTGGAGGAGCTGATCCGTCACGTGTTCAAGGAAGTGCAGGGCGTCGAACTGGATGCCGTCTTCCCGCGCATGACCTGGGCCGAAGCCATGCGCCGCTTCGGTTCGGACAAGCCGGACCTACGCATTGCGCTCGAGCTGGTCGACGTCGCCGACGTGCTCAAGCACGTGGAATTCAAGGTGTTCGCGGAGCCGGCCAACGATCCGGCCGGTCGCGTGGCCGCGCTGCGCGTGCCGTCCGGCGGCAGCATGACCCGCAAGGAAATCGACCTGCTGACCGAGTACGTCGCCAAGTACGGCGCCAAGGGCTTGGCCTGGCTGCGTGTGGACGACCTGGACAAGGGGCGCGAGGGCATCAACTCGCCCGTCGCCAAGTTCCTCGACGATGCCGCGCTGGGCGCGCTGCTCAAGGCGACCGGCGCGCAGTCGGGCGATATGGTGTTCGTCGGCGCGGGCAAGTGGAAGGCGGTGACCGACTTCATGGGTGCGCTGCGCCTGAAGGTCGGCAAGGACCGCGGCATGGTGGAGAACGCCTGGAAGCCGCTGTGGGTCACCGACTTCCCGATGTTCGAGTTCGACGAGGAGGAGCAGCGCTACGTCGCCCTGCACCATCCGTTCACCGCGCCCAAGGTGGACGACATCGCCGATCTGCGCGCCAACGCCGCCATCGCGGTGAGCCGCGGCTACGACATGGTGCTCAACGGCAACGAGATCGGCGGCGGTTCCATCCGTATCCATCGCCCCGACATGCAGAGCGCGGTGTTCGACCTGCTCGGCATCGGGCCGCAAGAGGCGGAGGCCAAGTTCGGCTTCCTGCTCAAGGCGCTGAAGTTCGGCGCGCCGCCGCACGGTGGCCTCGCCTTCGGTATCGACCGCATCGCGGCGCTGATGGCCGGCACGGAGTCGATCCGCGACGTGATCGCCTTCCCCAAGACCACCAGCGCGCAGGACCTGATGACCGATGCGCCGTCGGCCGTGCCCGAGCCTCAGCTCAAGGAGCTGCACGTGCGGGTGGCCGCGGAGCCTTCGAACGGCTGAGCGTTTCGGCGGTCCAACGGCCGGATGTGTGACGGACGGGCCAGCTCCGGCGAGCTGGCCCGTTCTATCGTTTCTTTCTTCATTCCGGACGCCCGTTGTCGATGACCGACCATGTGATCCTGCTGCACGGCCTGTGGATGCGCGGCTTCGCGCTGCTCATGCTGCATCGCCGCCTGATGGAAGCAGGGTTTCGCGTGCATCGTTTCGACTACATGAGCGTGGCGGCCACGCAAGAGCAGACCATCGGCCGGCTGCACGCGCGCATGCGCGAGGTGGCGCCCGAGCAAGGCTCGGTGCACCTGGTGGGCCACAGCCTGGGCGGCCTGCTGGCGTTGCGCGCCTGCCTCGACGATGGCGGCTTGCCCAAGGGGCGGATCGTCTGCCTGGGATCGCCGCTCATGGGCAGCGCGGCGGCGCGCGCCTTCGCGAACCTGGGCGGTCGGGGCGGCGGCGCTTTGCTGGGGCACAACCGGGCGCTGCTCGAATATGGCTTCGACCAGTGGACCGGCATCCGGGAGGTGGGCGTCATCGCCGGCCGCATGCCGATCGGGCTGGGGCGCGTGCTCGGACAGTTCGACGGCGAACATGACGGCACCGTGGCAGTAGCGGAGACGCGCCTGCCGGGCATCGCCGACCATTGCGTGGTGGAAGCCAATCACACGGGCCTGCTGTTCTCCGTGGAAACCGGCCGCTTGATCGCCGGCTTCCTGCGCCAGGGGCATTTCGATCGCGCGGTGGCCTGAAAGTCGCATTCCCATGCGCTTTTGCTCGAGCGGGCGGGCGGTGCCCGAGCGCAGCCTTGCCAGTCCGGCGGGCGGAGGGGATAAAATTCGCCACTTTCCGCACGCATTACGTCTAGGAACACGCCATGGGTAGAGGCCCGTCCATCGAAGGTCGCAAGAACGCCGAAGACGCCAAGCGCGCCAAGGTGTTCACCAAGCTGATCCGCGAAATCACCATCGCCACGCGCGGCGGCGCGCCCGACCCGGCGGCCAACCCGCGTCTGCGCGCGGCGGTCGACAAGGCCCTGGCGGCCAACATGACCAAGGACACCATCGAGCGCGCGATCAAGCGCGGTTCCGGTGCCGAGGGCGGCGCGGACATGCACGAGGTGCGCTACGAGGGCTACGGCCCCGCGGGCACGGCGCTGATCATCGACTGCGTCACCGACAACCAGACCCGCACCGTGGCGGACGTGCGCGCCGCGCTCAACAAGAACGGCGGCAACATGGGCACCACCAACTCGGTGGCGTTCCAGTTCACCCGGGTCGGCCAGGTAGTGGTGCACACCGGCGGCGACGCGGACGTCGAGGCGAAGCTGGAAGAGTCGGCGATCGAGAACAACGCCGAAGACATCGCGATCGAGAACGGCGTCGGCACGGTGCTGCTGGCAGCCGATCCGATTGCCGTGGAAGCCATGCGCAAGGCGCTTGTCGCCGCCGGCTTCGAGGTGGACAGTTCGGACGTGGTGATGCGCCCGAACGGCCCCCTGGTCACGCCGTCGGGCGAGGCACTGGAGCAGTTCGAAAAGCTGCTGGAACGCCTCAACGGCCTCGACGACGTCGACGAGGTCTATCACAACGCCGTATTGCCGGCACAGGACGCGTAAGGCCCGTCCGGGCCTTGCGCTCCACTTCCTCACGCTGGCGGCCTAGGCAGTCATGACGCGCATCATCGGCATCGACCCTGGCAGTCAGCGCACCGGCGTGGGCATCATCGACGTGGACGCGGCGGGCAAGTTGTCGCATGTCTTTCACAGCGCGCTCATGGTGGCCGGCGAAGCTGCGTTTCCGCTGCGCCTGAAACGCATATTTGACGAGCTGTGTGACATCATCGCCGCGCATCGGCCGGACGAATGCGGTATCGAGCGGGTGTTCATGGCGCGCAACGCCGACTCGGCGCTGAAGCTTGGGCAGGCAAGGGGAGCCGCGATCTGCGCGGTGGTCAGCCGGGGAATCGCGGTGCACGAATATGCGGCGACGGAAGTGAAGCAGTCGGTGGTCGGCAGCGGCCGTGGCGACAAGACCCAGGTGCAGCACATGATCGGCGTACTGCTGGGCCTGAAGGGCCCCCTGCAGGCGGACGCCGCGGATGCGCTGGCGATCGCCGTGGCCCACGCGCACACGCGCGCCAGTCTCGCCCGCGTGGGCATCCCCCGTACCGCCTGGAGGCGCCGTCGATGATCGGCCGGCTTCGCGGCATTCTGGTGTCCAAGCAGCCGCCGTGGCTGCTGGTCGAGGTTGGCGGCGTGGGCTATGAGCTCGAGGCGCCGATGTCCACCATCTACGACCTGCCCGCCACCGGCAAGGAAGTCACGCTGCTCACGCACTACGCGGTGAAGGAAGACAGCGTGGCGCTCTACGGTTTTCTGCACGAGGCCGAGCGCGCGCTGTTCCGCAATCTGCAGAAGGTGAGCGGCATCGGCGCGAAGATCGCGCTGTCGGTGCTGTCGGGTGTGTCCACCACCGATTTCGCCCGCCTGGTGCAGGCCGCGGACGTGGTCGCCCTGACCAAGATTCCCGGCATCGGCAAGAAAACCGCCGAGCGCATGGTGGTGGAACTGCGCGATCGCGTGGACGGCTTGGCGGTAAGCCTGCCGGGGGCCGCGGGCAAGGCGGCGGGTGCGCCGCTCGATCCGGCCGGAGAAGCCACGGTTGCGTTGCAGCAGTTGGGTTACAAGCCGGCCGAGGTGGCGCGGCTGGT
>JBCNOA010000100.1:0-14524 GCA_039594095.1 Dyella sp.
CTCGCTCCGCCCCATGTCGGTGGCGTGGAAGACCAGCACGGTGGCGATCACGCCGGACGAGAGCGCCACGCCGCCGGCAAGCAGCACGTCCCGCCAGGAGGGAGGCCCTATGGCCATCCAGGCGATCGCCGCGAATAGCAGCCACAGCGGCCAGCTGCACAGGGTCATGCCGAACACGCGCTGCACCGCGCCGAGCCGTGCACGACCATGCTCCAGGTGCAGCAGCAGCATCCGGTTGCCTAGCGGGTAGGCGAAGGCGGACACCATCACCGCCGCTATTGCGAGCCAGTCGCCGGCATGCAGCCGTCCTTGCGCATGCCCCCATTGCAACGCGAACACGCCGGCCACGATCAGCGCGCCGACCGCCAGCGTGCGCCACGCCAGCCGGCCGCGCGCATCGCGGTAGATCAGCGGCGCCATCAGCGGCCCGGCCAGCACGGTGGTCTGAAAGCTGCCCGCGATCAGCCACGAGGGGCCGCTGCTGGCCGCCCAGGTGAGCGGCACGCCGAACAGCACGAAGCCCACGCTGCTCCACAACAGCCAGGTGCGCGGATGACGGCGCAGCTCGCGCGGCAGCTCGCCCAGCCCGCCCTGCCACGGCAGCACCAGCGCGAGCAGCGGCAAGGTGATCAGGTAGCGCAGGATGCCCGCCCACGCCCAGTGTCCGCCGCCGGCGACGAAGCTGCGGTTGAGCACGTAGGTCATGGTGAAGAACAACGCCGAGCACAGCGCGAGACCGACGGCGGCGAGAGCATGGGAGCGCATGGAGGTCCCGCGGGGCAAAGAAGCCTAGTGTGGCAAAGCGCGCCGCCGCTGCGAACCCGCACGCGGGATCAATGCTGCAAGGGCAGACTCAGGCGGACTTCCAGCCCACCGCCTTCGGCGTTGCGCGCGACCGCTTCGCCCCCGTGCACTTGCGCCACGCGTTGCACGATGGCCAGCCCCAGGCCATGGCCATCGGCCTTGGGCGCATTGCTGCCGCGGAAGAACGGCCGGAACAGCTGCGCCAATTCCTCGGTGGGCACGCCTGGGCCGTGATCGCGCACGATGACGTGGGCAAGGCCGTCGCCAGCCTGTACCGCCAGTTCCACGCTGCCGTTCTCGGGGCTGTACTTGATGGCGTTGCCGAGCAGGTTGTCCAGCGCGCGCTCGATCAGTTGCCCGCTGCCCGAGACCCAGGCCGGCGCTTCGATCGAGGTATGCAGGCGGATGCCGCGCACCGATGCCTCCAGGCCGGCCTTGGACGCGCATTCGCGGGCGATGGCGGCCACGTCGACCGGCTCGCGCTCCATGCCCGGCAACCCACCCTCCAGCCGCGACAAGGCCAGCATCTCGCCGGTCATGCGGTCCAGCCGCTCGATTTCGCGCTCCGATTGCGCGAAATACGACGCCGCCTGCTCACCGTCGCTGCGGCGCGCCAGATCGATGATCAGTTGCAGGCGGGCGAGCGGCGAACGCAGTTCGTGGGAGAGGTCCTGCAGCACGGCGCGGTCGTGCGCGACCAGCGCTTCGATGCGCTCGGCCATGGCGTCGAAGTCCTGCGCCAACTGGGAGAGTTCGCCCGGGCCGCGCCGCCCGGCCGCGCCGACCCGGGTCGACAGATCGCCCGCCGTGATGCGCCGGGCCGCGCGCTGCATCGCTTCCACCGGACGCGCCACGCTCCTTGCGACCCACCAGCCAATCAGGGCGATGGCCAGCAGCGACAGGCCGAATTGCACCGCCAGGTAAATCTGGTTGCGCGTCTGCATGGGGATGCGCGAATGCGTGCGGCTCAATGCGACCAGCTGGCGCGCATGCCCGTCCGGGCCGGTGACGTGCTGAACGGCCAGGTAGATGCGCGGATAGGGCTGCATCAGCAGATCGTGTCCCGCCTGGAGCCATTGCGGCAGCTGCTCCCGCACGCTGGCCGGCAGACGGATCGGTACCAGCGGCGCGCCATCCTCGTACAGCGTGGCGTCGACGCCCTCGCGGCGCTGCTCGAACACCCAGGCCTGAAGCGCGTCGGTGCCGCCCTTCTCATAGGCGTCGTTCGCGCTTTCCGCGAGGGATGTCCAATTGATCTCCACTTCCGTGGTGTATTCGACGAAACGCCGCGTGACGTAGCCGCCCAGCAGCAACACGAGCAGGTTGGCGAGGAAGAACCACACCAGCAGGCGCCAGAACAGTGAAGTCCTGAAGGGGTTCATGCCGTCCCCGCCACCAGCACGTAGCCCGCGCCGCGCACGGATTCGATGCGTGGCGCCTGTGTGGAGGCCTCGGCGAGCTTGTGTCGAAGGCGGCTCACATGCACGTCGACGCTGCGATCGAAGCGTTCCAGCTCCCGGCCCAAGGCCATGCGGGTCAGCGTGGCCTTGTCGACGAGCTGGCCGGCGCGCTGTGCCAGCGCGAGCAGCAGGCCGAACTCGGCGCCGGTCAGCGACAGCTCGACATCGCCCGCATAGGCGCGCCGCTCGCCCGGTGCCAGCCGCAATACGCCTACCGCCACTTCGCCCGCGGTCGCCGGCGAATGACGCCGCAGCTGGGCACGTACGCGCGCCAGCAGCTCGCGCGGCAGGCAGGGTTTGGAGAGATAGTCGTCCGCGCCGAGTTCCAGGCCGATCACGCGGTCCACCGGTTCGCCGCGGGCGGACAGCATGATCACCGGCAAGCGGTGCTGCAGCCGCAGTTCTCGCAAAGTCTCCAGCCCGTCGCGGCCCGGCATCATCACATCGAGAATCAGCAGATCGGGCCGCTGCGCCGGGTTGCTGAGGCGTGCCAGAGCCTCCTCTCCGTCGTGGGCCACGTCTACGACAAAGCCCTCCCGTCGCAAGTATTCGGCCAGCAGGTCGGTCAGGGCGCGGTCGTCGTCGGCGAGCAGGATGCGTTGCATGAGGGCCTGGCGTAGTTCTTTGCGCCATTCAAACGGCGCCGGGGGGGCGGCAGCCACGGGCTTTACGCTTCTTTACCCTTCGGCAAAAAACATACACGCGGGGGTGGCGTCAAATACTCCGCAAGCCCCCCAACCCGAAAGGTGAACGAACATGCGCAAGTCCCTCTTCCTCGGCCTGGCCCTCGCCTCCGCCATGACCCTCGGCACCGCCGCGTTCGCGGCCGGCCAGGAGGGTGGTCCGCACTTCGGCGGCCATCGCGGCCACGGCATGGACATGGCCATGCAGAAGCTCAATCTCACCGACGCCCAGCGCGCCAGCATCCGCGATCTGGTGAAGAACAGCTTCGCGCAGAACAAGACCCAGCGCGATGCGCTCCGCCAGCAGCGCCAGGCCTTCGAATCCATGACGCCCGATCAGGTCGGCTACCAGGCCGCCGCCGCCAGGCTGGCTCAGGCGGAAGCCGCCGCCACGCAGACCCGGGTGCAGCAGCAGGCTCAGCTCAAGGCGCAGATCTACGCTCTGCTGACCCCGCAGCAGAAGGCCCAGTGGGCCACGCTCAAGCAGGAACGCGAGCAGCGCCGCCAGCAGTGGGAGCAGTTCAAGGCGGAGCATCCGGCTCCCTCGGCCTCGACCGCCCAGTAAGAGGTTCCCATCGGTAGTGCCCCGGTGGAAGGCCGCATCTCCAGGGATGCGGCCTTCCTTTTTACGACGGCACGATTTTCTGAAAGCGCTAAGGCGCTCCGTTCATGACCGCCGCGCCGGCGGCGGCCACCTGCGCGTCCTGGGTCGACTGCATGCCGGACACGCCGATCGCCCCGACCACCTTGCCGTCCTGGTAGAGCGGCAGACCGCCGTCCAGCGGCAACAGGTTGTCCATGCCCAGCAGACGCAGCCCGAGTCCGCCGTCGCGCACCGCATCCTCGAACAGCTTCGACGGACGCCGGAAGTTCACGGCCGTCTCCGCCTTGGCCTGCGCCACCGCCACGCTGGCGTGCTGGACGTCGCCCAGCGCATGCAGCATCACGAGATGCCCGCCGCTACCCACGATGGCGATCGCCATCGGCCAGTCGTTGCGCTCGGCCTCGGCCTGCGCCGCGGCCATCACGCGCGCGGCTTCGGCGAGCGTGATCGGGGCACCGTACGAAGGGAGACGGCTCATGCATTCACCTTCGCGAAGAACTCGCGCAGCAGCGGCAGCACCACGTCGGGGCGCTCGATGTTCACGTGGTGCGCCGCATCCGGTACGCGCACCATCCGTGCATTCGGCAGGCCGGCGGCCAATCGTTCGGACAGCTCGATCACTTCCGGTTGGTCCTCCTCACCGACGATGAGCAGGACGGGCATGCGCAACCGGGCGAGATGATCGGGCGCGGTCTCCTCAGGAACGCGTTGCAGCGAGGCGCGCTTCCAATAACCGTCTTCACGGCGGAAGTTCCATCCGCTCATGGCGGCGATGCGTTCGCGAGCGGCCTGGCTGCTCTGCGTCGGTGTGCGGCGGGGGCCGTCGAGGAAGGTGCGCAGCGAAGTCTCCAGCAAGGCGTCCGGATCGCCGCTTTCGACCGCCGCCCAGAACGCCTGCGCTTCGGGCGTGCGCGTGGCGTAGTAGCCCCAGTAGCCGGTCCCTATCAGCGCCAGGGCACGGACGCGCTCCGGATAGGCCAGCGCAAAGTCGAGCGCGGTCCCGGCACCGCCGGAGCAGCCGATCAGCGCAGTGCGCTCGATGCCGCTGGCCCCGAGTATCCGTGCGAGATCCTCGTGATGCGCGAACGGCACATCGGGCATGGACGAGCGGCCGAATCCCCGAAGGTCGTAGCGCAGCACGTGGTGGTCGCTCGCCAGCGCGGCGAATTCGTCGTCCCATTGCCCGCTGTCGACCAGGAAACCGTGCAGCATGGCGATGGCTTCACCGCGCCCGGCGAGCTCGGCGTGGAAATGCACGCCGTCGGCCTCGATCCAGCGCGCCTGCGGCGCGATGGTCTTCTTCTGCGTAAGCATGGCTGACATGATCGCTTCTCCTCAGCGACTGGCCCGCACGTCGCGCGCTTCCACCGCACCGACCCAGACCGGCGGCGCATAGCCGTCCGGCTTGTCGCCCACCGCCACGCCGCCGTGAATGCGAGTCTGCTGGCGATCGACGAACATGTAGTAGGGAAACGGCGCGTCGGGGGCGCTCACTTCGTCGAGCCGCGCGCGCAAGGTTTCCGGCAGCGTGAAATCCAGCGCGGCCAGGTTGTCGTCCAGCTGGGCCAGCTTGGTGGCGCCCACGATCAGCGAGGCGATGCCAGGACGATTTGCCGCCCAATTCAGCGCCACCTGCGCCATGCTGCGGCCGCTTTCGCGCGCGACGTCTTCCAGTACGGAAACGATCCGCCAATTGCGTTCCGTGAAGCGCTCGAAGCCCGGCGCGGCCGTGACCTTGGCGAGGCGACCCTCGCCTTCGCCGCCGGCCTGGCTGGGTCGGTACTTGCCGGACAGCAGGCCCATGCCCAACGGGCTCCATGCGGTGACGCCCATGCCCAGCTCCGTCGCCAGCGGCACGAATTCGTGCTCGATGTGGCGTTCCGTCAGCGAATACTCCAACTGCATGTTCACCAGCGGCGTCAGCGCATGCGCTTCGGCGAAAGTCTGCGCCCGCGCGGCATACCAGGCCGGCGTGTCGGACAGACCGGCATAGCGGATCTTGCCGGCGCGCACCAAGTCGTCCAGCGTGCGTACGACTTCTTCGGCGGGAGTGAGTCGATCCCACGTATGCAGCAGGTACAGATCGATGTAATCCGTGCGCAGGCGGCGCAGCGAGCCTTCCACGGCGCGCATGATGTTCTTGCGCCCGTTGCCGCCCGCATTGGGATTGCCCGGCTGCGCGTTGTAGGAGAACTTGGTGGAGATCACGACGCGATCGCGCGCGCCGGACTGCTCCACGAACTTGCCCAGCAGCGTTTCGCTGGAGCCTTCGGTGTACATGTCGGCGGTATCGATGAAATTGCCGCCCGCCTCGAGATAGCGATCGAACATGGCGCGCGCCGTGTCTTCCGCGGCGCCCCAGCCCCAGTCTTCGCCGAAAGTCATGGTGCCGAGCGAGAGGCGGCTGACGCGCAGACCGGAGCGGCCGAGGGTGTAGTACTGGTCGAGTGACATGGGAGTTCCTCTGGGTTGGCGTGGAGGAAGTCTGGCCCTTGCCATTGCGTAGAAAAATACCGATGCTTTTGAAGCGTTATTAAGGAACGCTAATCAATGCGCGACGACCAGACTTCCGCCCTGCGCGCCTTCCATCTGATCGCCCGGCACGGCAGCTTCACTCGTGCCGCTGCCGAACTGGAGGTGACCGCGTCGGCCTTGAGCCAGACCATGCGCCAGCTCGAACAGCGCCTCGGCGTGCGCCTGCTGCAGCGAACCACGCGCCGGGTTGGCCTGACCGAAGCAGGCAGCCTGTTCCTCGAACGCATCACGCCCGCGCTCGCCACCATCGATGTCGCCCTGGACGAACTGCGCCAGCACGGCGAACGCCCTGCCGGCACATTGCGCGTGACCGTGCCGGAAATCGTGCTGGAGTGGCTGATCGCGCCGATGCAATCGGCATTCCTTCGCCGCTGGCCGGATATCACGCTGGATATCGATGTCACGGGCGGATTGGTGGATCTGGTCGCCGGCGGCTACGACTGCGGCATCCGGCTTGGCGAACGCCTCGCGCGCGACGTGGTGGCCGTGCCGCTGGGCGGCCCGGTGCGCTCGGTCGTGGTCGGCGCGCCGGAGTATCTCGAGCGACACGGGCGGCCGCAGCATCCGCGCGACCTGCAGACGCATGCCTGCGTGCGCAACCGCTATGTCAGCAGCGGCGGTATCTATCGATGGGAGTTCGCGCAGCGCGGCCGCTGGTTCGACATCGATGTGAGCGGGCCGCTGATCGTCAACGATCCCGCGCTCGCCATCCGCGCCGCGCTGGACGGACTGGGGCTCACCCATACGCTGGAACCGGCGGTGCGCGAGCACCTCGAGGCCGGACGCCTGGAGACCGTGCTCGACACCTGGTTGCCGCCATACGACGGCTTCTATCTGTATTACCCGAGCCGCTTTCAGGTGCCGCCGAAGCTGCGTGCGTTCATCGACTTCCTGCGGGAGCGGATGGCGACTTGAGCCGGCAGGCTCAGCGGTAGCGCCAGTGGCCCTCGACCCATACATGCGGCGAGGCCCAATAGCCCGGCACCCACACGCGCCCGCCGTAGTAACCGTGCGCTGGAACGACTACGCATCCGCCGAGCGCAGCAGCGGCGGCGAGCGTGGCAGTGCAGAGGAAAAGCTTGATCCGGCCCATGGCGTGCTCCGTGTGGAGAGGTGGGCAGGAAAACGGCGAGCGACATGCGCCGATGACGGCACATCGCGCCGGCGATGCCTGGCGTTCAGGCGTGAAGCGACGGTGTTCAGATATGCACGGTAGTGATACGGCTTCGTTGAGAGGCTCCTCGGCGCAAGCGCAACTTCATGCTGCCCCTCTTCTTTCGAAGAGGGGCCCTTGCCCACCTCAGTTCCACTTGCCGTGCGTACCACCGAGCGAAAAGCGTCCGGCGCCCAGCAGCAGCACGGCGACGGCACCGCCCAAGTACATGCCTTGCAGCTCAAGCGCCCACCCACCGGTGTCGGCGAGCGACAGGAACTGACTCGTATGCACCAGCAATAGCGCGACAACCATGTTCACCGCGACGATCAGCGCCCCCGCGCGTGCCCACAGACCGAGGATCAACAGCAGCGGCGCCACCACCTCACCCACATAGACACCGTAGGCCAGAAACGAAGGCAGGCCCGCCTGCGCCAGCGCCTGCACCACGAAACCAGGGCCATGGATGAGTTTCGAAGTGCCGTGGAAAAGAATCAGCACACCCAGCACCACGCGCAGCACCAGCTTGCCCAACTCGTCAGTCGACCGCATGCGAACGCCCTCCCCTCGAAGCAGCCGCCGCGCGGCCGCGTATCGCCATACTAGGCCGAGTAGGCGTTCGAGAGCAGAGGCAGTTACTCGCTATCCGGCAGGAGAGCGAAACCGCTCGCCGATAAGGCGAGACACGAGCGCCGTACAGCAACAACCAAACCCATGCAGCGCGCCCGCTCGATCACCGCCGCGCAAGACGCTCCATCACTGTCCGATAGCGGGACGCGATACCCGCCTCATCGTGGTGCCGGAAATCCCGCACCACCCAACGCCCGCCGCACATCACATGGCGCACCAGCGGCACGTTGCCCGCGAACAGGAACGTATCCAGCAGCGAGCTCGCATCGCGTGCCGCCAGCAAGGGCGCATCGTCGTCCAGCACCAGCACATCGGCCCGCGAGGCGCTGCGCAACTCGCCTATCGGGAGGCCCGCCGCGCGGGCGCCACCGCGCAGTGCGGCGCGCCATAGGGTTTCGCCCACACTGTCGCCCTCCGCGCGCGCGGCGATGTTGCGATGGCGCGTGGAAAGGCGCTGACCGTACTCGAGCCAACGCAGCTCCTCGACGGGCGAAATGGAAATGTGCGAATCGGAACCGATGCCGAGCGCCCCCTTCGCATCGAGGTAATCGGCGAGCGGAAACAGGCCGTCGCCCAGATTGGCCTCGGTCGTCGGGCACAGGCCGGCCACCGCGCCGCTGCGCGCCAGCCGAGATGTCTCGTGCCCGGTCAGGTGGGTCGCATGCACCAAGGTCCAGCGGGCGTCCACCGGAGCATGGTCCAGCAGCCATTCGACCGGCCGCGCACCGCGTGTCGCGAGGCAGTCCTGCACTTCGCCGATCTGCTCGGCGATATGGATATGGATGGGCAGGTCTCGTGCGGCGCCGGTGGCGAGCAGCGCGCGCATCGCTTCCTCAGGCACCGCGCGCAGCGAATGCAGGGCGATGCCGACGCGCAGCCCTTCGTTCTCGTGGCGACGCAGCGTTTCCAGCAGCCTCACATAGGACGAGAGGTCGTGCCCGAAGCGGCGCTGGCGCGGGCTCAGGGGCCTCCCGTCGAAACCACCGGTCATGTACAGCACAGGCAGCAAGGTGAGCGCGATGCCGGTCTCGCGCGCCGCCTCGATCAAGGCGAGGGACATCGCTTCCGGCTGTGCATACGGCGTGCCGTCGGGCTGGTGGTGCAGGTAATGGAATTCGCAGACCTGGGTAAAACCGGCCTTGAGCATTTCCACGTAGAGCTGAGCCGCAATGGCTTTCAGCTCCTCCGGCCCGACCGTCGCGGCGAAGGCGTACATGGTTTCGCGCCAGGTCCAGAAGCTGTCGTCGCTGCGCCCCTTGCGCTCGGCCAGCCCGGCCATGGCGCGCTGGAAGGCGTGCGAATGCAAATTCGGCATGCCGGGAAGCACCCACCCGCCGAGCCGCTCGGCTTCGCCTTCGGGTGGCGCCACGTGGCCGGTCGCGTCCACCGCGAACGCGCCATCGGGCGTCCATCCCTCCGCCAGCCAAAGTTGATCGGCACTATAGGTTCGGACGGTATCGCTCATCGTGAGGCTTCCCTTGGCGTTGCGCGGAGTGTACCCGTGCACCCGTCCTGCGCGGACCGCTACGGCATAATGCGCCCATGGCCAAGAAGAACGAGCACACCCCCAAGCTGCTGGTGCGCCAGGCGCAACCGGCCGACGTCCCCGCCCTGGTCGAGTTGACCGGGCGCGTCTACACCCCCGAGTGGGGCCATTCGGCGGAGATGCTGCGGTCGCAGCAGACGCACTTTCCCGAAGGCCAGTTCGTGGTCGAGTACGAAGGGCGCCTGGTCGGTTACTGCGCGACCTTCCGCATCGACGAGGCCAGCGCTTTGGCGCCCCACACGTGGATGCAGATCACCGGCGGCGGCATGGGTTCGCGCCACAACCCGGACGGCAACTGGCTGTACGGCATGGAAGTGGTGGTGCACCCGGACTACCGCGGCATGCGCATCGGCCAGCGCCTTTACCAGGCACGCAAGCGGCTGTGCACCGACCTGAAGCTGCGCGGCATCGTGTTCGGCGGACGCGTTCCCGGGCTGGCCCGCAACATCCAGCGGTATGGCAGCGCGGAGGGCTACGTCCAGGCCGTCGTGGAAGGCAAGCGACGCGACCCCACGCTCAGCTTCCAGCTCGCCAACGACTTTCAGGTGATCGGCGTGCTCCGTGGCTACGTGCCCTCGGATTATGAATCGCTCGGCTATGCGGCCCACCTGGTGTGGCGCAACCCGCAGCTGTTGAACCAGCCGGACGTGCCGTCGATCCCGTCGCCGCAGCGGCTGCCCGATTCGGTGCGGGTCGCCTCCGTCCAATACCAGCAGCGGCGGATCCAGTCTTTCGACGAGTTCGCCACCCAGGTCGAGTATTTCACCGACATCGCGGCGGACTACAACGCGGATTTCGTCACCTTTCCAGAGCTGATCACGCTGCAGTTGCTCTCCATCGAGAACGCGGAACTCTCGCCGGTCGAGTCGATCCGCAAGCTCAGCCAGTACACGCCGCAGGTGAAGGAACTCTTCAGCCGGTTGGCGGTGCACTACAACATCAACATCATCGCCGGCTCGCATCCCACCGAGCAGCCGAACGGCGACATCCACAACGTGTGCTATGTGTGCCTGAGGGACGGCTCGATTCACGAGCGTGAGAAACTGCATCCCACGCCCAGCGAGCGCACCGTGTGGAACATCACCGGCGGCGACAGCGCAGCCACCGTCCAGACGGACTGCGGCCCCATCGGCGTGATGATCTGCTATGACTCCGAATTCCCGGAAGTGGCGCGCCATCTCACCGATCAGGGCGCATTGATCCTGTTCGTGCCGTTCTGCACGGACGTGCGCGAGGGTTATCTGCGCGTGCGCTACTGCTCGCAGGCACGGGCCATCGAGAACCAGTGCTACGTCGTGTTGTCCGGCAACGTGGGCAACCTACCGGGCGTGAACAACTTCGACATCCAGTACGGCCAGAGCTGCATCCTGACGCCCAGCGACTTCCCGTTCGCTCGCGACGGCATCGCGGCCGACTCCCAGCCCAACATCGAAACGGTGCTGTTCGCCGACCTGCGCCTGGAAAGCCTCGCTCGCGCGCGCAACGCAGGCGCGGTGCAGAACCTCAAGGATCGCCGCTTCGATCTGTACGAAACGCGCTGGACCACCAAGCGCGGCGGCAATACGTGAGCGGCGCGGAGAAACCGCCGGAGGCGCCGCGGCCCGGACGCCTGCGGCGGCTGGCCGACTCGGACCTGTTCTCGCCTGTGCAGTGGCGGCGTCGCGTGCTGTTCTGGAGCGGCGCGGTAATCGTCGGGCTCGCCGCGGTGGGCTTCGCGCAGGCGGCGGACTACGCGTTCGGGCTGTTCCAGCGGATGGTCACGCACAGCCGCTGGTGGGCGTTCGTGGTGACGCCGGCGACGTTCGCCCTGCTCGCATGGCTGACGTCCGGCGTGCTGAAGCCGACTCGGGGCTCGGGCATCCCGCAGGCCATCGCCGCGCTCAAGGTGGAAGACGAAGGTTTCCGCAAGAGCCTGCTTTCGCTGCGCGTGGCGGTGGGCAAGATGGCGCTCACGCTGGCCGCGCTGCTCGGCGGCGCCTCGGTCGGCCGCGAAGGACCCACCGTGCACGTGGGTGCGGGCCTGCTCTATTCGCTGGGCCGGCGCTTCGGCTTCGCCGACGCCGCCGCCGCGGGGCGCTTCATCCTCGCCGGTGCGGCCGCCGGCCTCGCCGCGGCGTTCAACACACCGCTGGCGGGCGTGGTGTTCGCGATCGAAGAAATGAGCGGCGCCTTCGAACACCGCATGAGCGGCATCCTGCTGACTGCGGTGATCATCGCCGGCGTAGTGTCGCTGGGCATTCTCGGCAACTACGCGTATTTCGGCCGCCTCGACATCGGCCTGCCGTTGGGCCGTGCCTGGTGGGCGGTGCTGGCGACGGGGTTGGGCTGCGGGCTGGCCGGCGGCTTGTTCGCCCGTCTGATCCTGCCGCACGATACGGGTCTGCGCGGCGCCGTGGGGCGGTTGCGCTCGCGCCAGCCCGTGCTGTTCGCGGCGTGCTGCGGCCTCGCGCTGGTACTGCTCAGCCAGCTCACGCATACCGGTCTCTATGGCACGGGCTATGCGCAGGCCAGAGCGATTCTGGAAGGGCATCACGACACGGTAAGCGCCTTCGGCGCGCTGAAGTTCCTGGGCAACATCGCCTCGTATTGGGCGGGCATTCCTGGCGGCATCTTCTCGCCTGCACTGGCGGTGGGCGCCGGCCTGGGCGACAACATCGCGGCGCTGGTGCCGGGCGCCGACGGCTCGGCGGTCGTGCTGTTGGCCATGGCCGCCTATCTCTCCGGCGTGACGCAGGCTCCGCTGACCGCCACCGTCATTTCGATGGAACTGACCGCCAACCAGCAGATGGCGATTCCGATCATGGCGACGTGCCTGCTGGCTCGCGCCACGTCCTCCCTGCTCTGCCGCAAGCCCGTGTATCGGGCGCTCGCCGATCGGTTGATCGAGGGCTATGAGCAAGAACTGGCGCGGCGCGAGGAAGATGCCGCACATGCCGTTTCCGGCACCGAAAGCACTGAGCCGGAACTCGTGGAAGACCCCGCCACGCCCGTACCACCCGCACCCCGAGACTCGCCATGACTTCCGCTTCCTGGGACCTTCTGCTGACCGGTGCCACGCTGGCGACTTTCGAAGGCGATCGACCGTATGGCCTCATCGAGGATGGTGCGATCGCATGCGCCGGCGGAAGCATCGCCTGGATAGGCCCTCGCGCCTCCCTTCCCGCGGACGCGGGCAGACGCGCCGCCGCCGTCGAGTATCTGGATGGCGCGCTCGTGACGCCGGGCCTGATCGACTGCCACACGCACCTGGTCTTCGGCGGCGACCGCGCGCACGAGTTCGACCTGCGTCTCAACGGCGCTAGCTACGAGGACATCGCACGCGCGGGCGGCGGTATCGCCTCGACGGTGAAGGCCACACGCAACGCCAGCGAAGAGACGCTGCTCGCCCAGGCCCTCCCGCGCGCCCGCGCATTGGTAGACGATGGCGTGACGACCCTGGAGATCAAATCGGGCTACGGGCTCGCGCTGGATAGCGAACGGAGCATGCTGCGCGTCGCGCGGCGCCTCGGCGAAGTCCTGGGTATCGACGTACGAACGACCTTTCTCGGCCTGCATGCGCTGCCGCCGGAAGAGACGCACGATCGCGGCGCCTATGTCTCGAGGGTCTGCGACGAGATGCTGCCGGCACTAGCCGCCGAAGGCCTGGTGGACGCGGTGGACGCCTTTTGCGAAGGCATCGGTTTCACGCGGGAGGAAACGCGGCGGGTTTTCGAGCGCGCATGCGCGCTAGGGCTTCCCGTCAAACTGCACGCCGAGCAACTCTCCAATCTCGAGGGTGCGGCGCTGGTGGCCGAGTTTGGCGGACTGTCCGCCGATCACTTGGAGTACCTGAGTGATGATGGCGTCTCGGCGATGGCAAAGGCGGGCACCGTGGCCGTCTTGTTGCCGGGCGCGTTCTACGCCTTGCGCGAAACCAAGCTGCCGCCGATCGCCTCCCTGCGCCGACAGGGTGTGCCCATGGCCGTGGCCACGGACTGCAATCCGGGCACCTCTCCACTGCTGTCGCTGCGGCTCGCCGCGGGCATGGCGTGCACCTTGTTCCGCTTCACGCCCGAAGAGGCGCTGCGAGGTGTCACGGTGAATGCTGCCCGCGCGCTGGGCCTGGCGGACCGCGGCAAGCTGGCTGTTGGGCGGCGCGCCGATCTGGTCGCATGGCAGGCGCGGCATCCGGCGGAACTTTGCTATTGGATCGGCGGCAACCTTGTGCGAGCTGTCTACCGTGGCGGACATCTCGTTTCGCCGCGCTGAATCCCGCATCGCGCCAGGCTTCGTCCGGGGCTTGGCGAAAGCTGTTCGGCACGCGTTTCCGAACATTCCTATCGGACACATCGATACCATTCTTTCCGTTCCAACGCGGCACTAGGCCTCCTGGCGGCCCGCGCAACATGCATTTCGCATGGCTGCCGGGCACGCATTCCGCCGCCGCATCCTCCGTCGAGTACGCCCACCTAACGATCGCCCCGGGTACGCCCGGGGCAACCATGAGGAGCGACCGTGAATTTCCCCCGCTTCCGAGCGATGCACCGCGCCGATTGGCGCCCGGGAGCACCGGGAGCCGATACCGCGTGCCTTGCTCCGAACAAACTCGGGAACGCGCTGGCGCAGCACATGCCCGGCCGACAAGCCGGCAGCATTGTGATGATGAGCCTGCTGCTCGTCTCCTGCGCCTACCGCCAGGACGCCACCGGGCCGTCGCCCGCGCCGCGGGACGGGGAAATCGCGGTTGCCGCATCCGCGCACGCCGTCGACGCGGAACAAGCCGGACACATTGACGGGCTCGAGCACACGCCGCAAGACGGCCACGTATTTCATTCGATGGAGGCGACGCACGAGCGTCACGACGAAACGCCATCCGCCGCCAAACGGATGCCATACGAAGAAACCTCCATGTCCCAAGCGGCATCGGTCGGCCAACTGACGGCCGACATGCCAGCGATTTCGCCTCCGGACGTCACCATCTCAGTAGAGGCGTCAACTCCTGCATCGGCGCCCGCAGCAGCATTGCTGGTCATCGATAGGGAAAGCGTTCGCCACTGGGTGCAGCTGAGCCCTTGGTACGTGCTGCCCGTTGCGCTCGCGCTGAGCATGCCTCTGATCGGCCTCATGGGC
>JBCNOA010000101.1:0-14421 GCA_039594095.1 Dyella sp.
GCAGGTATGCGCCGAGGTGGCGCTGAAGTAGGCGCGACCGTAGCCGCCCGTGGCCAGCACGATGGCATGGCCGCGGAACACGTGCAGGGTGCCTTCGTTCATGTCCAGCGCGAGCACGCCGCGGCATACGCCCTCTTCGTCGAAGATGAGGTCGGTGGCGAAGTACTCGATGAAGAACGTGGCGTCGTGCGCCAGCGCCTGCTGATAGAGCGTGTGCAGGATCGCATGGCCCGTACGGTCGGCCGCGGCGCAGGTGCGCTGCGCGGTGCCCTTGCCGTAATGCGTGGTCATGCCGCCGAACGGGCGCTGGTAGATCTTGCCTTCTTCCGTACGGGAGAACGGCACGCCGTAGTGTTCCAGCTCGATGATCGAAGGGATGGCCTCGCGGCACATGTACTCGATGGCGTCCTGGTCGCCCAGCCAGTCCGAGCCCTTGATGGTGTCGTAAAAGTGGAACCGCCAGTCGTCCTCGCCCATGTTGCCGAGCGCCGCCGAGATACCGCCCTGCGCGGCCACCGTGTGCGAACGGGTCGGGAAAACCTTGGTGAGGCACGCGGCCTTCAGGCCCTTCTCGGCCAGGCCGAACGTAGCGCGCAGGCCTGCACCGCCGGCGCCGACCACGATCACGTCGTACTTATGCTGTTGAACCTTATAGGCTTCCATCGAACTCAGACTCCCAGGGCCACGCGCAGCACGGCCAGCACGCTAGCCAGCGCGCCCAGTACGGCGACGAACTTGATCAACACCAGCGACACCACTTCGAGCCAGCGAGTGTGCACGTAGTCTTCGATCACCACCTGCAGGCCGAGCACGGCGTGCCAGAACGTGGTGATGGAGAAAGCGATGAGCAGCAAGGCGTTCCACGGCTTGCCCACGGCCGCCTTGGCGGTGGCGTAGTCGGCATGCAGCAGGCCGAGAACGAACACCACGAACCAGATGCCCAGGAAGATCAGGCCGGCGGCCGTGAGGCGCTGGGTCCACCAATGGCCGACGCCGGACTGGGCCGAGCCCAGTCCACGGGCACGCTTGAGCGGATTGCGCAGGTCCTTCGCGTTGGCGCTCATGCCGCACCTCCCGTGAAAACAAAGGCCCAGACGAGCACGGTCAACACCAGGCTGCCGACGATCGACAACCAGCTCGAGCGCACGAACTGGGGGATGGCGTAGCCGGCACCGGCGTCCTGCACCAGATGGCGGATGCCGTTGCACAAGTGATAGAAGAGCGACCAGCTCCAACCGAACAGGAGGATCAGGCCGATCGGGCTACCGATGCAGGTCTTGAACTGGTTGAAGCTTTCCTCGCCGCCGGCGAGCGACACCAGGCCCCAGAGGACCAGCAGCGTGCCGACCGCAAGGGCGATGCCGGTGGCGCGATGCAGGATGGAGGTCACCATCTGCACTTGCCACTTGTATACCTGTAGATGTGGGGAGAGCGGTCGTCGCGTGTCTGCCATGGCGGCTATCCTGTGTGGAATCGCTGATGCCCGAACCGTCTCCCGGCCACCATGCCGACGCGTGTGACGCGCCGGCCAGGCGGTCAGAAGTCGATACAGCGCCCGTTCTTTTCCCAATCGCCGTAGCGGGTGGGATCGGGAGCCGGCCGTTCCGCCGGTTCCTTGCCCTGCTCCCGGCCGGCAGGCACGGAAACGCCCTCCGCCGGAGCGGAAGCAGGCTTGGATTCGGTTTGGGAGGAGGTATCGGACATGGTTTCAGTTAGCCGCCGAAGGTTAATACTTGCGTGAAAACGGCACAACCTTGACGCCCGCCGTTTCGTTTGACCCACGCCCTCGCGCCCGCCCGCTTGCGGATGCCTCCCATCGCCCCCATTCCGCCCGCCATGCCCGTCAAACATCTAGCCGAAACCTTGTCGATCGAAGGCCCCGACGCCCTCGCCTTTGCCCAAGCGCAGTTCAGCAACAACGTTTCCGAACTGGCCGTCGGACGATGGCAGTTCAGCGCGTGGCTGGACGCCCAGGGACGCGTACGCGCGTTGTTTCACCTCGCTCGATTGAGCGATCAGCGCCTGATGCTCGTACTGCGCGGCGGCCATGCCGATGCGCTCGCCGAAATGCTTCGCCGCTTCGTTTTTCGCTCGAAGCTCACGATCACGCCGATGCCTCCGAGCGTGTTCGGCACTGTCGAACCCATGGATATGTACGACGTGATGCAAACGCATGATGGCGTCGTGCTTGGCTGCGGCTCGCACGGATGGTCCATCGGCGCGCAAGAGGACGACGAATGGCATGCGAAACACATTTGCGCGGGTTGGCCATGGCTGCCTGAAGAAGCGCTCGATGCGTTGCTCCCTCCTGCACTTTCGCTAGAAAGACTACAAGCCGTGTCGTTCGACAAGGGCTGCTATCCGGGACAGGAAATGACCGCGCGATTGCACTATCGCGGCGGGCACAAGCGGCATATGCATTGCGTCGTATTGTCGCAACAGGTGCCTCCGGGCAATGTGCTTCGCGAAGAGCAGAACGACGTCGCACTCATACTGGATGGCGCGCTGCTGGAGGAGCGTCATGTGGCACTCGCCGTCGTCAGCGACGCCATCATCGAAGATGAAAAAACACGTGCTCTCTCATGGAACGGCAGCGTCGTCGACGTTGCGTTTGAGAAGCGCTGGCCGGAATGAATCAGTCGATTTCATGCGGGTTCGATAAACGTTCTTGCGATTGTGAGCGCGACGTGAACCCGACCCGCCCGGCACTTGCCATCAACGAAACCTGCCACTAGGCTCCGCCGGTCACATTCGACGGACGCCCCTTTGATGGGTGTCTACATACGCGACGAACCGGAGGGGTCCGGATCGGCGCGACCCGGCTAAAAACGCCGGAGGAACAACCGCCAAGCAAGCGGAACAAGTTAGTTGCAGGCCACCGTGATCCTTCGATCCGGACAGCGCTGCGCAGCAGTAACGAACGGTGTCGGATCAACCGTTCATAACGCCACATCCCGTGGCACCCCGCTCGACCACAAGTTTCGGTCGATGCGTGTTCAATCCAGGTGGAACGGCCTGCCCGCCCGTCCACCGCAACGGCGTATCCATCCAGATCATCGGATCGATGCGTACAGCACGTTGGAGGCAGACAATGAAACTTTCCATGTTGTTGTGGCTTGCGTCCGTGCTGCCCCAACCCCTCGCCGACCAGACCTGCCTGGCGACGACGGTGTATCTCGAAGCCCGCAGCGAGTCGACCATCGGCCAGTTCGCCGTGGCCGAAGTCGCCCTGCGTCGCCGCGACCGCGGCACCTGGGGCAAGAACGTATGCGAAGTGGTCACCGCTCCGCGCCAGTTCGCCATCTCCACCACGGCCAGCAATTTCGAAGTGACCGACCTGACTGCCTGGAGCAAAGCGTGGAAGGTCGCCGGCGACTCCATCCTCAACTGGAGCCTGCCGATGAACGAACGCATGGTCTACGTTCCGCATGCCGATCATTTCGCCACCACCTCGGTTTCGCCCGCGTGGAGTTCCAGCCGCGTGGTACGCACCATCGGCGAGCATGCGTTCTATGCGGTGAATTGATTCAGTAGAAGTCGAGCACAAAAAAAGGCCCTCGATACCGAGGGCCTTTTCATTTGGACGTCTAGACGTCTATCAACGTCGATACACGCGATTATTGCGGATCTCCACGTAATCGCCCTGGCGTATCTGCGGATCATCCGCCTGAGTCACGGTCGCATAACGACCGTCGTCGAGGCGAACCGTGACCTGGAACGCCTGATCGGGGCCACCGTTGCGCTTGCCGACTTCGTTGCCGACCGCGCCGCCGGCGACCGCGCCCACCACCGTAGCGGCCGTGCGACCATTGCCCTTGCCCACGGTATTGCCGAGCAGGCCACCGGCCACCGCGCCGATCACCATGCCGAGCGGCGAGGCGCTCTTGTCCACATTGATCACGCGCACGTCCTCGACCGTACCGCACTGCATGCAGCGGCCCGAGTTGTAGCCGCCGTTGTCATACCCGCCGCCACCGTAGTATCCGCCCGAGCGCGGCGGCGGCGTGGCGCATGCAGCCAGAAGAGCGAAGCAACCGGCGAGGGCCGCCGTAGCCAGTCGTTTGTTGATCGAAGCGTTCATGGCGCGATCCTCCTCAAGACAATCAATGGGCGTCGGAGACGGCAACCACCCCTTCCTGCACCTGCACGCGATCGCCCGGATCGTGATCCATGCGGATCGTGCGAGTCACGCCGTTGTACTCGTAGGCCACGTCGTAGCCCACGATCTTCTCGCCGCCCTTGCCGGCGACCGTGCTGCAGCGGCGCTGGGTCGAAGAAACGACATTGTTCTCCTGGCGGTTCTTCTGGATTTCGTGACCGGCGTAGCCACCGCCGATGGCGCCAGCGACGGTCGCCAGCGTGCGACCCTTGCCGCCACCGATCTGGTTGCCGAGCAGGCCACCCGCGACTGCGCCGATGGCGGTACCGGCGATCTGATGCTGGTCCTTCACCGGCGCACGCTGGCTGACCACCTCGTCGTGGCAGACCTGCTGCGGTGCGCTCGCCTGTTCGCGGACGGGCGTCACACTGACCACGCGGGCATACTTGGGACCGGCCGCCGCCGATTGGGAAGCCATGCCACCCACGCCACCATCGGCATTCGCGTCGCGGTTACAGGCCGTGAGGCCAACCGCAAGCACGGCGCCAAGCCCCAGATTCAGCGCGGAAATGACCAACCTGCTCATAATGCTCTCCTGTGTGGATCACTGGCGCACCCCGCGCCATTCAAAGCGATCCGTAGTGAAATCATTGAAACCTCGGTCAACTGAATGTTGGCTAGACCGAGCCGCCCTATCCTAGCCCTTCGAAACGCCGCTTCCTGTGATCGATCTAACCGACAGCCATGCCCATCTGGATGACAGCAGCTTCGACCACGACCGGGGCGAGGTCGTCCGGCGAGCCCGTCAGGTCGGAGTAAGCCAGATCGTCGTCCCCGCCATCCACCGGGACTCATGGGAAGGCATAAAACGACTGTGCGCTGAATACCCAGAAGCCGCACCGGCTTATGGCATGCATCCCCTCTTTCTCGATCATCACCGGCCGGAGCATCTGGACCAGCTGGCCGTCTGGCTGGCCGAGCATCCCGCGGTGGCAGTGGGCGAGATCGGCCTGGACTATTTCATCCAGGAGCTCGACCGCGAAGAACAGCAGATCTATTTCGAGCGCCAACTGAGAGTGGCGCGGGATTTTGACCTACCGGTGATCGTCCATGCCCGCCGCGCCATGGACGAAGTCACCGCCACGCTCCGCCGCATCGGTGGCCTCCGCGGGGTCGTGCACAGTTTTTCCGGCAGCGAACAGCAGGCCGAACAGTTGTGGCGCCTGGGTTTCCATATCGGCATCGGCGGACCGGTGACCTACGAACGCGCGCAAAGGTTGCGCCGCATCGTCGCCAGCATGCCGATCGAGCATCTTCTGCTGGAGACCGATGCGCCCGATCAGCCGAGCTCGAGCCATCGCGGCGAGCGCAACGAGCCGGCCCATCTCGCCACCGTGCTTCGCGTCGTCTCCGAATTGCGCGGCAGCAGCGAAGAAGAGGTAGCGGCGGCGACCACCGCCAATGCCAAATCCCTCTTCCGCTTCTCCTGAACCGCACTTGCGGTGCCACAAAGGCCGCTGCTAGCCTAATTACTTCACTAGCTAAATATTTCCTGGTGAAATGTCCAAACTGACGAATGGCATCGCTCACATGGATGCCGGCATCCATCGAGCGGGCGAAACCGTACCCGGCCTCCCGGTCCGGGAGGCGATCCTGCTGCGCCTGGTACTCATGACCGGCCATGCGGTGCTCGAGGAAATCGAGCGCATCCTTAGACCTCATGGCCTCAGCGACAGCGATTTCCGCACGCTGATGATGATCTATACCGCACCGGGCGGACGCGCCTCGCCTGGAGAGCTTTGCGAGGCGGCCCAGCAGGGCGCTACTAACATGACGCGCATCGCCAATGCGCTGGTGAAGCTCGGCTTCGTTACGCGTGCACCGGGCGCCGACGACCGGCGACGCGTCGAGCTGAGCATCACGCCCGCCGGCCGGCGCTTCGCGCGGAAGCTGCTGCCCACGCTTTTTCCCCGCATTCACGGCGCTTTCGCCAGCCTCAGCGATGGCGAGAAAAAGACTTTGGATCGGCTTCTGCGCAAGGTGGCCGCCAATGTCGATCAAATCACCGGATCGGACCTGGACTCATGACCGACTCTCTCCCGCTACGCCGTAGCTCCGCCCGCGCGGCCCTGCTCGTGGCCATCGCCGTCGCGCTCGCCGGATGTGCGATTCCCGCCAAGGTGCAACACCCGGCGCTGCGTGACGAAGTACCGCTCGCCGGTCTGCAGGCACCCGCACGGGCCGGATGGCCAGATACCGACTGGTGG
Organism: Dyella sp.; assembly: GCA_039594095.1. Classification (GTDB taxonomy): domain Bacteria; phylum Pseudomonadota; class Gammaproteobacteria; order Xanthomonadales; family Rhodanobacteraceae; genus Dyella_D. The sequence goes on from JBCNOA010000101.1 coordinate 6,367, forward strand.
CGTCAGTACCAGGACCCTCAACTGGATGACCTCATCGATCGGGCCATGAAGGGGTCGCCGGACCTCGCCCAGGCGATGTCCCGACTCGAATCGGCGCAGCAGTCCATTCGCATCGCTGCCGCGCAGGCCGGGCTCAGCATCAACGGCAGCGCTCAGATAACGCGCCAGCGCATGAGCGAGAACGGCCTGATCCCGTCCAAGTTCCTCGGCTTCACCTGGTACAACCAAGGCGACCTGGGCGTGCAGGCGCAATACGACTTCGACTGGTGGGGCAAGAAGCGGGCCGCCATCGAAGCGGCCGTCGACCAGGCGCGCGCCGCGCAGGCGCAGCACAGCGCCGCGGCGCTGGCGATCCAGAACGCCGTGGCCGACACCTACTTCGGGTGGCTGGCCGATGAGGCCCGCATCGACGTCGCTCGCCAGCAAGTGGAAACGCAGGACCAATCGGTCCGCGTCGCCGAACTGCGCGTACGTCAGGGCGTCGATCTTCCCGATGACGCTCAGAGGGCCCGGATCCAGCAGGCTTCGGCCCGCGAGCTGCTGGTGGCGCTCGAGAGTTCGGCAAAGATCCGGCAGACGGCACTGGCCAGCCTGCTGGGCATCGCGCCCGCGGAGCTGCCGCCGCTCTCCCCTCGCCCACTGCCGGCCATCGATGGGGGATTGCCCGTCAATGCCGGAGTCGATCTCATTTCCCGGCGCCCCGATATCGCCGCGAGCCGCTGGCAGGTGGAGTCGGCGCTGAAGCAGACGGATGTGGCTCGCGCGGAGTTCTTCCCGGACCTCAGCCTGTCGGCCATGGCTGGCTTGTCCAGCATCGACTTGGACAAAATGTTCCACGCGTCCAGCCGCGTGTTTTCGCTCACGCCCGCCCTTCACCTGCCGATCTTCAACAGCGGCCTGCTGCAAGCGAATTTCCGCGCGAGCCAGGCCCAACTGGATGCCGCCGTGGCGCAATACAACGGCACGGTGCTATCGGCCGCGCGGGACGTCTCGCTGCAGAGCCTGACCGCGCAGCAAATCGCCGCGCGACGCAAGGAGCAGGCCGCACAGATCGTGGCGAACGAGAGCTTGCTGACGAGCGCTCAGGCCCGCGCCCGCCAGGGCGTGCGCGACATCCGCGAATCCCTGGGAGCCAAAGGCCAGCTGCTGCAGTCGCGCGACGACGCGCTTTCCCTGCAAGCCCAGGCGTTATCCACGGATCTCGCCCTGATCAAGGCGCTGGGCGGCGGCTACCGCATGGCCGGTGCCGAACAGGACACGGGCGCCGCCGCCACTTCCACGACCTCGAATGCCCTTACCGGAGACGCCGAACATGAGCGCCACTGATTCCGCCGCGCACAAGGAAGACAACGACAGCGGCCTCGCTGCCAAGAATCCGCGCAAGCGCCGCCGTGCACTGCTGATCGTTCTGCTGATTTTCGTGGTACTCGGCCTGGGTTGGTTCCTCCTGTGGCTGCTCGTGCTCTCCAAGCGTGAGACCACCGACAACGCTTACGTGGGCGGCAACCAGGTCGCCATCTCGGCGCAGGTGCCGGGCACGGTCGTCGCGATCCTCGCCGACGACACGCAGCGCGTGGAGGCCGGGCAGGTCCTGGTGAGGCTGGACAGCACCGATGCCGACGTGCGCCTGCGGCAGGCCAGCAGTGCCCTGGCCCAGGCCGTACGCCAGGTTCGCCAACAGACCGACTCGGCCACCAGCGCCGATGCCGCGGTCGCCGCACGTCGCGTGGACCTGAAGAAGGCGCAGGCTGACCTGAAGCGCCACTTGCCGCTGCTCGCCGAGCATGCCGAGGCACCTGAAGTGGTGCAGCATCTGCGTGACGGCGTGGATCAGGCGCAGAGCGCGCTCGATGCCGCCATCGCCCAGGCCAACGCCTCGCATGCCGCCATCGAAGGCACCGAGATCGGGCAGAACCCGGCGGTCGAGCAGGCCCGCGCCAACTTCCGCGCTGCCTGGGTCGCAGCGCAGCGCAATGCGATCTTCGCGCCCGTGTCCGGCTACGTCGCGCAACGCAGCGTGCAGGTGGGCAACAGTGTGCAGCCCGGCCAGCAACTGATGACGGTGGTGCCGCTGCACGACCTGTGGATCGATGCCAACTTCAAGGAAAGCCAACTGCGCAAGATCCGCATCGGCCAACCGGCCAAGATCGAGGCGGATGTCTATGGCGGCGGCGTCGAGTTCCACGGCAAGGTCGTTGGCCTGGGCGCAGGCACGGGCAGCGTGTTCTCCCTGCTCCCCGCGCAGAACGCCACCGGCAACTGGATCAAAGTGGTGCAGCGCGTACCGGTGCGTATCGCCATCGACGATATGGATCTCGAGAAGCATCCGCTGCGCATCGGCCTGTCGACCGAAGTGACGGTGGACATCACCGATGATCGCGGCGCGGTACTGGCCCAGTCGCCGGCACAGAAGCCCACCGCCGAGACCAGCGTGTACGACCAGATGGCCGCCAAGGCGGATGCAGAGGCCGAGAAGATCATCGACGCCAACCTCAGCCGCGGCGAGAGCCGCTGAGTCCCTATCGCCCATGGCCGCCACGCCCGACGACGCCACATCCAACGAAGCCGCGCCCCTGAAGCCGCTGCAAGGCGGTGCCCTGGTCTTGCTGACCATCGCGGTCGCTTTCAGCACCTTCATGGAGGTGCTGGACATGACCATTGTCAATGTCGCCGTCCCGCACATCGCCGGCAGCCTGGGCGTCAGCGCCAGCGAGGGCACCTGGACCATCAGCTCTTATGCGCTAGCCAGCGCGATCATGCAGCCGCTCACCGGTTGGCTGGCGCGTCGCTTCGGCGAAGTGAAGACCTTCATTGGCTCCGTCGGCCTGTTCGTAGTGTTCTCGATGCTATGCGGCCTGGCGACCAGCATGCCTATGCTGGTGATCGCCCGCCTGCTGCAGGGCGCGGGCTCCGGCCCGATGGTCGCGCTGTCGCTCACCCTGCTGTTGTCGAGTTACCCGAAGGCTAAGCAAGGCATCGCGCTGGCCATGTGGGCGATGACCGTGGTGGTTGCGCCGATCTTCGGCCCGATCCTGGGCGGCTGGCTTACGGACAACTTCTCCTGGCCTTGGATCTTCTACATCAATGTGCCGGTGGGCGCGCTGGCGGCGGTGATTACCTGGGCACTGCTGCATAAACGCGAGACCAAGACCTACAACACGCCTATCGACATCGTCGGGTTGACATTACTGGTGGTGGGTGTCGGCTGCCTGCAATTCATGCTGGACAATGGCAACGACAATGACTGGTTCGCATCCACTCTGATCACGGTGCTGGGCATCACCGCCCTGGTCTGCATCACCTTCCTGATCGTGTGGGAGCTGCATGCCAAGCATCCGGTGGTCGACCTCTCGCTGTTCAAGCGTCGCAACTTCACCGTGGGCGTGACCGCACTGTCGCTCGGCATGATGGCGTTCTTCGGCATCAACGTGGTGTTCCCGCTGTGGCTGCAGACCACACTGGGCTACACCGCGACCTGGGCAGGCCTGGCCACCGCGCCGGTGGGCATCCTGGCCTTCCTGATGTCGCCGGTGATCGGTGCGAATATCAATCGTATGGATCTACGCGCGGTAGTGACGGCAGCGTTCCTGATCTTCGCCGGCACCTCCCTGTGGTTTTCCAGCTTCGACAGCTCAGCTTCGTTTGCCACCCTGGTGCTGCCTCGGTTCGTGATGGGCGCGGGCATTGCCTGCTTCTTCATTCCCTTGAACCAGATCTACCTCGCGGGGCTGCCGGGCGACCAGATCGCCAGTGCGTCGGGTTTGGCCAATTTCTGCCGCACGATGGGCTCGAGCGTGTCGACCGCGGTGACGGTGACGATCTGGCAGCACCGGGGCGATTTCCATCACGCGATCCTCACCGAAAGCGTGTCGCCCTCCCACCCGGCCGCTACCCACTACCTACAGGGCCTGGCCCAGGGCGGTCTTTCCGGCATGCAGGGCCTGGGCGTGGTCGACCAGGTACTGACCCGCGAGGCGCTGACCCTGGCCGTGAACGACGTGTTCTGGTTGTGCGCGGTGCTGTTCGTAGCGCTGATTCCGATGATCTGGTTCGCCAAGCCGCCATTCGGCAGCGCGGGCGGCGCGGCAGGCCACTAGCAGACCATTGATTGAGCACTAGCAGACCAATGGTCTAGCAAGATCGATCCAAAATTTGCTGCACCCGGAGGTGCAGCAAAACTGTGTCAATCGCGACTGGTGCGGCGCAATACGTTCTGCTAGTTTCCGCCGCATGGCACAAACGATCCGCATCATCAAGAAGTATCCGAACCGTCGGCTCTACGACACGGAGATCTCCAGCTATATCACGCTGGAAGAGGTCCGCCAGCTCGTGCTCGACGGCGAAACCTTCGAAGTCCGCGATGCAAAGTCCGGCGAGGACCTGACCCGCTCGGTGCTGCTGCAGATCATTTCCGAGCACGAGGAAAAGGGGCAGCCGATGCTGTCGCCGCAGCTGCTGAGCCAGATCATCCGGTTCTACGGCGATTCGCTTCAAGGCTTCATGGGCCCTTATTTGGAGCGCAGCCTGCAGGTCTTCCTCGACCAGCAGCAGCAGTTCCGCAACCAGCTGAACAGCCTGCTGGGCCAGACGCCGTGGTCGATGCTCAATGACCTGACCCAGCGCAACATGGACGCGTGGAAGTCCATGCAGAGCGGCTTGCTGGACGCTGCGACCCAGGCATCCAATCCGGCCAAGCACGGGCCCACCAAGAAGTAACCCTCCGCCCCACTCCGCGCCGGCGCCCGCTGGCGCCGGCGCTTCTCCATGCAACAGCCGCTGCGCCACAACACGTGCTGCCTTGCGGCATGAATCGGTGAGCGCCCTCATGACTCGTATCGCCATCGTTACAGGCGGCATCGGCGGCCTGGGTACGGAAATTTGCCGTCAGCTGGCCCTGGACGGCCGCCAAGTGATCGCCGCCGACCTGCCCGGCCATGCGGACCGCGTGGAGGCCTTCCAGGCGGAGGTCGCGGAATTCGGCGGCGCGATCCGGTTCGAGCCTGTGGACGTCAGCGACTTCGGCAGCTGCGGCGAGCTGGTCCGACGCGTGAGTGCGGCTGAGGGCAGCGTGGATGTGCTGGTCAATGCCGCCGGCATCACCCGAGATACCACGCTGCGCAAGATGGATCCGCAGCAATGGTACGAGTTGATGCGGGTAAACCTCGATGGCGTGTTCCATATGTGCCGCCATGTCGTGGAAGGCATGACCGCACGCGGCTTCGGGCGCATCGTCAACCTCAGTTCGGTGAACGGCCAGACCGGCCAGTTCGGACAGACCAACTACGCGGCCGCCAAGGCCGGTGTGCATGGCTTCGGCATGGCTCTGGCGCGCGAAACCGCGCGCAAGGGCGTCACCGTCAACACCGTGTCGCCAGGCTATTGCGATACGCCGCTGGTGGCCAAAGTGCCGGCTGAGATCCGTGCCCAGATCCTCGAGGACATCCCCGTAGGCCGCCTCGGCTCGCCCGCCGACATCGCGCGCGCCGTGTGCTTCCTGGCCGCCGACGACGCCGGCTACATCACCGGTGCCAATCTGCCGGTCAATGGCGGCTATTTCATGAGCTTCTGAGAAGCGCGGCGGACCGGTTCGCTGGTGCGCGCGTTCGCCTGATAAAGTTCCGCGATCCGACGGACGGAACACGCCATGGCGTCACCCTCGCAGCCCTCCATCACCCTCATCGGCGGCGGCCTGGTGGGCGCCCTGCTTGCACAACAGCTGGCTCGCCGCGGTTTTCCGGTCGAGGTGTACGAAAAGCGGCCCGATCCGCGCCGCGCCGGCTTCCTCGGGGGGCGCTCGATCAATCTCGCGCTGGCCGAACGCGGCCTGCAGGCGCTGCGTACCGCCGGCCTTGCGGACGATGTGTTGCAACGCGCGGTGATGATGCGGGGGCGCATGGTCCATACGCGTGACGGCCGCTCGGGCCTTCAACGTTATGGGATGGACGACAGCGAAGTGATCTGGTCGGTATCCCGCGGCGCGTTGAACATGCTGCTGTTGGATGCCGCAGAAGCCGCGGGCGTGCGATTCCACTTCGGGCAATCACTGGTAAACGCCGATTTCGATGCACGACGCATTCGCCTGGCCGACGAGCTGGGAACCGAGCGCGATGTCGATGCCCGCGTGCTGATCGGCGCCGACGGAGCCGGCTCCGCGTTGCGGGCCGCCATGCATGCATACCGCCCCTTGGGCGAGCGGGTCGAACCGCTGGGTCACGCCTACAAGGAACTCGAGATCCCTCCGGCGAACCAGCTTCCCGCCGCGTTGCTCGGCGATGCCGGCGGCCACGATCAATTCGCGATCGAACCGCATGCGCTGCACATCTGGCCGCGTGGAGGCTACATGTGCATCGCCCTGCCCAATACCGAGGGCAGCTTCACCGTCACGCTGTTCCTGCCGGCGCAGGGGGGCCACCCGAGCTTTGCCACGTTGCCGGACGCACGCGAGGCCGAAGTGTTCTTCCGGGACGACTTCCCCGACCTTTTGCCGTTGATCCCCGACTTCGCGGAAGACTACGACAGCCACCCGGTCGGCACGCTCTCCACCCTTTACCTCGACCGTTGGCATCTCGATGGGCGCGCGCTGCTGATCGGCGATGCCGCGCACGCGATCGTGCCTTTCCACGGCCAGGGCATGAACTGCGGCTTCGAAGACACCGTCACGCTCGCCGCGCTGCTGGCCGAAGCGCCGAACGATACCGACGACGCCTTCGCCGAATTCCAGCGCGTCCGCCAGCCGAACGCCAATGCGATCGCCGCCATGGCGCTGGAGAACTACGTCGAGATGCGCGACTCCGTCGCCGATCCCCACTACCTCGCCAAGCGGGAATTGGGGGTTCTACTGGCGGAACGGGCACCCGAGCATTTCATGGCGCGCTATCGCATGGTGACCTTCACCCACCTGCCCTATGCCTACGCCTACGAACGCGGCCGCGCGCAGGATCTGTTGCTGCAGCAATTGCTGCGCGGTTCGACCAATGCCGCATCGGTCGACCTCGAAGCCGCCGCCCTCACACTCAAGGCGACACTCCCGCCCCTGCCCAGCCTGCGGCATGGATGAGTGCCTGCTGGCCCTTTACCGCGCCACCGACTACCGGGTGCGCCTGCGGCAAGGGGGATGGGCATCCATCCGCATCGACGAAGCGCCGCCGGCGGTACTGGCTCCCCTGATCGGCCCGTATCCATGGAGCTTCATCACTGCATGGAATCCGGGCTCCCGCCGTGTGCCCCTCTCGGCGAACCGCGAAGCGCAGCGGGCTTTGCTGGCTGCTTTGCGCGAACTGCCCGATGCGATCCTTATTCTTGCCGGCGTCGGCGTCGGGATGGGCTGGCGCGAACCGAGCCTGTTCGTCGTGGGCCCCGGAACCGAAGCCATGGACCCGCTTGCCAACCGCTTTGGCCAGAACGCCTATGTGCAGGGCTTTGGCAACTCAGGGTTGGCGGCGCTGCGCCGCATGGACAAGCCCAGCGGGCTTTGCGGACAATCGCTCGGATGACTGCCCCGTCTGCCCAGCCCACGCTCCTGGAAGCGAGGGCGCTCGCCTTCTATCGCCAGGACGAACCCGTGTTCGGCCCTTTGGACTTCCGCCTCGGCGAGGGCGAAATCGCTCTGGTCGAAGGCGACAACGGCAGCGGCAAGACCACGCTCCTGCGCATCCTGGCCGGCCTGCTTCATATCGACGAGGGCGAACTGCGCTGGCGTGGCGAGCCCTGGCAACGTGATGCCCATCTGGGGGACATCCTCTTCCTCGGTCACCATCTGGGTCTAAAGGCGGACCTCAGCGCACGCGAGAATCTCGCGGTGGCCGCCGGTCTTTACGGGCGACGCGATGGCCTGGCGGCGGGCGACGCCCTGCGCGAGATCGGCTTGGCCGGCTACGAGGACGAACCCGTCAGACGCCTTTCCGCGGGACAGAAGAAAAGAGCCGCCCTGGTTCGCCTCCTGTTGCTGCCCGCCACGCTGTGGCTGCTGGACGAGCCTTACGCCAACCTCGACCGGGCCGGCATCGAACTGGTGAACGGCCTGCTCGAACGGCACGCCGCGCGCGGGGGCGCCGC
>JBCNOA010000102.1:0-14330 GCA_039594095.1 Dyella sp.
CCTTCTCTAACACCTTACGGTCCAACCATCAACGCGAACCCACGCCCTGCCTCGGCGATGCTCGGCGCCAGCCGCCGCTTGAGAAAAATGCTGCAGGACATGGCCCCATCCTTCACGGGGGCTCGGCACTCATATACGCCGTATTTCTTATGTTGATCAGGTGCTTGGTCAAATAATTTGATTCCGTAATAAATGACAAGGATGCCACGCTGAATAACGGTATTTGTTTATCAGTTTGAATCGTTGGCGGTTATTCGTTTATCAGCGGTGTTTGCTACATGCACAGGCGATGCGTAAGCGAATCATAGGCACGTCACACTCCAGGCCGCCCCGGGACTCTCCAAGGCCGAGCATGGCCTATCATCCCCTCGTCTCCGGCCCTAACGAAAAGCGACAGTCAGCGTGTTTGTCCAAGTTGAAACCAGACGTCGGCAGCGGCAGCCATGGGTAACCATGCTGCTTGTCTTGCTCTGCGTCCTGAGTTTCATTGGCCTGGCGATACTCCCACCGCGGCAACGTCTTTCGCTGCTGCTCGAATGGGGAACAGTGCCGGCGAACATATTCGATAAACACGAGCCGCTCCTGGCGCAACTGCATGATCCATCGTTGCTTCGCCTAGTCACAGCGCTATTCATCCATGTCGCCTGGCTTCATGTCCTTGGCAACATGCTGTTCTTGGTGATATTCGGGCTTCCATCCGAGCGCACCCTGGGGGCAACACGTTTTCTGCTGCTATTTCTGTTGGGCGGAGTGGTCGCCAACCTGGTAGGAGCCCTATCGCTAGCCGGCGTACATTCGCCCATCATTGGATGTAGCGGCGCGGTGTCGGCTGTGCTCGGTGCATATATCGCGCTGTTCCCGCGCGAACGTCTGGGCCTGGTCCTGCCGCTGGGTCTGTATCTCGAGTTTGTGCGAGTTCCGGCGTTCCTATTGATCGGCATCTGGGTTCTTCTCCAGCTGCTCTTCAGCTACGCCGGCCCGAGCTATGGAGCCGTAGTCTGGTGGACGCATATCGCCGGCTTCCTTTTCGGGGTGATCTTTGCCCTGTTCTCGCGCAACGCGGTTATTCGCCGAATGCGTGGATAAAATACGGCGATGCGCAATAAGAAGCTCTACAAAGTCACCTTCCTGCATTTGGGCAAGAGCTACGAGCTCTACGCCAGACACGTTGCATCGAGTGCGCTATGGGGATTTACCGAGGTAGGCGAGCTCGTGTTTGAACCGGTGGGGGAAGGACTCGTCGTTGATCCCACTGAAGAGAAGCTCCGCGAGGAATTCAAGGATACCCGCGTACTGCACCTCCCCATGCAGGCGGTCATTCGCATCGAAGAAGTCGAGCGCAAAGGGGCTTTGGCCATCCGCGATGCCGCCGACGGCCAAAAGGTCACGCCGTTCCCAATGCCGCCGCGAGGCGGCCGCTGAACTTACCGATGAGCCGCCATGCCATGGTGGCGGGCAAAATGACGTAGCAGTCGACGCGCGGTCGGGGTCGGTGCCACTTGGCGGAAGGTATGGTGGGGATCGAATCCTTCCCCGTGCATGTCCATGCGCTTGCGATGGATATAGGCCCGCATGACGTCCGCATTGAATTCGGGATGGAACTGCACGCTCACCGCGTTTCTTCCATACCGAAGAAGGTGGTGCGGGTCGCGCGCGGAGCTCGCCAGCACGACGGAGCCCTTGGGAATTTCCAGGACGCTCTGCTCGTGCGTGGTGTGGGCGCGAAACGATTCCGGCAGTGCGGCCGCCACGGGGTCTTGTTTGGCCTGTTCCGATACCTGGATAGGCACCGTCCCGATCTCCCGGCCACCAGGCAGATAGTCCACCCGCCCTCCCAGGGCGTGAGCCATCAACTGATGGCCATAGCAAACGCCGAACAAGGGCAGTTCCGCGTCCATGGCGTTCCGGATCCAGCCGGCAGTGCGCTCGCTCCATTCCGCTCGCTCCGTCACCATGGCAGCCGATCCGGTGATGAGCGCGCCCGCCACTTCCGCCGGCGAGGGAAGAGTTTCGCCGGCGGCAACGTCGATGACGCGCACACGTTCGGGTGACAGCTGAGCTCCCAGGCGGAACCAATGGGGAAAATCGCCGTGGCGTGCGCGAATCGGATCTGGCGCACGGCCGGTACGAATGATCAGGACTGGCTTCATGAAACCTGCGGTACCGCTAGTGAGAATGGCCTTCCGGCAGTTCGATCGGAGGAAGCACGGTAAGCACCTCCTGCACGGTGGTCAATCCGCGGGCGACCTGTGCTGCCGCGGAAATGCGCAACGGTCGCATGCCCTCGGCCAACGCTGCGGTACCGAAGCGTCCGAGGTCCAGCTGAGCGGAGATCAAGCCCCGGAGCCGAGCCGACAGCACCAGCATCTCGTAAATGCCGGTTCGTCCCATGAACCCGGTATTCCGGCACTCCAGGCAACCCACCGGTTTATAGACGGTTTCCGGCAACGGCGATGACCATCCATGAGTCAGCGCGGTCCACTCGTGGGGATCCTGCTTTGCAGCCTGCTTGCAGTGCGGACAGAGCGTCCTGACCAGACGCTGGGCCACCACGCCCGTCAGCGTGGACTGGATGAGGTAATGCGGTACACCCAGATCGAGCAGGCGCGTCACCGCGCTTGGTGCGTCGTTGGTATGCAGCGTGGAAAGCACGAGATGGCCTGTCAGCGATGCCTGCACCGCCATTTGCGCGGTCTCCAGATCGCGGATCTCTCCCACCATGATGATGTCCGGGTCCTGGCGCAGCAGCGTGCGCACGCCGGCGGCGAAGTCCAGGTCGATCGATGCCTGCACCTGCATCTGGTTGAATTCCGGCGACACCATCTCGATCGGATCTTCCACGGTGCAGACGTTGAGTTCCGGCGTGGCGAGATGTTTCAGTGTCGAATACAGCGTGGTGGTCTTTCCCGAACCCGTGGGGCCGGTGACCAGCACGATGCCGTGAGGACGCTCCACCATGCTGCGCCAGTTCGCATCCTCCTCCGGGGAAAAGCCGAGTTGCGAAAAATCCTTCGCCACGATGTCCGGGTCGAAGATGCGCATGACCACCTTCTCGCCGAAGGCGGTCGGCATAGTTGAAATACGCAGTTCGACTTCGCGTCCGCCCGCCGAACGGGTCTTGATGCGGCCATCCTGCGGACGCCGCTTCTCGGCGACATCCATGCGGGAGAGGATCTTGATTCGCGCGGTGACCGCCGTCATCACCGGCGGCGGTAGCTCGAACACCTTGTGCATGACACCGTCGATACGGAAACGCATCTGTCCGGCATCGCGCCGCGGTTCGAGATGGATATCCGAAGCGCGTTGCTCGAACGCGTACTGCAGCAGCCAATCGACGATGTGGACGACGTGCCGATCGTCCGCACCGACCTCACCACTTTTGCCCAGCTCAACGAGCTGCTCAAAGTTAAGGATCGCCGAGGAGTCATAGCCGCTCGCCTTGGCATCCTGCGCCAACTGGATGGAGCGCTGGACGCCATAGAACTCGAGCAGATAGCGGTTGATGTCCAGCGGGTTGGCGACCACGCGCTTCACATCGCGCCGGATCATGTGCGACAGGTCGGCCGCCCATGCCGCGTCGAACGGTTCACAGGTGGCGAAAGTCACCTCGCCCGGCGATGCGGCTACCGGCAGGATGCGATGCCGCGTGGCATACGCGCTACTGACGACCTGCGTCACCGCTGCCACGTTGATCTTCATCGGATCGATCTTGAGGTAGGGCAGCCCGGCGTGCGTCGCCAACCATTCGGTCAGTACCTCCAGACTCAGCGGACGCCCTGGATCCCGCTGATTGGGCAACTTGGCGTTGGCGATCAAAACCAACGGATGCAACTCGACTGCCGATCGGCCGCCCCGGACACCCATGCGGACCTGCTTGGCGTCATCGGCCAGCACGAAGCCGTCCACGACCAGGGCGGCGAGCACATCCTCGAGGGTGAGCTTGCCACGGCGGCCCAGCAGGGACGCGATTTGCGGTGAGGCGGCCATGCGTTGATTCCCCTCGGTTTTCTGCGCGCGATCAGGCCAGGAGCATAGCTCGCGGCTATACTAACCCGCTTTATTCCAGGTCACGGAAAGCCATGTCCGCACGCACCTTCCAGGATGTGATCCAGACCCTCAACCGCTATTGGGCGGCCCAGGGTTGCGTGTTGCTGCAGCCGCTCGACACCGAGGTCGGCGCCGGCACCTTCCATCCCGCCACCTTCCTGCGCTCGCTGGGTCCGGAGCCGTGGTCCGCCGCCTATGTGCAGCCTTCCCGCCGCCCGACCGACGGTCGCTATGGCGAGAATCCCAACCGCTTGCAGCATTACTACCAGTACCAGGTCGTGATGAAGCCTAACCCCGACAACATCCTCGATCTGTACGTCGGGTCGCTGAAGGAGTTGGGACTCGATCCGCTGGTCCATGACCTGCGGTTCGTGGAGGACAACTGGGAATCTCCCACCCTGGGTGCCTGGGGCCTGGGCTGGGAAGTGTGGCTGAACGGCATGGAGGTCACCCAGTTCACCTATTTCCAGCAGGCGGGCGGCCTCGAATGCCGTCCGGTGACGGGCGAGATCACCTATGGCCTGGAGCGGTTGGCCATGTATCTGCAGAACGTGGACAACGTCTACGACCTGATCTGGACGGAAAGTCCGCACGGTACCGTCACCTACGGCGACGTCTTCCACCAGAACGAAGTCGAGCAGAGTACCTATAACTTCAAACACGCCAATGTCACCGAGCTGTTGCGCTGGTTCGACGTCTGCGAGGGCGAGGCGAACAAGCTCGTTGCCGAAGGCCTGCCGCTGCCGGCCTACGAACAGGTGATGAAAGCCAGCCACACCTTCAACCTGCTCGACGCACGCCGTGCCATCAGCGTGACCGAGCGTCAGCGTTACATCCTGCGCGTGCGCACGCTCGCCCGCAGCGTGGCGGAAACCTATGTCGCGCAGCGCGAGAAGCTCGGTTTCCCGGGCCTGAAGAACCACAAGCCGTCCAAGGAGCAGGCCGCATGAGCGCCGCCAAGTCACTGCTGATCGAACTGGGCACGGAAGAGCTTCCGCCCAAGGCGCTCGACGAACTCGCTGCCGCGTTTCAGCGCGGCATCTGCGACGGCCTCGCCAAGCGCGGCGTGGAGGCTGGCCTGGATCTGGCCCGCACGTACGCCACGCCGCGCCGGTTGGCCGTTTACATTCCCCAGGTCGCCGCCCATCAGCCCGAGCAGACCGTCGAACGCCGCGGTCCCGCGGTGAACGCCGCGCTCGACGGCGACGGCAAGCCAGGCAAGGCGCTCCAGGGATTTGCGCAGTCCTGCGGCGTCGAAATCGACCAGCTGGAGAAGCTGGAGACCGACAAAGGATCATGGTTCGTCTTCCGCGCCGTGAAACCCGGCCAGCCGCTGGCCGCTCTGCTGCCGGACATTCTCGACGAAGCGCTCAAGGGCCTGCCGATTCCCAAGCCGATGCGCTGGGGCGGGCACGACTACACCTTCGTGCGACCGGCCCATTGGCTGGTCATGCTCCACGGCGCTGACATCGTCGAAGGCGAGGCGTTAGGCCTCAAAAGCGGCCGCAAGTCGCGCGGCCACCGCTTCCTGCATCCGCATCCGATCCACGTGGCCGATGCCGACAGCTGGCTGGATTCCATGCGTGCCGCCAAAGTGCTGGCCGATCCGGTCGAGCGCCGCCAGCGTATCCGTGACGAAGTGGCGAAGGCCGCCCAGCAAACCGGCGGCCTGCCGCAGCTGGACGACGCACTGCTGGACGAAATTGCCAACCTCACCGAATGGCCGGCAGCTATCGCCTGCACGTTCGAGCGGGATTTTCTGACGGTTCCGCCCGAAGCGCTGGTCACCACTATGGAGACCAACCAGAAATTCGTGCCGGTGTTCGATGCTTCGGGCAAGCTGACCGAGCACTTCATCGGCATCGCCAACATCGAAAGCAAGCAGCCGAGCGAGATCCGCAAAGGCTACGAGCGCGTGATCCGCCCTCGCTTCGCCGACGCCAAGTTTTTCTGGGACGAGGACCTCAAGGCGCCGCTGGCGAGCTACCAGGACCAGCTCAAGAACGTCACCTACCAGCAGTCCCTGGGCAGCTTGTGGGACAAGAGCGTGCGCGTGGCGGAGCTGGCCCGCATCATCGCCAACCGCGTCGGTGTGGACGCTGGGCAGGCGACTCGCGCCGCGGCGCTCAGCAAATGCGACCTGCTCACCCGCATGGTGGGCGAGTTCCCGGAGCTGCAGGGAGTGATGGGCCGCTATTACGCCGGTCAGCATGGCGAGGCCGCCGAGGTGGCCGACGCGCTCGACAGCTACTACCAGCCGCGCTTCGCGGGCGACGCGATCGCAGCCGGTGGCGTGGGTCGGGTCCTGGCGGTGGCGGAGCGGCTGGACACTCTGGCCGGTATCTTCGCCGTAGGCCTGAAGCCCAGCGGCAACAAAGACCCCTTCGCCTTGCGCCGCGCTGCGCTGGGGCTCGCGCGCACCCTGGTTGAAGGCGGCCTGGACATCGACTTGAAGGCCAGCTTCACCGAGGCGCTGGAGCTCATTCCCGAGGCTGCGCTCGCGGCGGGGCTCAAGCCCGGCAAGGACGGCAAGGCCCCGGCGCTAGACGCCGGCCAGCGGCGTGCCTCGCTGATGAACGAGCTGTACGACTTCGTGATCGAGCGCCTCCGTGGCTACTACGCCGATCAGGGATTCACCGGCGAGCAGTTCGAGGCCGTGTTGGCCGTGGCACCCGTATCCCTCGCTGACTTCGACCGTCGCCTCCGCGCAGTAGCGGAGTTCGGTCGGCGCCCCGAAGCGCTCAGTCTCGCCGCCGCCAACAAGCGCGTGGCCAACATCCTGCGCAAGCAGGCGGAAGAAGCCGGTGCGGCCCCGGTGCGCGCTACGGTGGATCCGGTCCACTTCGAGGCGGACGTCGAGCGCCAGCTGGCTGCGGCACTGGACGCGGCGAAGTCGGATACGTCCGGCGCGCTGGCGAATGGCGACTACACCACCGTCCTGGCACGGCTCGCGCAGCTGCAGGCGCCTGTGGACGCCTTCTTCGACGGTGTCCTGGTCAATGCAGAGAACCCCGCCGTTCGCGCCAACCGCTTGGCGCTACTCGGGCAGCTGCAGGCGCAGTTTACTGCCATCGCGGATATCGCCAGGCTCTGAAGCGCGCGCTCTGCACATGAAGAAACGGCAGCCAGAAGGCTGCCGTTTTTTTGTGGGCCGTGATGTCAGGCCAGGTGGCGATCGCGCTTCAGGCGGTCAGCCAGGCGGTGGTTGAACGCCACCATGGCCGCGGCATCGACGTCATTGCCGCCGGGACCGAGGATCTCGTAAAGATCGGCCAACAGGTCGGCGTTGTCCGCCAGCGACAAGTTGCTTTCGGCCAGGTCCAGTTCCGACTGCAGGATACGCAGCGCGGTGTTGAGGCGATGGGGGTCCATCGCCACGCCACTGGCGTGCAGGGTATCGGCTGCCGTGCGCAGCTTGGTGCGCTGGCGATGCGTCAGCGATGTCTCCGTGCCGAGTTCCTCCCCGGACGTGATCGCCTCGGACTGGATCATCGAGCCCTCGCCGGCCACCAGCCATACGAGGGAGATGCCCATCGTCTTGGCCAGCGTCACGCAGCGGGCGCGGGACGGATCGGTGTTGCCGTCCCGCCAGCTACGCACGACGCCCTCGGAAAAACCGCACATTCGAGCGATTTCGGTCACGCTGCCCACGCGTTGGATCAGCACCTTAATGCGGTCGGCGAAGGTTCCAGCGTTTTGCGGCGTCGTAGTTATTTGCGTAGCCATGGGAGTCTCCTAGGCAGTCTGGCAGTTGACTTTTACTCAAATGTCTTTCGAGACGCTTACGCCGCGAGAAAAAAACGTGTTACGGAAATGTTGACCGTCGTGTGATCTTGGTCTAGTTTCGTAACTTCTTGCGGTATTGGCCGTAAGAAAAACAATCTCTGAAGCGGGGAAACGCACGAGTCTCGATCTGGAGTACTTGCGCGGCGCAGGGATTTTCACCGCGGCGCATGAAGGAGCCGCACGTCTTGGACTGGCTAATTGCGGTCCGTCATTGTTGAAAGGGGAGAAAACCGAATGCTTTCTCGCAGCACGTCAGCCGGATCCCGGCTGCGCCATGCAGCCTTGGCCGTTGCGGTCAGCCTGAGTCTGGGAACCGGGGCCGCCGTGGCCCAGTCCACTTCGGGCGATATCGCGGGCACCGCTACGTACGCCGCCGGTGAAACGGTGGTGATCAAGAATCTCGACTCTGGTCTTTCGCGTTCGGTGGCCGTGCCGGCCGACGGCAAGTTCCGTATCCCGGCGCTGCCCAGCGGTCGCTACGAAGTCCAACTCGTGCAGGACGGCAAGGCCATCGGCACCACCAGCGTCACCGTGGTCGCCGGCCAGACGGCGCAGGTCAATCTCGCCACCGCCTCCGAGACGCAGGCGACGAGCCTGTCGAGCGTTACCGTGACGGCCAATGCCATTCCCGCGATCGACGTGAGTACCGTCGAGGCGCGCACCACGTTCACCGCATCGCAGCTCAATTCGCTGCCCGTGCCGCGCGACATCGTCAACGTGGCGACGCTGGCGCCGGGCGTGGTCAAGGGCAACGCCGTGTTCGGCAACCTGCCGTCCTTCGGTGGATCGTCGGTGGCCGAGAACAGCTACTACGTCAATGGTTTCAACGTTACCAATCTCTATAACAACCTGTCGTTCGGGCAGGTGCCGTTCCAGGCGATCGATCAGCTCGACGTGCAGACCGGCGGCTACGGCGCGCAGTACGGTTTCTCCACCGGCGGCGTGACCAGCGTCAACATTAAGCGCGGCACCAACGAGTGGAAGGGTGGCGTGAGCTGGACGACGGCGCCGAGCTGGGCGCGCGAGAACCAGCCGACCGTGAAGCGCGCGAACGGCACCGTCTACCGCAACTACGACAAGAACAGCAGCGCCAGCAATGTCTATTCGGCCTGGCTGGGTGGACCGCTGATCAAGGACAAGCTCTTCATCTTCGCCCTGGGCGAATTCACCAAGGCGACCGGCACCACGTACACCGGATCGAGCACGACCAGCAACAGCAACAATTTCACCGGTGCAACCGCCTACGATTCCTCGGCCAAGAGCCCGTACTGGGTGGTGAAAGTCGACTGGAACATCAGCGAGAACCACCACCTCGAGTACACCGGCTTCAACAACACGGACAACACGAAGTACAACTACTACAGCGCCGCCTACCAGGATGGCGTGCCGTCGAAGACCGGTTATCTCGGCGACATGCACACCAAGTTCGGTGGCCTGACCAATATCCTGAAGTACACCGGCTATCTCACCGACACGCTGACGCTGACCGCTCAGTACGGCAAGATGGACAGCAATAACTCGACCTACACGGTCAGTCCGGACGGCACGCAGACGCGCTATAGCGGCGACATCAACGCTCCGGATCAGGGATGCCCGTACGTCGCCTATCGGCTGACCAATGCCAACCCCCAGGCCTGGGGTCCCCGCGGTTGCTGGATCGTCAGTAGCTTCGACCGCTATGGCGGCGAGGATCAGCGCAAGGCGTGGCGTATCGATCTGGATTGGAAGCTCGACTCGCACGACATCGGATTCGGTTATTCCGACGAGAAGTGGTCCTCCGATGCGGGCACCGCGTACTCGGGTGGTCACTACTACTATTACTACTCCAAGCCGAGCGCGATCGATCCGGTCGGCCGCCCTGGCCTGGTGCTCGACACCGTGTTCTCGACCGGTGGCATGGTGAAGGTCGATCAGAAGTCGTGGTACGTGGAAGACCACTGGCAGGTCACCGACAAGTTGATGCTGTACGGCGGCATCCGCAACGACAGCTTCAACAACAAGAACGGCAACGGTCAGTCGTTCGTAAAGCAAGACGATATCTGGCAACCGCGCCTGGGTTTCTCCTGGGACGTGCTGGGCGACTCCAGCTTCAAGGTGTTCGGCAGCGCCGGCCGCTACTCTCTGCCGATGGCCGCCAATGTCGCGCTGCGTGCGGCGACTGCCTCGTACTTCGTCGAGTACGACAGCCTGTATTCCGGCATCAATCCCGATGGCTCGCCGATCCTGGTGGGTGATCGTGGCGGCGAAGGCGTCTACGTCAGCAACGGTGAGGACGGCAGCACGCCGGATCCGAAGTCGGTGAGCACGAAGGACCTCAAGCCCTACGTGCAGGACGAGTACATCCTGGGCTTCAAGAAGACGCTCAGCAGCGACGTCCGTTTCTTCGATAACTGGACGGTCGGCGCTCGCGCGGTGTATCGCAAGCTGCGCACCTCGATCGACGACACCTGCGATTCCCGTCCGTTCTATGCCCTGGCGCAGGAAAAGGGGCTGGACGGTGCGTGGGACGACGAGTGGACGGTGCCCGGCGGCATGCCTGGCTGCTGGATCTACAACCCCGGCAGCTCGCTCAGCTTGAATACCTCCCTCGACGGCACGGCGACCAAGTACGACGTGACCATCCCCGGCAACGTGCTCGGCCCGCGCGCCAAGCGTTCGTACCAGGGTCTGGAGCTGAGCCTCGAGAAGACCACGGACAAGTACTACGTCAATGCGTCGTACACCTGGTCGCGCAACTACGGCAACACCGAAGGCCTGGTGAAGTCGAACAACGGTCAGGACGATACCGGCACCACCGCCGATTTCGATTTCCCCGAGATCATGCGCGGTGCCAACGGCTACTTGCCGAACGATCGCCGTCACAGCTTCAAGGTCTACGGCGGCTACAAGTTCACGCCGGAATGGACGGCGGGCCTCAACGTATTGGTGCAGTCGGGTGCACCGATCAGCTGCTATGGCGGCGGGCGCGGCACGCTCGGCACGCAGTTCGGCTATGGCTCCCAGTTCCATGTGTGCAACGGCCAGGTGGCGCCGGAAGGCGGCGCAGGACGTACTCCCTGGGTCTGGACGGTCAGTCCCAACGTGTCTTACCAGCCGTCCTGGGCGAAAGGCCTGAGCATGCAGCTGTCGGTGATCAACCTGTTCAACAACGACAAGCCGCTGTTCCTCTTCGAGCAGTACGAGAACCTCAACAACGGCGCGAAGTACACCAATTACAAGCTGCCGAAGTACTTCAACAGCCCGCGCTACGCGCGCTTCCAGGTGCAGTACGACTTCTCGCTCTAAGCCGTTCCGCTAGTGAAAAGGCCGCCGGATACGGCGGCCTTTTTCTTTACATGTAAGCAACGATCGGCTCCTATTTCATCATTTGTACTACAAACCAAGGAGTTGCGAAGACGGTTTAACCGATCTTTTATGGACGTCCAAACGGGCCCGTTCAGGCGGAGGATGCGATAGATGTCTCCCTCCGGGACCGTATGGAAGGCAAAGCTCCTATTGACTTTTCCGTTCACTTTTTTTTCCGGTATGCTTCGACCCTCCCCCGCGAAACTTTTCGGTGGCGCCTGGCGCCGACCTCGGTTCCGCGCCCCGTTCCTTTGGATCGATTCTTTTTGAGGTTTCACATGCGCAGGTTGGTTTGGTCGCTGATGTCGGTAGCAGCGCTGGCTCTCGCCGGCTGCAATTCTTCTGATTCGTCGCAGCCCGCGGCCCAGGCTGGCGGCGAGTCTGCGCCGGCGGCTTCCGCACCGGGCCAGCAGCCGACCAAGGCCAACGCGGTCAGCGGCACCGTCGCGCTGCGCGACGCCGGTACGCAGGTGTCGCCGCAGGCCAAGCTCGAGATCAAGCTGCTGGATCCTTCCCAGGAAGGTACGCCGCTCGCCAGCAAGACCATCGATCCGGTGGCGAACCTGCCTCAGTCGTTCGAACTCGAGTTCAATCCGGCTGACGTGAATCCCAACAGCATGTACATCGTGCAAGCCGTGCTGACGGACGGCGATCGCCGCTATACCGCGCCGCTGCAGTCGCCCGTGCTGACCAAGGGCGCCGGCAACCAGGTGTCCATCCAGCTCGTCGGCGAGCAGACTCCGGGCGAGAAGGAGCTGGCTGCATTCAGCGCCGTGCAGAAGCAGATCGGCGGCATGAAGATCACCAGCGGCACGAAGCTCGAAGATAAGGTTTCCCGTGGTTGGCAGGTGTTCCGCGAAGCCGGCGAAGTGAAGTTCATTCGCGAGCAGGTCGACTACGGCGATAAGGGCTTCACCACTACCGACTATGCCTACAAGGACGGCAAGCCGTGGGTCGTGGTGCAGCAGAAGAAGTCCAGCAAGGATGCCAAGCCGAATTCCACCGAGCGTGCCGGCTGGAATACCGATGGCGCGCTGGTGCTGAAGCAGCAGCAGTCCGGTAGCAAGACCGATACGCTGAGCGACGATGAGGCCGGCAGCCTGCAGAAGCAGGCGCAGACCATCCTCAGCCTCGCGACGGGCGGCAAGAACAAGTAAGCCCTCGTCAGTAACGCGCAAGAAAAAAGCCGTCCGCGCGAGCGGACGGCTTTTTGTTTGGCTTGGAAGCCGGCTTAGAAGCCGACTTTGACGCCCAGGTTCACGCTGTTGTACTTCTGGCTGTTATCGCTGAAACGGCCGCTGTAGCCGACCCAGCCCGTCACGTTCTCGCTGAACTGTGCCGACAGACCCACGTCGGCGCTGCCCCAGGTCTTGTCCGGCACGAAGCCGGTCAAGGCGAACTCGCCCGGCATGCTGTTCACGCCGGCCTTGATGGAGCGCGGATCGGCCTTGCTGTCGTGGTTCCATGCCACTTCGGCATACGGCACGAGCATCATGCCGCCGGCCTGCCAATGGCCCTGCAGGCGCCAGCCGAGCGTGGAGATGAGCGCGTCGCGCTGCTGGCGCTCGAACCACATCGCCGTGCTGTCGTTACCGCCCTCGGAATAGCCGTT
This sequence comes from Dyella sp., assembly GCA_039594095.1. Lineage (GTDB taxonomy): Bacteria > Pseudomonadota > Gammaproteobacteria > Xanthomonadales > Rhodanobacteraceae > Dyella_D. The sequence continues at coordinate 12,791 of JBCNOA010000102.1, forward strand.
CACCTTGATCGTCTGCCACTCGACGTTCGCGAACGGACCGGTGCGGATCGCATCGAAATTGAACCACCAGCCACCGGTGAGGCCACCGCCGAGACGGTTGCCATCGGCCTTGCCGCTCTCGCTGCGCGAGGCGTTGCCGAGCTGGATGTGGCGCTCGATGTCCGAGAAGTTCGACTGCGCGAAGTTCAAGTAACCGCCGACGTAGCCGCCGCCGTTGTGATAGGTCAGATAGCCCAGGCCGCTGATGTCCTGCAGCTTGTAGCCGCCACCGCCAGTGAAGTCGGCATTGTGCTGGCCGATGCCCAGCGCCACGCCCATCGAAATATGTTCGCTGGCGCGCACGTCGGCGCCCACGGTCAGGTTCACATTGTTGCTGGTGGTCTTGGGCGAGCTGCTCTGCTGGTCGAAGCGCTGATGGGCGTAATCGATGTTGGCGAAGAAGCGCGTATCGCTGCCCATGGAGTCGGCCATCATTTCATTGCGGATGGCGCGGGTCTGTGCCGCCTGCGCGGCCAGGGGCGCTTCGCCCAGCATGGAGACCTGACCCGGCGCGCGGATCAGCGACACCACATACTGGCCGAGCATCGCGTGGGCAGCGGTGGTCGGATGCACGCCATCGGCGAACAGATAGGTATTGTTCGTGCCCGCGGCGTAGCTGAAGGGCAGGCCGGAGCCGGCCGGGCCGCACTGCACCGAGCTGCCATTGCAGGCCGGGGTAGTGACGTTGGTGAAGCCGTAAGCGGCCGGATTGGCGATCACCTCGTTGAGCAGCTGAAAGGTGTTCACCGGAATCACGTTCAGACCGTTGCCGCTCAGCTGAGTGATGCCCGCACCGAGCACGCCGTTGAAGGCGAGCGCCAGCTGCGTCGCACCGGCGGAGGCGGCCGGGCCGCCGGCCAGGCCGGACGGGGTCTTGCCGATGTCGGGCAGGTTGTACACCACCACATACTTCGCGCCGGAGGCTTGCAGCTGGCCGAGCAGGCCGACTTCGGTTTGCGCAGCGGCCACGGCGCCGGCAGCCAGCACGTTCGGATTGGTCGAAGAGGAGGTCAGATAGAAGATGTCGTTGGCACCGCCCCACACCTGGTAGAGCGCGTTGCCGTCGGCCTTGCCGCCGTTCGCGGCCAGGTACATCTGCAGTTGCTGCGGCAGCAGGGGCACGCCAGCCGGCGTACCCGGCGAGTTGTGCTGCAGGCCGGCGCCGCCGAAGGCGAAGTCGGTGCCGCCCGAAAGCGAGGCCGTCACCGGCTTGCCGAGCGCCGCGGCGACATTCTCTGCGGTGGTCGTGCCCGGGTTGGTAGTGAAGCGCAGCGGGGTCGGAGAACCCAGCAGCGTGGAGATATTGCCGGCGTCGCTGAGGCTGTCGCCGATGACGACGACCTTGCTGAAATCGGTGGCGGCAGCGGCAGTGCTGAACAGCAGGCCGGCAGCGATGGCGCCGGTGAGATGGCGGATGCGGGGCATGGCGGTAACGCTCCTTGAGCCGGGATGGCCTTTGTTATTCCCGCGTTACGTTAATGCAAGCCCATACGTGAGCGCA
>JBCNOA010000103.1:0-14187 GCA_039594095.1 Dyella sp.
TCGTATTTGATGTCGCCCTTGCTCTTGAGCACGCTGGCGGTGAGCTCGGTGCCGTCGTCCCAGCGATAGCCGCCGCTGAGAGAGCCGTTGTAGGTACGGTAGCCGTCGTCGTCGGGTTCGTTCGTGAAGCAGCCGCCCACGCCTGCGGCCGCCGCGCGGCAGGCATTGATGCCGCGCGTGTATTGGCCGCCAACGCTGGCGTTGAACCAGGCGTTGCGCGAACCGCCGGACAGCCCGAACTGGCCGTCCGCCAGGCGATGGCTGCCCACGCCCAGGGTCATCGACGGCGTCAGGCCCTCGCCGGGCTGGCCGTGGCGAGTGAAGATCTGGATCACGCCGCCGATCGCGTCGGAGCCGTACAGGCTGGAACGCGGGCCGCGCACGATCTCGATGCGGTCGATCTGTTCGACCGGCAACTGCTCGAACGCCGGAATGCCCGCGCCCACCGTGCCGATGCGCACGCCGTCGACGAGCACCAGCGTGTGCGAGGAATTGGTGCCGCGCATGAAGAGCGACGTCTGCTGGCCCAGTCCGCCAGCATTGCCGAAGGCCACGCCCGGGAGTCCGGAGAGCAGGTCCTGCACGGACTGCGGTTGCAGGCGCTCGATATCCGCGCGCGTGATCACGGTCACCGGCGCGAGGGTTTCGTCGATCGGAGTGGCGGTACGGGTGGCGGTCACCACCACGGTGGGCAATTGTCCGGCGTCGTTCTGGTCGGCGGCATGCGCCACGGCCATGCAGGACAGCAGGGACATGGCCAGCAGGTGCTTCTTCATGAATCGGTTTCCCTGGCCGCGCCTCGCGCACGGCCCTTGAGTTCAAGAGCCCGGCGGCAAGCGGAGGAGGGGAACGACGGCGGGCGATCGGGCGCCGGCACGTGGTCCGGCTTCGCCCTCCGCGAGCCACCAGGTAGATATCCGGGCCGGTCTCCGGGCTTGCGAGTGCGCGTGGCCGCGCTTCCCGGGTGGCCTTCCCATGCCTGAAGGCACAGTGGCCGCATCACCGCGGGAGGAACGCTCGCTTACCGTTGCGGGGGCAGCGCCGGCCTTGCCAAGAGGCGCACCGGCTTCCCGTTTCATCCCTTGGCCGTGCGGCCGTGGGACACCTGGACGAACGCAACTTTAACGGAGCGCCCTCTCGGCGGCAATGCGCCCATCCGCCCATTCATTTCATTTGGACTTCTATACGGCCAAACGAAAGGTATTGCGGCACACCGGCGAAAGATGCGCAAAGCAAGGTTCGCGTAGGGATGACGTCAGCCAGGCGAAAGCATTGTAACTTCTTGTTTTGGAACCGTTTGTAAGCCTCGCGCAAGAGTGAAATTTTTGTTGACGCGCGTCGCGTTCCACTCGTAAGGTCGACCGCGGATCGCGCAAGTTCGCACGCCGGGCACGGGGCATGGGGATGCCCTCTCGTCGGACGAAGAATCCGGTGGCGGCGGCGAATGACTTGTCCACGATCCGTTTCGGCGTTCGCGCCTATCGGCCTTCAGGCCATTCTGGGGAGATACTTAAAGTGACCAATTTCCGACTCTTGGGTCGGGCGCCGCTGTGGCGCCAGACCGCGCTGGCGGCCGCCCTGAGCATGAGCCTGGCGGGCGTCGCACTGGCCCAGTCCAATGCTTCGGGCACGATCTTCGGCCGCGTCGATGCATCCGCCGGCGGCAGCGTGCGCCTGGAAAACGTCGACACCGGGCAGACCCGCGACATCTCGATCGACCAGGCCGGACGCTATCGCGCCGCTTCGCTGCCGGTCGGCCGCTACAAAGTCAGCCTGATGAAGGATGGCAAGATCGTCGACAGCCGCGACAACGTCGCCGTCCAGGTGGGTACGGGTACCGACGTGTCGTTCGCGGCGGCCGCCGCCGCTGAAGGCGCGAAGAACCTCGAGGGCGTTTCGGTGGTGGCCAGCGCGCTGCCGGCGATCGACGTGTCGTCGGTCGATTCGCGCACGGTGCTGACCTCCGAAACGCTGCAGAAGATCCCGGTGGCGCGCAACATCACTGCCGCCGCGCTGCTGGCCCCGGGTACGGTGCAGGGCGATTCGCGCTACGGCAATGTCGCCTCCTTCGGCGGCGCTTCGGCCGCGGAAAACCAGTACTACGTCAACGGCTACGCCGTGACGAACTCCCTGACCGGCATCGGCATGTCCCAGCTGCCGTTCGACGCGATCGACCAGCAGCAGGTGCTGACCGGCGGTTACGGCGCCGAGTTCGGCCGCTCCACCGGCGGTGTGGTGAACATCATCACCAAGCGCGGCACCAACCAGTGGAAGGCCGGCGCGCAGGTGCTGTGGATTCCGAACGGTACGATGGCTTCGCCCCGCAACCTGATCCAGCCGTCCGACAACACCCTTTACCAGTACCGCAACAACAACAAGTACTGGTCGACGGAATACGGCGCGTACATCAGCGGTCCGCTGGTGAAGGACAAGCTGTTCTTCTACGCCACCGGCGACTTCATCAAGCGCGATGGCCGAGTCACCGCAGGCGCGCCCGACAAGGCCGGCAACACCACCGTCAACGATTACGACATCAAGACGTCGCGCTGGTTGACCAAGATCGACTGGAACATCACCGACAACCACATCGTCGAGTTCACCGCGTTCGGCGACAAGACCAACGAAAGCGACCAGATCTCCCAGTTCAACAACGTGACGACGGCCACGGGCGCCAAGCTCGGCACGATCGCGCTGAAGAATTACGACGGTGGCGCCGGCGCGGCGCCCGGCGGCGACTTCTATATCGGCAAGTACACCGGCTACATCACCGACGACCTCACCGTGACCGCGCTGTACGGCGAGAGCCGTTCCGATCATGTGCAGAATCCGGTGTCGGCCAGCGGCCAGGCCTGCCCGATCGCCAACGGCACCTACAAGAACGCCGCCGGCCAGGTCGTCGGCCCGCCCCATTGCTACCTGATCGGCACGCTGCTCGCGCCGGGCGCGGTGGACAAGACCAAGGGCGGACGCCTGGACGTCGAGTACCGCGTCGCGGGCCACGACATCCGCGTCGGTATCGACAATCAGACGCTCAAGTCGTACTCCGGCACGTCCTACGAGGACAACCAGCGCTACACCTATCACGTGGCGCCGGCGAGCGGAAAGATCGCCAGCCGCGGCATCCAGTTCCCGGCCGGCACGCTCAGCTACGTCGACGCCCGCGTGTTCAAGGCAGCCGCCAACGTCAAGGTGGAACAGGAAGCGCAGTACATCGAAGACCACTGGCAGGTCAGCGATCGCTGGCTGGCCTACCTCGGCCTGCGCAACGAGCAGTTCAGCAACTACAACGGTGCCGGTGAGACCTACGCCCGCCAGCGCCACCAGCTGGCGCCGCGCTTGGGCGTGACCTGGGACGCGTTCGGCGATTCGAGTCTGAAGATCTACGCCAACGCCGGCCGTTACCATCTCGCCGTGCCGGCGAACGTCGCCATCCGCGGCGCGTCCGCCTCGCTGTACAGCAGCCAGTACGGCACCTTCACCGGCATCGACCCGGTCACCGGCGCGCCGATCGGCTTCCAGGCTTACGGTCCGACGGTCTACCTCAACAACGCCAACAACACGACCCCGGACCCGCGCACCGTGGCCGCCAAGGGGCTGGGCGCGTACTACCAGGACGAATACATCCTCGGCTTCGACAAGCAGCTGTCGACCGACTGGACGTTCGGCGGCAAGGTGATCTACCGCAACCTGAAGAACATCATCGACGACATGTGCGATTCGCGGCCGTTCCTGGCGTACGCGAAGCAGAACAACATCGACATGTCCAAGGCTGTGCTCAACGGTTGCTACCTGTTCAACCCGGGCAAGAGCAACACCTTCCTGGTGGACGTGAGCGGCAAGGGCGACTTCCGCGAGTTCAAGCTCTCTAAGGAGAACCTTGGCTTCCCGGATCTCAAGCGCAAGTACATCGCGCTGGATCTGTACCTGGAGCACCAGTTCAACCAGCAGTGGTTCGGCAAGGTCGAGTACGTGCTGTCGCACAACTTCGGCAACTCCGAAGGCATGCTGAAGTCGGACATCGGCCAGCGCGACCCGTCGGTTACTCAGGACTGGGACGCGCCTGAACTGATGCGGGGCGCCAACGGCCCGCTGCCGAACGATCGCCGTCACCAGATCAAGGCGTACGGCTGGTACCAGATGAATCCGGACTGGTTGTTCGGTGCGAATCTGGCGATCGCTTCCGGTCGTCCGAAGAACTGCATCGGCGTGCTGCCGGGCGATCCGATCCAGTACGGCGAGGCCTACTTCTACTGCGACGGCCAGATCGCGCCGCGTGGTTCGCGCGGTCGCACGCCGTGGACCTACCAGCTCGACCTGAGCACGCAGTGGTCGCCGTCGTGGGCGAACCACCAGCTGGCCTTCACACTGGACGTGTTCAACGTGTTCAACAGCCAGAAGGTGCTGAGCCGCGTGGACGGTGGCGAAACCGACGTCGGCGTGCCCGACCCGGCCTACAACCGTCCGATCAGCTTCCAGACCCCGCGGTACTTCCGTCTGGGCGCGCGGTACGACTTCTCGCTCTGAAAGTAGAACAACAGCGCCAGGCTACGGTCTGGCGCGGTCTCCCCCTTCGCAACCGCCGGGCTTCCGGCGGTTTTTTTATGCGCCAACGATTTTAAAGGCGCAAATTCATCCAGTGTTAAGCTTCGTGAAATCTAACGGCATGTCTAGCTAACGCACTGATTTTGCGCCAAATAATTCGACGTGGCGCAGTTCCTTAACGCAAAACCATACGTTTAAGCCTTAAATTTTTGTTGACGCGCTTTCCCGGACGCCTCTAAGGTCGCCCAGCGAGTCGCGAGAAATTACGGGGCGCGTTGGGCGAGGGGTCGCCCGACAACTCATCGCAGACTGTCTTTGCAGAATCTGCCGTGATTTCTCGCTATCGCTCTTGGGCACCTCGTGCCCATCCATTTTTGGATTTTGGGGAGATAAGCGAATGCAGACGTTCAGTCATCCGCGTTATGCGGCCGCGTGCCGTCGTACCGCTTTGGCCGTGGCTCTCGGCATGAGTCTGGCCGGCACGGCAATGGCGCAGTCCAACGCCTCGGGTGTCATTTTCGGCCGCGTCGACGCAAGCCGCGGCAACACCATCCACTTGGAAAATATCGACACCGGCCAATCGCGCGACATCACGGTCGACTCGGCCGGACGCTATCGCGCGTCGTCGCTGCCGGTGGGTCGCTACAAGGTATCGCTGGTCAAAGATGGTCAGACTGTCGAAAGCCGCGATAACGTGCTCGTGGCAGTGGGCACGGGTTCGGACGTCAGCTTCGCCGCCGGCGCCGCAGCACCGACCAACGCGCAGAACCTTGAAGGCGTGCAGGTAGTGGCCAGTGCACTTCCCGCGATCGACGTGTCTTCAGTGGACTCGCGCACCGTTCTGACCGCAGAGACACTGCGGAAGGTACCCGTTGCGCGCAACGTGACGGCTGCCGCGCTGCTGGCACCGGGCACCGTGCTCGGTGACTCGCGCTATGGCAACGTGGCTTCGTTCGGCGGCGCATCCGCGGCCGAGAACCAGTACTACGTCAATGGCTTTTCCGTCACTAATGCGCTGACCAACCTGGGCCTTGCGCAGCTGCCGTTCGATGCGATCGACCAGCAGCAGGTCTTTACCGGCGGCTATGGCGCGGAATACGGCCGTTCGACGGGCGGCGTGGTGAACATCATTACCAAACGCGGCACCAATGAGTGGAAAGCCGGCGTGATGGCGCTGTGGATACCCAAGTTTCTACGTTCCGATCCGCGCAACATCATTCAGCCATCCGACAATTCGCTATTCCAGTACCGCAACGACAACAAGTCGTGGGTGACGGAGTATGGCGCGTACATCAGCGGTCCCCTGATCAAGGACAAGCTGTTCATGTACTTGACGGGTGATTTCACCAAGCAGGAAGGCAAGACGATCGGCACGGCGACGGCTCAACAGGTCGCCTATTACGACGTGAAGTCTCCCCGCTGGCTGGCCAAAATCGACTGGAATATCACCGACAACCATATCCTCGAACTGACCGCCTTCTCGGACAAGACGACCGAAGAAGACCAAGTCTATGGTTACAGCTACACGCCCACCCTGGCCGAAGGCGCCAAGCGCGGCGCGGTGAATCTGAAGAACTACAGTGCCGGCGCCAACCCGACACCGGGCGGCGACTTTTACATCGGCAAGTACACCGGCTACATCACCGACAACCTGACGGTGAATGCGCTATACGGCAAGAGCAAGTCGGTGCATGACCAGGTGCCGACCTCCGCCAGTGGCGGCGCCTGCCCGATTGTGAGCGGCCAGTACCGCAACGCCGGTGGCGCGTTGGTGCGTCCGCCGGCCTGCTATCTGATCGGCAATCTGCTGGCGCCCGGTGCCCAGGACAAGACGCATGGCTGGCGTCTCGACGTCGAATACCGCCTAGGCAGCCATGATCTACGCGTCGGCGTGGACAACCAGACGCTCGAGTCCTACTCCGGTACGTCGTACGAGTCGAACGAGCGCTATATCTACACCCTAGCGCCGGCGAGCGGCCAGATTGCTGGCCGCCCTGACATCCAGTTCCCGACGGGCACGGTGAACTATGTCGACTACCGCGTGTTCAAGGCGGCCGCCAACGTCAAGGTGGAACAGGAAGCGCAGTACATCGAAGACCACTGGCAGGTCAGCGATCGCTGGCTGGCATACATCGGCTTGCGCAACGAGCAGTTCAATAACTTCAACGGTGCCGGCGAGTCGTACGCCAAGCAGCGCCACCAGCTCGCTCCCCGACTGGGTCTGAGCTGGGACGTGTTCGGCGACTCCAGCCTGAAGGTCTATGCCAACGCCGGCCGTTACCATCTGGCCGTTCCGTCCAACGTCGCCATCCGCGGCGCGTCGGCTTCGATCTATAGCAGTCAGTACGGCACCTTTACCGGCGTGGATGCGCAGGGACGTCCGGTCGGTTTCACACCCTACGGTCGCGTCTATTACCTCAACGCCGCTGACGGCACCACGCCTGATCCGCGCACTGTGGCAGCGAAGGGACTGGGCGCGTACTACCAGGACGAGTACATCCTTGGCTTCGACAAGCAGTTCGAGTCGAACTGGACCTTCGGTGCGAAGGCGATCTATCGCAACCTGAAGAACATCATCGATGACATGTGCGATTCGCGTCCGTTCTATACCTACGCGGCGCGTAACGGCATCAACATGGACAACGCCGTGCTCAACGGCTGTTACCTGTTCAATCCTGGCAAGGGCAATGACTTCCTGGTCGATGTCACGGGCAAAGGAAATTTCCAGGAATTCAAGCTCACCAAGGCCGACCTTGGCTTCCCGGATCTGAAGCGTAAGTACCTCGCGCTGGACATGTACCTGGAGCATCAGTTCAGCGACAAGTGGTACGGCAAGGTCGAGTACGTGCTGTCCCACAGCTTCGGTAACTCGGAAGGCCTGCTGAAATCCGATATCGGCCAGGCCGATCCATCGGTGACGCAGGACTGGGACGCCCCTGAACTGATGCTCGGCGCTAACGGCAACCTGCCGAACGATCGACGCCACCAGTTGAAAGCCTATGGCTGGTACCAGGCGAGCCCAGAGTGGATGTTGGGCGCCAATCTGGCGATTTACTCCGGCCGTCCGAAGAACTGCATTGGCGTGATGCCTGGGGATCCCATCCAGTACGGTGAAGCCTATTTCTACTGCGATGGCAAGATCGCGCCGCGTGGCTCGCGTGGACGTACTCCGTGGGCTTACCAGCTCGACCTGAGCGCGCAGTACAGGCCGCATTGGGCGGGCGATAACCTTACGTTGGAAGCGAATGTCTTCAACGTCTTCAACAGCCAAAAGGTGCTGGGTCGCCAGGATCTGGGTGAAACCGATGTGGGCGTAGCTGATCCGGTGTACAACCGCCCGATCAGTTTCCAGGTGCCGCGCTATGTGCAGTTCCAGGCTCGGTACGACTTCTCGCTATAAGCAAAAAATGGAATGCGCGCCCGGTGGAGACCGGGCGCGCGTCTCCCCGAACTTGCCGCCGGTTCCGGCGGCTTTTTTTACTGGGGCGATACGCAACTCGACGCGAAGGGGCGGCAGGCAGCGTCAATGATCAAGTGCCGTGTGCGATGGCCAGGAGACCATCATTGAGCACCTCAGTCCGTATGCAGCTCCGCCACGAAGTCGTAGATATCCCCTCGATACCAAGACACCGTGAACTCCACGACGCGACCGTCATCCAGAAAGCTGCGGCGCTCGATGTTGAGTCCTGCGCTGCCGGTGGGCACGTGCAATAGCCTTGCCTGTTGCGCGCCCAGGGATACCGCGCGCAGGCGCTGCAAGGCGCGGCGCGGACGGCAGCCGAGGCTTTCGAGCACTTCGTAGAGCGAGTCGTGCACGATCATCGGATCGGGCAGCACGCTGGCGGGCACGACGGTGCGCTCGATCGCCAGCGGTTCCTCGCGCGCGTAGCGCACGCGATGCAGGCGCGCGACCTGCACGCCCGGCGAGAGGTTCATCGCCATCGACTCTTCCGGCGTCACTTCGCCGATGCTGCGCTCGAAGAACTCTGAGCGCGGGTTCAGTCCGCGCGCGCGCAAGTCCTCGGTGAAGCTGGTGAGGCGCGACATCGGCTTGATGATGCGCTCCGCCACGAACGTGCCCGCGCCATGTCGCTGGGTGAGGATGCCTTCCTCGACGAGCCCCGCGATGGCCTTGCGCACCGTCACACGCGAAAGGCTGAGTGCCCGCGAGAGGTCGCGCTCGCTTGGAAGCGCCTGTCCGGGTTCAATATCGCGGTGCTCCACGACGTTGCGGATGGCCCGGCGCAGCCGCAGGTAGGCCAGCGGCTGGTGGGTCGCGGCGTCGCGGCTCAGTCGGAAGTATTCGTTGACCAGTGCGGTTTCCATGGCGGCCAACATACCAATGACCATACCAATTCCACAAGCACAGGTGAAAACGGGGCCCTCCCGGAGCTACCAGTTGCCCTCTCCAGGAGGAACGAACGCCGTCAGGCGGCCACTGCGGCAAAGTGGTGTTGTCTGGTATTTCACTGGTACGTTAGGATGCGCCGAACGGCTCGGAATCTTCTCGAGCCACCCCTCACGCCACACCCCGAGGTGATCGAAGTGACGGTTTCTGCTCCCCTGGTCGAACCGTTCGACCTGGTGATTTTCGGCGGCACGGGCGATCTCGCCCTGCGCAAGCTCCTGCCCGCCTTGTTCCATCGTTTTCTGGACGGCCAGATCCCGGCCAGCAGCCGCATCGTCGGCATCGCCCGCGAGGCGCTCGACGATGAAGGCTATCGCGCCAGCCTGCGCACCGCGCTCATCGAGGCCGGTGGCGCCAAGGACAAGGTGGACGAATTCCTGCGCCAAGTCGGCTATCGCTCCCTGGACGCGCGCAAGGACGAGGGCTGGGACGCTTTCGCCGCCTTGATGGGCGAGCAGCCCGACCACGTGCGCGTGTTCTATCTGTCCACCTCGCCCGAGCTCTTCGTCGACATCTGCAACCGGCTGGGCGCCTACGGCCTCAACCGCGGCAAGTCGCGCGTGGTGCTGGAGAAGCCGATCGGCCGCGACCTGGCCAGCGCGAACCAGATCAACGACGCCGTCGGTCGCGTCTTCGACGAGTCGCAGACCTTCCGTATCGATCACTACCTCGGCAAGGAAACGGTGCAGAACCTGCTGGCGCTGCGTTTCGGCAACGCCCTGTTCGAGCCGCTGTGGAATGCCGGCCATATCGATCACGTGCAGATCACCGTGGCGGAGACGCTCGGCGTCGGACGGCGCGGCGCTTACTACGACCGCGCCGGCGCGCTGCGCGACATGGTGCAGAACCACATTCTGCAGCTGCTTTGCATGGTGGCGATGGAGCCGCCGTCCTCGCTGTCGCCGGACGCGGTACGCGACGAAAAGCTCAAGGTGCTGCGTTCGCTCAAGCCGATCGACGATGGCAACGCGGCGCAATTCACCGTGCGCGGCCAGTACCGCGCCGGTGCCGCCGAAGGTCAGAGCGTACCGGGCTATCTGGAAGAGCTCGACGGCGTCAAGTCGAACACCGAGACCTTCGTCGCGCTGAAGACCGAGATCGAAAACTGGCGCTGGGCCGGTGTGCCGTTCTATCTGCGTACGGGCAAGCGCCTGCCTGCTCGCGTGTCCGAGATCGTGGTGGCGTTCAAGTCCGTACCGCATTCCATCTTCGATGCGTCGGCCGGCCCGCTGGCGAACAACCGCCTGGTGCTGCGCCTGCAGCCGGACGAAGGCGTGAAGCTGTGGCTGACCATCAAGCACCCCGGTCCCGGCGGCTTGCGCCTGCGCCACGTGCCGCTGGACATGACGTTCGCCGAGGCGTTCGGCGTGCAGCAGCCCGATGCGTACGAGCGTCTTCTGCTTGATGTCGTGCGCGGCAACCCCACGTTGTTCATGCGCCGCGACGAAGTGGAAGCCGCGTGGCGCTGGGCCGATCCGATCCTCGCCGCATGGGCATCCAGCGGCGAGTCGCCGCGGCCTTACACGGCCGGCACTTGGGGCCCGAGCGCCGCCGTTGCCCTTATCGAGCGCGACGGCCGCACTTGGAATGAAGACAGCGATTGACGTGCGCATGAGTGCGGCGGTCCGTTCACCGCCGCATCGCACGCCGATCGGCATACTCGACGCCTTCGCCGGCGCCCCGCACCACTCCGCTTGACCTGCCGCCATGTCCGACCACGTCGATGTCACCACCCACAGCTTCACCGATTGCCACGCCCTCGCCCGGGCCCTGGCCGAACGCATCGCCGAGCGTCTTCGGGCCAGTATCGCCGCGCGCGGTCAGGCGCTGATCGCCGTTTCCGGCGGCAGCACGCCGGTGCATTTCTTCCGCCAGTTGTCCCGCGCGGAACTGGACTGGTCGAAAGTGCAGGTGGTGCTGGTCGACGAGCGATGGGTGCCGGAGACCCACGAGCGCTCCAACGCACGCATGGTGAAGGCAGAGCTCTTGCAGCACGCCGCCTCAGCTGCGCACTTCGTGCCGCTCTATGCCGATGCGCCGACGCCGGAGACAGGCATGGCCATCGTGCGTGCGCGCGTGTCGGCGCTGCCATTCCCGTTCGATGCGGTGGTACTCGGCATGGGAACGGACGGCCATACGGCTTCGTTCTTCCCGGGCGGCGACCGCCTGGCCGAGGCGCTGGATCTCCATGGCACCGCGCGCGTGCTGCCGATGCGTGCTTCCGGAGCGGGAGAGCCGCGCATCACCTTCACCCTGCCCGCCTTGCTCGATACGCAAGCGCTGTACCTGCACATCGAGGGCGAGCCGAAGCGCCAGTTGCTGGCCGACGCGCGGCTCGGCCTCGGCGCGGGCAGGGACTACCCGGTACGCAGCGTGCTGACCCAAACGCACGTACCGGTCGCCGTGTACTGGTGCCCCTGAGCACCGGACGCCAGGAGTGGGAAACGGGCGGCCCTCAACGCCCGTTTCCCGCTTCTTTCCACATATTGCGGAATTGAAGCATGAGCATCGCATTGCACCCCGTCATCGCCGAAGTCACCGAACGCCTGCGCGAGCGCAGCCGCGATACGCGTGCCGCCTATTTGGCGCGGATCGACGCTGCGGGCGCCGCGGGCACGCACCGCGAACGCCTCTCCTGCGGCAACCTCGCGCACGGCTTCGCCGCTTGCGCTTCGGACGACAAGGCCATGCTCCGCGACGGCCACGCGCCGAACCTGGGCATCGTCACTTCGTATAACGACATGTTGTCGGCGCATCAGCCGTACGAACGCTATCCGTCCATGATCCGCGAAGTCGCGCGCGAGGCCGGCGTCACCGCCCAGGTCGCCGGTGGCGTGCCGGCGATGTGCGATGGTGTGACCCAGGGCCGTGCCGGCATGGAGCTGTCGCTGTTCTCGCGCGATCTGATCGCGATGGCGACGGCCGTGTCCCTCTCGCATGACATGTTCGACGGCGCGCTGTACCTGGGCATCTGCGACAAGATCGTGCCCGGCCTGTTGATCGGCGCGTTGAGCTTCGGCCATCTGCCGGGCATCTTCGTGCCGGGCGGCCCGATGCCCAGCGGCATCACCAACGAGCAGAAGTCCAAAGTCCGCCAGGCTTACGCCGAAGGCAAAGCCACCCGCGCCGAGCTGCTCGAGGCGGAAGCGGCGGCCTATCACGCACCCGGCACGTGCACCTTCTACGGCACCGCCAACTCCAACCAGATGCTGATGGAGATCATGGGGTTGCACCTGCCGGGCGCCAGCTTCGTGGCGCCGGACACGCCGCTGCGCGACGCGCTCACCGCGGAAGCGGTGCGCCGCCTCGCCGCGCTCAGCGCGCACGGCGAGGCTCATCTTCCGCTCGGCTACATCATCGACGAGCGCGCCATCGTCAATGGCGTCGTCGGGCTGCACGCGACCGGCGGATCGACCAACCATCTGTTGCATCTGGTGGCGATCGCGCGCGCGGCGGGCATTCAGCTGCGCTGGGACGACTTCGACGCTCTCTCTTCCGTGGTGCCGCTGCTGGCGCGCGTGTATCCCAACGGCTACGCCGACGTGAATCAGTTCCACGAAGCCGGCGGCATGGGTTTTCTGATCGACCAGCTGCTGGGTGCCGGACTGCTGCACGCCGATGTGCGCACGGTGTTCGGCACGGGTTTGGACGGTTATACGCAAATGCCTGTATTGGGCGACGACGGCGCCCTGCGCTGGACGCCGGTGTCGAAGGAGAGCGGCAACCGCGGCGTACTGCGCGGCGCCGCCGAGCCGTTCCGCGCCGACGGCGGCCTGCGCATGCTGTCCGGCAATCTGGGCCGCGCCGTCATCAAGGTGTCGTCGGTACCGGAAGATCGCCAGGTCATCGAGGCGCCGGCTGTCGTGTTCCACGATCAGGACGATGTGCGCAAGGCGTTCGAGCGCGGCGAACTGAACCGGGACTTCATCGCCGTGGTGCGCTTCCAGGGTCCGCGCGCCATGGGCATGCCGGAACTGCACAAGCTCACCCCGACGCTCGGCGTGCTGCAGGACCGCGGTTACCGCATCGCACTGCTTACCGATGGCCGCATGTCGGGTGCTTCCGGGCGCGTGCCGGCGGCGATCCATGTGACGCCGGAAGCCGAAGCGCAAGGGCCGATCGCGAAGATCCGCGACGGCGACATCATCCGCCTTGACGCCACCAACGGCACGCTCGAAGTGCTGGTCGACGCCGCCGAATTCGCCGCGCGCGCGCCGGCTACGGCCGATCTCACCGCTCACCATCACGGCATGGGCCGCGAGCTGTTCGGCCTGTTCCGCCAAGCGGCGGTCGAGGCCGACCTCGGCGCTGGCGTGCTCTGACTCTCTTCTTTCAGGACCCTCCATGAGCAGCATCGAAACCAAGCAGCAGCAAGTCGAAGCCACATTGCGCCTCGCCCCGGTGGTACCGGTGGTGATCATCGAGGACGCGAAAGCGGCCGTGCCCATGGCGCGCGCCTTGGTGGCCGGCGGCATTCCTGCGATCGAAGTGACGCTGCGCACGCCGGCCGCGCTGGACGCGATCCGGGCTATCGCCGCCGAGGTCGAAGGCGCGGTGGTGGGCGTCGGTACGGTGCTGACGCCGCAGGACCTGGAGAACGCGCGCCAGGCCGGCGCGAAGTTCGCGGTGTCGCCGGGCGTGTCGCCCAAGCTGCTGGCGGCGGCCGACGACAGCGAACTGCCGCTGCTGCCCGGTGTCGCCACCGCTTCGGAAGCGATGAGCCTGCTCGAGCGCGGTTATCGCCATCTGAAGTTCTTCCCCGCCGTGCCCGCTGGCGGGCACAAGCTGCTCGGGGCCTGGGCCAGTCCGTTGCCGCAGATCCGCTTTTGCCCGACGGGTGGGATCAGCCTGGCGAGTGCGCCGGAATTTCTGTCGCTGCCAAATGTGGTGTGCGTGGGAGGGTCTTGGCTGACGCCGGCGGATAAGTTGAAGGGCGGGGATTGGGCGGGGATCGAGGCGCTGGCGCGTGAGGCGGCGGTGTTGAAGGGGCGTTGATAGGGGGTGCTTGGTTTTGTGTGGTCGTGGGGTGTCGCTAGGTTTGTCTCGCCCGTTGGGCGAGGGTTTCGCTCTCCTGCCGGAGAGCGAGTTACTTCTCTTTGCTTGCCCAAAGAGAAGTAAGGCGGTCTCTAACATCAAGTGCACCACCCCACGACAAGGTGATGCATGGGACAGCATTACAGCCATCTGAGCGCCGAAGAACGGGGCGCGATCATGGTGGGCAAGGCACGCGGCGAGAG
>JBCNOA010000104.1:0-13646 GCA_039594095.1 Dyella sp.
GCAGCCGTCCACCAGCGGCAGCAACTACATCCAGTTCGATCAGTACCCGTCCGAGCTGATCAACATGGCGACGGTGTACAAGTCCTCGCAGGCGTCGCTGGTCACCGGCGGCGTGGGCGGCACCATCGGCCTGCAGACGGCCAATCCGCTCGAAGCGCCGAAGGACCAGAACCTCAACGTCGATGCGCGCGGCAGCTACAACAGCCAGGCCAGCGACGTGGCCGGCGCCAATGCCAAGGGCTATCGCATCAGCGCGGCGTACCAGGGCAAGTTCCTGGACAACACGCTGGGCGTCGGCGTGGGCGTGGCGCAGATGTACCAGCCGCATGTGGCCGAGCAGTTCGTGGGCGAGGCGTCCGACGGCAATCAGGTGACGCTGCCCGACGGCCGCAAGGCGTATCTGACCCAGGGCCTGCAGCTGCAGCAGAACGGCGGCAATGAGCGCCGCACCGGCGAAATGGCCACGGTCGTGTGGAAGCCGACCAGCGAACTGCAGATTTCCGGCGACGCGTTCTACTCCAAGTTCAAGAACACGTCGTTCGGCTACGGTTTCCGCACGCAGAACATCTACGGCAGCAACGCGCAGGTCTCCAACGCGGTGCTCGGCCCGATGGGCACGATGATCGGCGGCACGGTGAGCGGTAACGGCACCACCCAGTTCTCCAACGAGACCACCGCAGACAACTACACGACCAATACCAGCGTGTTCTCCAGCGGCATCAACCTGAAGTGGAACCACGACCGCTGGCACATCGACTCGGATATCTCGCTGTCGCGCGCGTCGAGCCACGAGATCAATGTGGACACCACGGCCGATCCCTACAGCGGCCTGGGCACGGCCAATCCGCAGCTGATGCCGCAGTCGGCCACGTACATGCTGCGCGGTCGCGATCTCGGCACGGTGTCGTATGCCAATCCGGGCATGTACACCGATCTGAGCAAGATGGGCCTGTCGCGCTACGGTGTGTATCCCTACATCTATCACGACAAGATGAAGGCGTTCCGCACCAGCGTGAAGTACGACCTGCCCAACAGTTCGTGGCTGTCGGCGCTGGAAGCCGGCGTGTACATGAACAACCACTACTACAACGCCGATCGCGAGGTGTACGTCTACGGTTCCGAGTGGGGCACCGACAAGACCCAGGGCCAGCCGCTGACGATTCCGTCGGGCGCTGCCAACGTGCGCTGCTGGAAGGGTGACTTCTCGGGTTATCCCTGCTTCCTGCAGCTCAACGGGCCGGCCATTCTCGCCGCGCATGGCATCACGGCAAATCCGGTCAAGGACATCCACAACAACAGCTGGTCGGAAATCCAGAGCGGCCAGGTCAATGAGAAGACCCGCGACCTGTTCTTCATGGCGGACATCGATACGCAGGTGGGCGGCCACGAGCTGACTGGCAACGTCGGCGTGCGCTACTCGCACCAGTCGCAGTACAGCTATGGCCTGCAACAGGTCGGCAACGGCGCTGGCATCCCGATCACCGACGGCAATGGCTACACCAGCCTCGACTACGCGCCGCTCAAGGTAGGCAAGACCTACTCCGACTGGCTGCCGTCGATGAACCTGATCTATCACGTGACCGACGACGATCAGGTGCGTTTCTCCGCGGCCAAGGTGCTGGCGCGTCCGCCGATCAACCAGATGCTCGCCGGCTCCGGCTCGTGGGTGTCCAACGGCCAGTACAACGTGTGGGGCGGTACCAGCCCGCTGCTCGACCCGCTGCGCGCCACGCAGTATGACCTCGGCTATGAGCACTACTTCGACGACTCCACCGGTGTCATCAGCGGCGGCGTGTTCTACAAGGACATCAAGTCGTTCATCCAGGCGGTGACCTACAACAACTTCGACTTCGCCTCGGCCGGCATCACCGTGCCGACCGATCCGACCACGGGCAAGCCGTACCTCAATGGCCAGTACCAGACGGCCTACAACGCCAAGGGCGGAAAGGTGCGCGGCCTGGAGCTGGCCTTCTCCAAGACCGGCTTCCTGCCGGGCATGTGGAAGGGCCTGGGCGTGCAGGGCAACTTCGCGCTGACCTCCAGCACGGTGAGCAACCCGACCACGCTGGGCGGGCCCACGTCGTACATCGGCCTGCCGGGCCTGTCCAAGCGCGTGTTCAGCGCGGCGGTGTTCTACGACTACGGTCCGTTCTCGGCGCGCCTGTCGGGCAACTACCGCTCGAAGTTCGCTTCCGATACGCAGATGTCGGTGACCAACCAGATGGTGACCTTCGCCGCGGAGACGGTGTACGACTTCCAGGCTTCGTACGACGTGAGCAAGCAGTGGCGCGTGGTGTACCAGATGCTGAACATCAGCAACCAGCCGACCCGCACCTACTTCGGCAGCGATCCGTCGCAGACCGGCACCATCCAGTACTTCGGCCGCACCAGCTACCTGGGCGTCGAGTTCAAGCTGTAACCAACGACGCGCCGGCGCTTCCGCAAGGAGCGCCGGCGCGGTGTTTCGAGGGTGTCTCGTCCGCGAGCACCGGCACCCGCGAGGCCCGGCGTAGCGGATCCCCAGCCCGGCACCTTCCCGCCCGGCGTACCGTTCGAAGGCCAAGCGACCATCGAATGGAGCAATGCATGTCCCCGTCCCGCCGGTTTCGTTCTCTCGCTCTCCTGCTCGCCGCTGCGCTCGGCACGTCCGCCGCGTACGCGCCTTCCGCGCATGCCGCCGATCCCATGCCGCCTACGCCCGCGAAGGCCCAAGGTTCGGGCGTGTGGTACGAGATCTTCGTCCGCGCCTGGTACGACACCGACGGCGACGGCATCGGCGACCTCAACGGCGTGACCGCCAAGCTCGACTATCTGCAGTCGCTCGGCGTCAGCGGCATCTGGCTGATGCCGATCAATCCTTCGCCCAGCTATCACGGCTACGACATCACCGACTACGAAGCGATCAATCCGCAGTACGGCAACATGGCGGATTTCCAGCGGCTGGTGAGCGAGGCGCACAAGCGCGGCATCGAGGTGATCATCGACCTGGTGATCAACCACACCAGCGACCAGCATCCCTGGTTCAAGTCAGCGCTCGATCCGCAGAGCAGCTACCGCCACTGGTACACCTGGGCGGGTGCGAACACCGATCTCAAGGCGATCAGCGCGGTCGACGGACCGGCCTGGCACGCCAACGGCAAGCAGCACTACCTCGGCGATTTCACCGGCGCGATGCCCGACCTCAACTACGACGAGCCGGCGGTGCGCCGCGAGATGATCGCGATCGGCAAGTTCTGGTTGGACAAGGGCGCGGACGGTTTCCGTCTCGACGCCGCCCGCCATATCTACGACGACTTGAAGAGCGATAACGGCCAGCCCGCCGTGATCGCCAAGAATGCCCAGTGGTGGAGCGAGTTCCGCCAGGGCCTGCGCCAGGTCCGTCCGGACGTCTATCTGATCGGCGAGGTCTCGGCCAAGCAGCCGGACGAGTTGGCGCCGTACCTGCCGGCCCTGGGTTCGGTGTTCGACTTTCCGCTGGCCGAACAGCTGGTCGCCAGCGCGAAGCAGGAGAAGGCCGGCAGGCTTCCGGCGCTGCTGACCGCGACCTACGCGGCCTTCCATGCCGCCGCGGGCAACGACTATGCCGACGCACCGTTCCTTTCCAACCACGACCAGGAGCGCGTGTTCAGCCAGCTCGGCGGCGATGCGCGCCATATGCGCACGGCCGCGGCCATGCTGCTGACCCTGCCGGGCCGGCCGTACATCTATTACGGCGAAGAGCTCGGCATGCTGGGCCGCAAGCCGGACGAGAATCTGCGCGAACCGATGCGCTGGCAGCGCCAGGCTGGCGCGCCGGGCGACAGCCGCTGGAAGCCGTACAGCACGAAGCAGGGCGGCGAGGTGTCGGTGCAAGCCGAGCAGGACCGTCCCGATTCGCTCTTGAACTTCTATCGCACGCTGATCCACTGGCGCGTGGACGTGCCGGCGCTGCGGGATGGCGCTCTGAGCGCGGTCGACACGGGTATCCCTAGCCTCGTGGCCTACGAACGCGCCACGGCGGACAGTCGCGTGCTGGTGGTGCATAACCTCGGCGGCAAGCCGGTGAGCTACAAGCTCGATGCGGAGCGTGCCAAGACCTTCGCCGCCATCCGATTGCACACCGCACCCGGCGCCACCCTGGCGCAGGGCCAGCTCACGCTGCCGGCGTACGCCACCGTGGTGCTGCAGTGAGCGTGCTGCGACGGGCCGTCGCGCTGGGCTGCCTGGCGTGGGTAGGCCTGTTCGCGCTGCCTGCGCCGGCGCACTCGGTAGGTTCGGAAGAGAGCGCGGAACCCAGCGAGATCCGCGTCGCCCAAGGCAAGGTGACTGTGAGCTACCTGGCGCCCGGCATTGCGCGGCTCGCGTTCGAGCCCGGTGGAATGCCTCCCGCGGCCACGGCGGTGATCGACCCTGCGCTGAGTGCCGCGATGTCGGCGGGCAGCGCCGAAGGCACCCATGCGTCGCCGCAGTGGATGGTGAAGGGCGACATGCTCGTCGCTATGCGCGACGGGCGCGAACTGTTGCGCGTCGACGCCAACGTGCTGGGTCGCGGCGAAGTACTGGTGCGTCACGAGGCATCCGACCCGCTGTACGGTATCCACGGCTATGGCGCGTTTGAGCGCGCCGACGGCGGCTTGCAGCGCGCCGGTGCGCAAGTGGCCAAAGCCGGCGAGCAGGGCTATGCGGGCGCGCCGTTCGTGTGGAGCACCGCCGGCTATGGCGTCCTTGCCGATGCCGAGGGCGCAAGCTTTGACTTGAAGGGCGGGCGCATCGCTATTCGCGGACGCAAAGGCCAACCCATTCGTGCCGTGTACGTCTTCCTGGGCGAACCCAAGGCGATCTTCGGCGCGCTCGCCCGGGTGAGCGGCCGTTCGCCTCTGTTTCCGAAGTGGGCGATGGGCTTCACCAACAGCCAGTGGGGCATCGATCAGAAAGAACTGCTGCAACTGGTCGACACCTACCGCGCGAAGCACATTCCGATCGACAACTTCACGATCGATTTCGACTGGAAGGCGTGGGGCGAGGACAACTACGGCGAGTTCCGCTGGAACGACGCGAAGTTTCCCGACGGCGCGGACGGCAAGCTCAAGACTCTGCTGGATGCACAGGGTGTCCATCTTACCGGCATTATGAAGCCGCGCTTGCACGTGGATACCGTGGAGGGACGCTATGCCACCGAGCATGGCCTGTGGTCGGCGGCGAGCAAGCCGGCGCCGGACTACTTCTCGCACAAGACCGTGCGCGACGTGGATTTCGACAAACCCGAAACGCGCGCGTGGTTCTTCAACGATGCCTTGAAGCACGCATTCGACACCGGCATCGCCGGCTGGTGGAACGACGAGGCGGACACGCTCGACAGCGATACGCAGTTCCTGAACATGCAGCGCGCGCTGTACGACGGCCAGCGCGCCTACAGCGACCGGCGCGTGTGGTCGGTCAACCGCAACTTCTATCTCGGCTCGCAGCGCTACGGCTACGGTCTATGGTCCGGCGATATCGCCACCGGCTTCGCCAGCATGAAGGCGCAGCGCCAGCGCATGCTCAGCGCCATCAATGTCGGTGCGATGCAATGGGGCATGGATGGCGGCGGGTTCAAGAAGAGCGACGACAAGGCGACCCCGCCGACGGGCGGACTGACGCCGGAGAACTATGCGCGCTGGATCGAGTTCGGCGCGTTCACGCCGATCTTCCGCGTGCACGGCGAGCTGGACCTCAAGCGCCAGCCGTGGGTGTATGGGCCAGTGGCGGAGAAGGCCGCCACCGACGCGATCCGCCTGCGCTACGCGTTGATCCCGTACATCTACAGCTACGAATACCAGCGCCGCGCGACCGGCGTGGGCCTGGTGCGGCCGCTGCTGTTCGACTGGCCGGAGGATCCGAAGGTGCGCGAGGACGTCGACGCATGGATGTTCGGCGACTATTTGCTGGCCTCGCCGGTCGTGGAGTCCGGGCAGACGGCGAAAGACATTTATCTTCCGGCGGGACAGTGGACCGACTACGCCACCGGCAAGGTCTATGAGGGCGGGCGGAGCATTCGCTATCCGCTCGATGCCAAAGCGTGGTCGGACATCCCGCTGTTCGTTCGCGAGGGCGCGATCGTGCCGATGCAGGCGCCGATGGACTATGTCGGGCAGCATCCGCTGCGCGAAGTCGACGTGGAGATGTTCCCGGCCGCGCGCGAGACCGCATTCCCGTACTACGACGACGATGGCGAGTCGTACGCCTACGAGCGTGGGGGTTACTTCCTGCAGACGCTGGCCATCCAGCGGAACGGCGACGAGGTGCGTGTCGAGGTCGCCGAACCCTCGGGCAGCTATCGGCCGGCGCTGGCCTGGTATCTGGCCAAGGTGCACGGAATCGCGGCTCGTGCGGTGAACGATGGCGGTCACGCGTTGCCCGAAGCGGCTGACCTTGCGGCGCTGAGCGCGCGGGAAGGTGCCGGCTGGGCGCGCGGCAGCGATCGCTTCGGGCCGGTCACTTGGGTGCGCGTTCCGGCCGCACAGGCGCTGCATATCGCGCTGACGCCGCAGCGATGAGCGAATCGGCGGTGGCTCCGATCGAGGGGGAGCGGAGCGGGCCGCGTGAAAGGGGGCTGTTCCATCACCGAAGAGAGGGGCAACATGGTTCGTTCGACGAAAGTGATGCACCGTATTCCGCCGATCCGCGGCATGGCGCTGGCTGCGCTCGCCAGTGCCGCCTTCGCCCTGCCATGGGCGTCCGCGCTCGCCGCCACCAACGACAACAACGTGGAATGGGCTGGCCTGTTCCACGATCAGGGTCCGCTGTTCGACAGCGCGCCCGAACCGACCGCCAGCCAGGCCATCACCCTGACGTTCCGCACCTTCAAGGGCGACATCACCAGCGCGAACATCAAGTACTACGACAGCGCCGACGGTGCCTTCCACTGGGTGGCGATGCACTGGGTGTCGAACGACGCCACGGGCACGTTCGACTACTGGCAGGGCACGGTGCCAGCCAGCTCGTCCGAGAAGTACTACCGCTTCCAGATCAACGACGGCACCTCCACCGCCTGGTACAACGCGGCAGGTACCTCCAGCAGCGAGCCGTCGTCCGGCGACTTCTACATCGTCCCGGGTTTCAAGACGCCGGACTTCATGAAGAACGGCGTGATCTATCAGATCTTCCCGGATCGCTTCTACAACGGTGACACCAGCAACGACGTGCAGACCGGGCAATACACGTACGGCGGCCAATCCACCCAGAAGGTGGCATGGGGCGGCAGCGTGTTCGCCACCGGCGGCGGTTCCAACAACCTGGTGTTCTTCGGCGGCGACCTGGCCGGCGTGGATCAGAAGCTCGGCTACATCAAGCAGACGCTGGGCGCGAACATCGTCTACCTCAATCCTGTGTTCGTCTCGCCCACCAACCACAAGTACGACACCGAGGACTACTACCACGTCGACCCGGCCTTCGGCAGCAACGCCACGCTGCAGACGCTCATCGCGGACGTGCACAGCAGTTCGAACGGACCGAAGGGCTACGTCCTTCTGGACGGCGTGTTCAATCACACGGGCGACACCAGCCAATGGTTCGACCGCTACAACTGGTGGAGCACGCAGGGCGCGTACGAGTCGCAGTCCAGCCAGTGGTACGGCTATTACACCTTCCAGCAATGGCCCAACAGCTATTCGAGCTTCTACGGCTATTCGACCATGCCCAAGCTCGACTACGGCGCGAGCGGATCGGCGGTGCGCAACCAGATCTACGGCAGCGCCGGCTCGGTGGTGAAGACATGGCTCGCCTCGCCCTACGGCATCGACGGCTGGCGCCTGGACGCGCCGCAATACATCGACGCCGGCGGGAACAACGGCAGCGATGCCACCAACCATCAGATCATGGCCGAGCTGCGCGCGGCGGTGAAATCGGTGAACGCCAATGCGGAGATCCTGGGCGAGTTCTGGGGCAACGCCGGTCCGTGGACGTCCAATGGCCAGGAGTGGGACAGCGCACTCAATTACGACGGCTTCACCCAGCCGGTATCGGAATGGATCACAGGCCAGGATTACAGCGGCAACGCCGCCTCCATCCCGGCCAGCCAATTCGACAGCTGGCTGCACGGCACGCGGGCGAACTACCCGACGAACGTGCAGCAGACCATGGCCAACTTCCTCAGCAGCCACGACATCCAGCGCTTCGGTCAGCGGGCCGGCGGCGATATCTGGAAGACCTATCTGGCGCTGATCTTCCAGATGACCTACGTGGGCACGCCGACGATCTACTACGGCGACGAGTACGGGATGCAGGGCGGCAACGATCCGGACAACCGCCGGACCTTCGACTGGACGCAGGGAACGACGACCAACGCGGCGGTGGCGCTGACGCAGAAGCTGATCGCCATCCGCAACCAGTACGCGGCGCTGCGCACCGGGTCGTTCATGAGCCTGCTGACGGACGACACCAACAAGCTCTATGCCTATGGCCGGTTCGACCAGAACCACCGCATCGCCGTGGCGCTTAACAACGACAGCACGTCTCACACGGTCACCGTGCCGGTGTGGCAGCTGAGCATGACCAACGGCAGTACCGTGACCGACCTGCTCAGCGGTAACACCTATACGGTGAGCGGGGGTAATGTGACGGTCGCTGTGAACGGCCACTACGGCGCGGTTCTCGCGCAATGAGGAAAGATCGAGCATGACCAAGCAAGCCAAGGGCACGGTGTCCGCATGCTGACCGCCACGCTGCTGGCCGGCATGCTGGCCGCCGGCCAGGGGGCCGCCGCCGACTGGCACGGCGGGTTGTCATGGCAAGGCAGGGAGGCGGCCGTCACGGCCGCCTCCGACGGCGGGTTCGTGCTGCATAGCCCCGCGGGCGAACGCCGCATCGGCGCGCAGCGGCTGGCGGCGCACACCGCCAGTCCGCTGTTCGACGGCCTGTTCGCGATGGCGCAGGACGACCTGCGCCTCGACTCGGTCGCGGCGATCCGCGACGACGCCTTCGATCACGGGCAGGCCATTCCCTGCAGCTGTTTCGAAACGGGCGAGAAATGGCACTACGTGTGGACGCGCGACCTTTCGTACGCGGTGGACCTGGCGTTGTGGCGGCTGGATCCGGCGCGTTCGCGCGCATCGCTGCGCTTCAAGCTGTCGGATGTGCGCGCGCCGGGCGTGCCGGCCGGCCTGTATCCGATGCAGGACACCGGCTCCGGGGGCAGCTGGCCGATCAGCACCGACCGCGTCGTGTGGTTCCTGGGCGCGCGGCATCTGCTGGACGACCCGGCTTTCGCCCGCGACGTGTGGCGCGCGCTGGCCGACACGCTGGCGCAGGAGCGCCGGTATGTCTTCGACGACCGCATTGGCCTGTATCGCGGCGAGACCTCGTTCCTCGACTGGCGCGAGCAGACCTATCCGGGGTGGACCAAGGACAACGTGGCCTTCATCGGTCAATCGTTCTCGCTGTCCACCAACGTGCTGCACTACGAGGCGCTGCGTCTGGCCGCATCGCTCGCGGCGAAGAACGGCGAGCCCGCGGCACCCTACGGGGCGCAGGCCGAAGCACTGAAGCGGGCGATCAACGAACGCTTCTGGCGCGCCGACCGCGACACCTACATGAGCTACATCGGCGGCGCCGATCACCCGGTGCCGTACGAGGCATACGATTTGTTGGGCACCGCGCTGGCGATCACTAGCGGCGTGGCCGACCCGGCGCGGGCGCGCCAGGCGCTGGCGGCCTATCCGGTGTGGGACGCGGACAGTCCCGTCGTCTGGCCGGAGCGCAAGGACGTGCCGATCTACCACAACCGCGCGATCTGGCCGTTCGTCAGCGCGTATGCGCTGCGCGCCGCGCGCGCCGTGGACGATCCGGGCCGCATCGAGCATGAGCTGCGTTCGCTGATGCGTGGTGCCGCGCTGGCCGGGTCCAACATGGAGAATTTCGAGCTGACCACCCAGTCGGTGCACGTCGACGACGGTGCGCTCAGCGGGCCCGTGGTCGATTCGCCGCGGCAGCTGTGGTCGGTGGCCGGTTATCTGGACATGGTGATCCAGGGCGTGTTCGGCCTGGACGACGACGGCGAGATATCGCCCAAGCTGCCTGTGTCCCTGGTGCCGATGCTGTTCGGCGACGGGCAGCGCATCCGCCTCGACCTCGGCGACCGGGAGATCGTGCTGGTGCGACCCGCCGCGCTGGACGGCAATTTGCTGGTGGCAGGCGAAACGAAGCACGTCGGCAAGCGCACCGACATCTTGCTCAAGGCTGTAAAGGCGGATGCGCCCGCGTTGCGCAAGGACGCGCCGATGTACGCGCCGGCCACGCCCGCGGCGCCGGCCGTCGCCGGCGACGGGCGGCACTGGCGCATCCAGACGGACGGCGAGGCGGTGCTTTACGTCAATGGCCAACGGCACGGGACGATCCGCGGTTCCATCGCGGTGGCGCGTACGGCCGCGCAGCAGTGTTTCAGCGTGACGCGCGTGGACGCGCAAGGGGTCGAGTCCTTGCACAGCCCGACCGTTTGCAAGGCCGACGAGGCACGCGTCGGCGGCGCCTGGCCGCGCACGTGGACGGCGCCCCGCGACGGGCGCTATCAGCTCGCGGTGGAATACGCCAACGATCATGGCCCCATCAACACCGGCATCACCGCTTCGGTGCAGATCGCGACCGTGCAGTGCGACGGCGCGGCGCAGCAATCCGTCGTGCTGACGCTGCCGCATAGCGTCGGGCGTCAGCGCTCCACCAGCGGAAGCTTCGAGGCGAAGGCCGGGCGGCGCTGCACCATCGCGCTGGCACCCGGTTTCAACATGAGTTACCTCGGGCACTTCGCGCACTACACCGGCGGCCAGGGCGGTGCCGGCGGGCCGCTCAACGAAGCCGAGGTCGGCGATATGCTGATCGCCCCTCTGAAGGTCGGAAGCGACACGCCATGACGAGCAGGAAACCCGCGCTGTCGTTCTGGCAGATCTGGAACATGTGCTTCGGCTTCCTCGGCCTGCAGTTCGGCTTCGCGCTGCAGAACGCCAACGTCAGCCGCATCTTCCAGACGCTTGGCGCCGACGTGAACGACATCCCCGTGCTGTGGGTGGCCGCGCCGCTGTCTGGGCTGATCGTGCAGCCGATCGTGGGCTATCTGTCGGACCGTACCTGGACACGCCTGGGCCGACGCCGCCCGTATTTCCTGATCGGTGCCGTGCTGGCCACGCTGGCGCTGCTGTGGATGCCCAACTCTCCCGCGCTGTGGGTCGCGGCGGGACTGCTGTGGATCATGGATGCGTCCATCAACATCTCGATGGAGCCGTTCCGCGCCTTCGTGGGCGATCAGCTGCCGCCGCGACAGCGACCGCTCGGCTATGCGATGCAGAGCTTCTTCATCGGGCTGGGTGCCGTGGTGGCTTCGGCCCTGCCGTGGATCCTGGCGCGAATGGGCGTGAGCAACGAGCCCGGCGCCAGCGGCATTCCCGACACCGTGCGCTACGCCTTCTACGCCGGCGGCGCCGTGCTGCTCAGCTCGGTGCTATGGACGGTGGGCTCGACGCGCGAGTATCCGCCCGAGGCGCTGGAAGCATTCGACACCGCGCCCGTCGCGGAGGCCGCGATCGACCGGCCCGTCGCATCGCGCTGGGGGCTGCTCTGGCTGGCAGCGGGCGTCGCGCTGACGCTGGGCGTCGCGTTCCAGCATCTGGAGAAGGAGCTGTACCTGCTGACCGGCGGCATGACGGTGTTCGGCGTCGCCTTGCTATGGCTGGGCCGGACCTCCAGCCGCGGGCCGGTGGCGCAGGTTCTGGGCGATCTGTTCGGCATGCCGGAAGCGATGCGGCGGCTGGCTTGGGTGCAGCTGTTCTCGTGGTTCGCGCTGTTCGCCATGTGGATCTACACCACCGCCGGCGTGACGCAGCTGCATTACGGCACCACCGACACGCACTCGGCTGCCTACAACGAAGGCGCCAACTGGGTGGGCGTGCTGTTCGCCGCCTATAACGGTTTCGCCGCGCTGGCGGCGGTGGTGATCCCCTGGATGGTGAAGCGCTGGGGCCTGCGCATCAGCCATCTGGTCAACGTGTGGCTGGGCGGCGCGGGCCTGCTGTCGTTCCTGCTGGTGCGCGATCCGCGCTGGCTGCTCGCCTCGATGGTGGGCGTGGGTTTCGCATGGGCATCGATCCTGTCGCTGCCGTACGCGCTGCTGTCGGACAACCTGCCGGCGCGGAAGATGGGCGTCTATATGGGCATCTTCAATTTTTTCATCGTGATTCCGCAGCTGCTCGCGGCCAGCGTACTCGGCCTGCTGCTGCGGGCGTTCTTCCACGGTCAGCCGATCTATGCGCTGGTGCTGGGAGGCGCGAGCCTGTTCGTGTCGGGGTTGTGCGTATTGCGGGTGAGGGAGCCGGTGATGGCTCGCGTAGCGACCTGATCGGGCCTGCACCTTCTCCCCGGAAGGGAGAAGGATGGGCATCGCTCAACGCCCGCGCAGGCTCGACTTCCGCACCACCAGCTTCACCGGCAGCATGGCGCTCTCCGCCGGCTCGTCGCGGATCAGGCGCAGCAGGTTCTCGACCAGCGCCTCGCCGGCCTGGCGGGTGTCCTGGCGCACGGTGGTCAACTGCGGATTGACGAAGCTCGCCATGGGGATGTCGTCGAAACCCGCCACGGCGACGTCGCCGGGCACGCTCATGCCGTGGTCGGTCAGTGCGCGCATGGCGCCGATCGCGATCAGGTCGCTGGCCGCGAAGATCGCGTCGAATCGGACACCGCGCGCCAGCAGGGTTTCCAGCGCGGTGTAGCCGGATTGCTCGGTGCTCTCGCCGTTGACTTGCAGGGCGGGGTCCGCGGCCAGGCCGGATTTCTCCAGCACGTCCGCATAGCCGCGGTAGCGGTCGAAGAATTCGGGGTAATGGCTGGAGGCGTCGCCCAGGAAGGCGATGCGGCGGCAACCCTGCGCGAGCAGGTGGGTGGTGACGTCCTGGCCACCGCGAAAATTGTCGCAGCCGATGGAAACGTCCGGCTGGTCTGGCAGCACGGCGCCCCATCGCACGCAATGCGTGCCCTGCGCCACGAGCTTTTCCAGCTTGTCGCGGTAGGCGAGATAGTCGCCGTAGCCCAGCAGGATGATGCCGTCGGCCTTGCGGGTGTCGGCGTAGTCGGCATGCCAGTCGTGCGAGAGCTGCTGGAAGGAGACCAGCAGGTCGTAGCCGCGCTGGGCGCAGGCGCGAGTGATCGAGCCGAGCATCGACAGGAAGAACGGATTGATGTGCGAGTCGTCCGCGGTGGGGTCCTCGAACAGCAGCAGGGCCAGCGTGCCCGAATGGCGGGTGCGCAGGTTGGAGGCGTTCTTGTCGACCTTGTACTTGAGCTGGTTGGCCGCGGCCTGGATGCGCAGGCGCGTCTCCTCGCTCACCAGCGGGCTGCCGCGCAGCGCGCGGGACACCGTGGACTGCGAGACGCCCGCCAGATGGGCGATGTCGAAGGAAGTGGCTTTGCCTTTCTTCTGCACGTGGCGCGCCTTCTGCTGCATCCGGCCCGGCGCTCGGGGCCGGATCTGGCGGGGATGCTAGCGGCTTTGGCCGTCAGCCGTCTTTCCGGACCGGCAAAGCGACAGGAGAGCTGCGGGCAAAAGAAAGCCCCGAGGGTTTAGGGGGAACCCTCGGGGCGGGGCTGCGGATCCCAGGGGAAGGTCCGCCTTGCCGATGGCTCATCCAGGGAGGTGGTGAGCCGCGGAC
>JBCNOA010000105.1:0-13633 GCA_039594095.1 Dyella sp.
GCTCGCGCCCAAGTCGGCGGACCTGGCCGCCGCGCGCGCACACCTGTCGGACGTCACGCGGCACGCCGAAAGCTCCGCCGCCCCTTCCGGCGGGCTGCCGGAGGCGGACACTCAGGCGGCCATCTCGCCGCAACAGAGCGCCGAGCTGGGACGGCTGGTACGGCAGGCGGAGTCCGCCGCGCGGCGCGGCGATGTGATGCTTCCGCCGGGCGAGAGCGCCTATGACCTCTATCGCCGCGCATTGGCCATCGACGGCAATAACGAAACGGCGCGCCGCGGGCTGCAGGAGCTCCCGGCACTGGTGGTGCAGCAGTTCAATCAGGCGCTCGCCAACGGCGATCTCAAGCGTGCCGGCGACCGGCTCTCCGACCTGGGCGACCTCGCGCCGGGCGAAGCGGGGCAGGCGGAATTGCGGCAGCGCCTGGGCAGCGCCTGGATGGATCAGGCCGAGGAACATCTTTCCAGCGGCGATCGCGCGGGCGCGGCGCAGGCACTGGACCACGCGCGCAAGCTGGCGCCCGGCAATCCGCGCGTTTCCAACATTGCCTCTCGTCTGCAGGCGGGAGGCTGAGCGGCTTTCATGCGGGTCCTCGTCTTCGGCGCCAGCAGCCAGATCGGTCATTTCCTGCTGCCGCGGTTGCAGCGGCTCGGCGCGGAAGTCGTGGCGGTCAGCCGCCGGCCGCGCGAAGCCGGCGGGGGAGTGACCTGGTTGTGCGGCGATCTTCCGCACGCGGTGTCGGTGGCCGGCGAATGGTCGGCGATCGTGAGTTTCGGTCCGCTGCAGGGGCTGGCGGATTGGCTGCTCGGCGCGACTTTCGTGGGGACGCCCAGGGTGATCGCCACCAGCTCGATGAGCGCCGAAAGCAAGCGCGAATCGGAAGTGCCGGCCGAGCGCGCGCTGGCGCGCCAGCTGCGCGAGGCCGAGGATGCGCTCGCGGCGATCTGCGAGCGCCGTGGCCTGGCGTGGACCGTGTTCCGCCCCACGCTCGTCTATGGTGCGGGCTTGGACAAGAGCCTCACTCCGATCGCCCGCCGCGCCATGCGTACGCGAGTGTTCCCGCTGCCGGGAGGGCGCGGACGGCGCCAGCCGGTGCATGCGGACGACATCGCCCAGGCGGTGCTGGCCGCGCTGGAGACACCGGCGGCTGCGGGCAAGGTGATTCCGCTTGGCGGCGGCGAGCGCCTGACTGCTGGCGAGATGTTCGCCCGCGTGCGCCGAAGCCTGCCGGTCGCCACGCTGCCGGTGCCCCTGCCGGGCTGGCTGCTGCGTGCGGGACGGCATGTAGTACCGCGTCTGCGGGGGCCGGTCAGTCGCCTGGAAAGCGATCTGATCGCCGATAACAGCTCGCTGGAACAGTTGCTGGGACTCAAGCCGCGGCCGTTCCGGCCCGATGCGGCGTGCTGGGCGCCGCCGCGCGCGCCCGCCGACGCCGCCGGACCGTGACTTTCCTTCCGCGAATCGCTGGCGTGGCGCCATCTTTCCGCCCCAAACGGGGCCTGGCATTCATATGCGCGCCGGTAAGCAGGTCCTATGATCGCCGCCTTATCGTTCAGGATTCTCCCCGTTGGCTTTTCTGACCCGACTCCGCTCGCTCGCAAGCGCCGCCTGGCCCTGGGTGCGCATTCCCTTCTGGATCGGCTTGGGCCTGTTCTTCGGGTTCGTGCTGCCTTACACGCTGGTGCTGAACAAGCGGGTCCAGGATCGTTTCAACGATTTGGTCTTCGCCGTGCCGACGCGTATCTACGCGCGCCCGCTGCCGCTGGCCGCCGGCGAGCCGATGACTCCCGCGGCGCTGGAGCTGGAGTTGACCTTCGCCGGCTACGGCAATGACGGTCACGGCCAGGTTGCCGGCACCTGGGCCAAGGACGGTTCGGCGTATGTGATTTCCTCGCGCGGCTATGCCGGCCCCGATGGCGGCGAGCTTCCGCGTCGCATCCGCGTGACGCTGGGCAAGAGCGAGGTGGCGTCGGTGAAGGATGCCGCCAGCGGCAAGGCGGTCGAATCCGCGCACCTCGATCCGGCGCGCATCGCCACCGTGTACGGCTCGCAGCAGGAGGAGCGCCGCATCGTGCGCCTGGCCGACGTGCCGCCGCTGCTGATTTCAGGCCTGCAGGCCGTCGAAGATCGCGATTTCAAGCATCACATCGGCGTCGATTTCTCCGCCATCCTGCGCGCCAGCTTCGCCAACCTGCGTGCCGGCCACACGGTACAGGGCGGCTCGACGCTGACCCAGCAGCTGGTGCGCAATCTGTTCCTAGACCGCGATCAGAACTTCACGCGCAAATTCAACGAAGCGCTGATGTCGATCCTGATCGAGGCGCACTACGACAAGGGCCGCATCCTGGAGGCCTACGTCAATCAGGTCTTCCTCGGTCAGCAGGGCGGCCAGGCCGTGCACGGCTTCGCGGCCGCCTCGGAGTTCTATTTCGGCCGGCGCATGGAAGACCTGCGCCCACAGGAAATGGCGCTGCTGATCGGCATGGTGAAAGGCCCCAGCTACTACGATCCGCGCCGTTATCCCGATCGCGCGCTGTCGCGCCGCAACCTGGTGCTGGAACAGTTCGCCACCACCGGGCTGCTGACGCCGGAGCAGGCCAAGGCCGCCGAAGCGACGCCGCTGGGCATCGTCAGCAACGGCCAGCTGCCGCACAACCGCTTCCCGGCGTTCATGCAGCTGGTGCGCGCGCAGATCACCAACGACTTCGACGATGCCACGCTCAGCGCCGGCAATCTGAGCATCTTCACCACGCTCGATCCCGCCGCGCAGCTGTATACGGAGCAGGGCATCACCGCCGCGATGAAGAGCCTGGGCAAGCGCGGCGAAGCCGCCCAGGCGGCGGCCGTGGTCACCGACGCGCCGACCGGCAGCGTGCTGGCCATGGTCGGAAGCAAGGATCCCGGCGACCAGGGCTTCAACCGCGCCATGGATGCGCGCCGTTCGATCGGGTCGCTGATCAAGCCGCTGGTGTACCTGGTGGCGCTGGCGCAGCCGGAACGCTGGAATCTCGGCTCGCCGCTGGAGGACACGCCGATCAGCATGCGCCAGCCCGACGGTACGCAGTGGACGCCAAAGAACGACGAAGGCGACGTGCACGGGTCGGTACCGATGGTCGATGCGCTGGTGCATTCTTGGAATCTGGCGACGATCCACCTGGGCCTGGAGGTGGGCCTGCCTCGCATCAAGGCATTCCTGGAATCGTTCGGACTGGAGGACGTCAACCCCAGCCCGTCGCTGTTGCTGGGTGCGCAGGGCATTCCGCCGCTGCAGGTGGCGCAGCTATATCAGTACATCGCTGCGGATGGTCATGCGCTGCCGCTGGTCGCCGTGCGCGGCGTGGTCGACGCCGACGGCAAGACCATCAAGCGCTATGAAGTGAAGACCGGCAACGGCGAATACCAGCTCGCCGTGCGCCAGGTGACCTGGGCGATGCAGCAGGTGGTGCGCTCGGGCACCGCGGCGGCGATCGGCAAGAGCCTCCCGAACCTCAACGCCGCGGGCAAGACCGGCACCAGCAACGAGATGCGCGACAGCTGGTTCGCCGGCTTCACCGCAGACCATCTGGCGGTGTTCTGGATGGGCCGTGACGACAACAAGCCGAGCGGCCTCTACGGCGCCACCGGCAGCCTGCGTGCGTGGCAGGAGCTGTTCCGCAAGCTGCCCTCGCGCCCGCTGCCGGCGGCGCCGGGCCAAGGGCTCGAGATGGCCTGGATCAATCCGGCCGATGGCAAGCGCACCGATCCATCGTGCGAGGGCGCACGGCAGATTCCGGTCGTTGCGGGTACTCTTTCGCAGGATTCCGAAGGCTGCTTCTGGCAGCGCGTCCAGAACTGGTTCGGTGGCGGCGACAGCAATGCGCCGGCGCCAGCCTCCACCGCTCCCGTCCGAGATTGATCATGTCGTACCGCCGTTTCCGTCGTTCGCTTCTGGCTTCCACCGTCCTGGCCGTGCTCGCGCTCGCCGCATGCAATCAGCCCAGCGCACCGTCGCAGGCGACCCGTCCGACGCGCTCCGATGGCGACATCCTGGCTTCGATCCAAGCGGCGGGCGACAAGGAAAAATCCGTGATCGACGTGCATCCGCTGCGAGATCCGGGCGTGGCCTCGCTGCAGGATGCCGCGCAGGCAGACGTTCGCGCCGGCCAGGTCGATGCGGCGGCGGCCAAGCTCGATCAGGCGCTCAAGCTCAGCCCCAATTCGCCGGACCTCATGCAGGATCGCGCCGAAGTGGCGATCCGCTTGAAGGACTACCCCGCCGCCGAACAGCTGGCGCGCAAGTCCTGGGAGATCGGCCCGCGCCTCGGGCCGTTGTGCGCGCGTAACTGGCAGACCATCGCCGAGTTGCGCCAGCGCGCCGGGGACGATGCCGCGGCGACGACGGCGGCCAAGTGGGTCAAGCAGTGCCACGTGGAAGGCATTCCGCGCTACTGATCCGCGTTCTCCCTTCGCCGTAAGGCCAGGGGAGAGGCGCGATTCGCTTCGAGCGTTCTCGCCATGCTCGGGTGCCAACCGGGCGAAGGCATGACGCGCGATTGCCCTGTCGGCCATACTTGCCGCCATGACCGACACCGACGTATCCGCGCTCCTCGGCGCGGACGGCCCCTTCGCCCGTGAACTGCCGAATTTCGCTCCGCGCGCCGCCCAGCAGGCGATGGCGCGCGCGGTCGAGCATGCCATCGCCGAGCGCGAGACGTTGATTGCCGAAGCGGGCACGGGCACGGGCAAGACGTATGCGTACCTCGTGCCGGCGCTGTTGTCGGGCGAGCGCGTGATCGTGTCGACGGGCACCAAGGCGCTGCAGGATCAGCTCTACTTCCGGGACCTTCCGAAGGTGCGTTCCGTGCTCGGCGCACGGTTGAAGACGGCTTTGCTCAAGGGGCGGGCGAATTACCTCTGCCTTTACCGGCTCGATCAGACGGTGCGCGAAGGAGCCAGTTTCGACCGCACGCAGGCCTCGCAGCTGGCCGCGATCCGCGCATGGTCCGCGCGTACGCGCCATGGCGATCGCATGGAGCTGGCCGAAGTGCCGGAAGAGTCGCCGATGTGGCCGCGCGTCACCTCCACGCCGGAAAACTGCCTGGGCGTGGAATGCCCGTTCTTCGACGACTGCCACGTGGTGAAGGCGCGGCGCGAGGCCCAGGAGGCGGACTTGGTGGTGGTCAATCACCATTTGCTGTTCGCGGACCTCGCTCTGAAGCAGGAGGGCTTCGGCGAAATCCTGCCCGGTGCGCAGGCGTTCATCCTGGACGAGGCGCATCAGGTACCGGAACTGGCCGGGCAATTCTTTTCGCAGAGCATCAGCGGGCGACAGCTCACGGAGCTGGCGCAAGACGCTCTCGGCGAATGCAACGGCGTGACCGGCGCGATCGGCGTGGTACTGGAGCCGGTGGAGGCATTGCGCGACGCGGTGCGCAAGCTGCGCCTGGCGATGGATGTGCTGCCCGATCGCGGGCCGTTCCATCTCCTCGACACGGCCCAGCCGGTACGCGAGGCCATGCACGACGTGCGCGAAGTGCTGGCTGCGCTGACCGACGTGCTGGCTTCGCAGGCGGAGCGTTCGCGCGGTTTCGCCAATGCCCACGAGCGGGCGGCCACCTATAGCGAGCGGCTGGACCGCATCGTCGAACAGGCCGACGAGCAGGACGTGCGCTGGTACGAAACCTTTCCGCGCGGCTTCGCTTTGCATGCCACGCCGCTCGATCTCGCCGGTCCGCTGCGGGCTCTGCGCGAGCGCGCGCAGGCGGCGTGGATCCACACCTCGGCGACGCTCTCGGTGGCGGGGCATTTCGAACACTTCGCGCGGCAACTGGGGTTGGACGATCCGCAGACGCTCAGTCTGGAGAGCCCTTTCGATTACGCGCGGCAAGCGCTTTGCTACCTGCCGCCGGGTCTGCCCGACCCGTCCGCGCGCGATTACACCGAACGCGTCGTCGAAGCCGTACTGCCTGTGTTGCACGCATCGAACGGCCGGGCTTTCCTGCTGTTCACGTCGCATCGTGCGCTGAGGCGTGCCGCCGAATTGCTGGAAGGGCGGGTGCCGTGGCCGCTGTTCGTGCAGGGCACGGCGCCGCGCCATCGTCTGCTGGAAGACTTCCGCGCCAGCGGTCATGGCGTGCTGCTGGGCGCGGCCAGCTTCTGGGAGGGCGTGGATGTAGCCGGCGAAGCGTTGAGCGTGGTGGTGATCGACAAGCTGCCCTTCGCCGCGCCGGACGATCCGGTGCTTCAGGCCCGGCTGGATGCGCTGGAGCAGGCGGGCATCAACCCGTTCATGGGTTGGCAGGTACCCAGCGCGGTGATTGCGCTGAAGCAGGGTGTCGGGCGACTGATCCGCGATGTGCACGACCGCGGCGTGCTGGTGCTGTGCGATCCGCGCCTTACGGGAAAGGGTTACGGCCGCTTGTTTCTCTCCAGTCTTCCGCCGATGCCTCGCACGCGCGAGATGTCCGATGTGCAGGCCTTTTTCGAGGCCTCGGCCGAAGCGGCGGCCTAGCGCGTTCGGCGCCGGGCCGACTGGGCTTGGCGCACCGGGTTTTACGGAGCGTCGTCGCAGGCCCGGGCGCGGTCGAGCAGCAATTCCCGTTCGCGCGCATTGCGCGTCATCGACGCGGCGCGTTCGAATTCGCGTTTCGCGTCGGCCATGCGGCCCAGCTTGCGGAGCAGATCGGCGTGCACACTGGGCAACAGGTGATAGGCCTTGAGCGAAGGCTCGTCGATCAAACCCTGGACGATCGACAGTGCCGCTTCTGGACCGACGGCCATCGACACGGCGACCGCGCGGTTGAGTTCGACTACCGGCGAAGGCGCGATCTGCGCGAGCTCGGCGTAGAGCGTAGCGATGCGTCGCCAGTCGGTGGCTTCGGCCGTACGCGCCCGCGCGTGACAGGCGGCGATCGCGGCCTGGCTGGTATAGATGCCGCGCTGCTCGGACAAGCGTTCGGCGCGCTCGAGCGAGGCGAGGCCACGACGGATCAGGAGGCGATCCCATTGGGCACGATTCTGATCGAGCAGCAGGATCGGTTCGCCGGTGGGACCGATGCGCGCCTTCGCACGTGAGGCCTGGATCTCCATCAGCGCGACCAGCCCATGCGCTTCGGGCTCGCGCGGCACCAGCTCGGCGAGCACGCGGCCAAGGCGCAGCGCTTCCTCGCATAGCGCCGGCCGCATCCAGTCGTCGCCGGCGGTGGCCGAATAGCCTTCGTTGAAGATCAGGTAGATAACGCCCAGCACTGCGGTAAGGCGTTCGTGAAGCTCATCGCCGTGGGGCACTTCGAATGGCACCTGTGCCTCGGCCAGGGTGCGCTTGGCGCGCACGATGCGCTGGGCCACGGTGGGCTCCGGTACCAGGAAGGCACGCGCGATTTCATCGGTGGTGAGGCCGCCGAGCAGGCGCAGGGTGAGCGCGACGCGCGCTTCCAACGACAGCACCGGGTGGCAGGCGGTGAAGACCAGGCGCAGCATGTCGTCGCCGATGTGATCGTCGGCGGCCAGCTCCACTTCGGTGTAGGCCAGTTCCTGGTCCAGTTCCAGGTCGCGGCCGATTTCCTCGTGCTTGCGTTCCAGCAGCTTGTGGCGCCGCAGGCGGTCGATCGCGCGGTGCTTGGCGGTGGTCATCAGCCAGGCGCCCGGATTGTCCGGCACCCCGCTTTCCGGCCATTGCTCCAACGCCACGACCAAGGCGTCCTGGGCCAGCTCCTCGGCCAGGCCGACGTCGCGGACCATGCGGGCCAGACCCGCGATGAGCTTGGCCGATTCGATGCGCCAGACGGCGTCGATCGTGCGGTGGATATCCGAGGCAGTCATGGGCGCCGATCAGACCACCCCGATACCCCCACACGCAATACGGGAGGCTACGGGGTGGCCGGCAAACTTGCGGGATCGGTTTTCGCTTCCCGGCGCAGGGCACGTCCGTGTGCCTGTCGTGCACGCCGGACGAGAGTCCCGCGGTGCGGTCACTGCGGCATGGTCAGGATCATCCAGTTCACGCCGAACTTATCGGTAAGCATGCCGAAGCTGGAGGTGAAGAAGGTCTTGCCCAGCGGCATGGTGATCTGACCGCCTTCAGCCAGCGCGTCGAAACGCTTCTTCGCTTCGGCATCGGTGGCACAGGTGAGCGAGAGCGAGAAGCCCTTGAAATCCGGCTTGCCGCTGTTGAAGCCATCGGTCGCCATGACCATGGTTTCGCCGATGCGGAAGGCGGAGTGCATCACTTTCTCCGCGTGGTCGCCTTCGGGAGTGCAACCTTCCATAGGTTCCACGGGGCTGTCCTTGTAGCGCATCAGCATGTCGACTTGGGCGTCTACCGCCTGCTTGTAGAACTCGATCGCTTCGTCGCAACGGCCTTCGAAATGGAGATAGGGCTGAACGATCATGAGCGTGGCTCCTGGCTGGAAGTGGGTGGAGGGAGCGTGGGTGGTTTTCAGTAGGCGGCGCGGGCGGAGACTTCGGCGCGCAGGCGTTCCTCCTGTTCGCGCAGCTCTGGCGTGAGCTCGGCGCCGAAATCCTCGGCCTCGAATACCTGGCGGATCTCGATCTCCGATCCGCCATCGAAGGGGCAGCGCTTGAACCATTCGATCGCCTCTTCCAGCGACTTGACCTGGATCAGCCAGAAACCGGCGATCAGTTCCTTGGTCTCGGCGAACGGGCCGTCGATCACGGTGCGCTTGCCGCCGGAGAAATGCACACGCGCCCCCCGTGAGCTTGGATGCAGACCTTCCCCGGCGAGCAGGACGCCGGCCTTGACCAGTTCTTCGTTGAACCTGCCCATGTCGGCAAGGAGCTCTTGTTTCGGCATCACGCCGGCTTCGGATTCCTTGGTGGCGCGCACGATGA
Organism: Dyella sp.; assembly: GCA_039594095.1. Classification (GTDB taxonomy): domain Bacteria; phylum Pseudomonadota; class Gammaproteobacteria; order Xanthomonadales; family Rhodanobacteraceae; genus Dyella_D. Next base: position 8,828 of record JBCNOA010000105.1, read on the forward strand.
CCATGAAGCGCATTGTCGTATCTCCTCTGTCATTGCGATGGAGCCGGCCTTGCGCGGCTCTTGTCCAGGCGACGAACGGTGGTAGCCGAAATCGACATGGCGGTGGAGCTCCGATGCGTGCCGGGGCAGCTCGTCGCCCGGCTGCCGCACGGGCGCCCTCGAACGGCCCCGTCGCGCCTGCGGTAGGCCCCGGACAGGCGTTCTGATGGCGACCTGGTGCCGCCCCAGCCGCTACCATGGAGCCCCTATGAATCTGCTCGCCATCGAAACATCTACCGAAGCCTGCTCCGTCGCCCTGGTCCATGGCGACCAGCTGATCACCCGCAGCGAAATCGCGCCCAGACGCCATGCGGAACTGGTGCTTCCCATGGCCGACGGGCTGCTGGCCGAGGCCGGTCTGGGACGTCATGCCCTGGATGCGATCGCCGTGGGACGTGGGCCGGGAGCGTTCACCGGCGTGCGCCTGGCTATCTCGCTGGCGCAGGGCATGGCACTGGCCTTGGATCGGCCCGTGGTCACCGTGTCGTCATTGGCGGCCCTGGCGCTGGAGGCCCCCGCTGGCGAGGGCGCGATCCTGGCGGTGATCGACGCGCGCATGGGAGAGATCTATGCCGCCAGCTATCGCCGGAACGACGAGGGTGAGCTGGTGGCGCTGGACGAGGAGCGCGTGTGCCCTCCGGAAGCGCTGGTGCTTCCGCCCGCCGAGGGCTGGCGCGTGGTCGGCACCGGCTGGGCGACGTATGCCGAGGTGCTGCGCAGCCGCCTGACCGGACCCGTACTGTCGGAGCGCGGCCAGTGCTATCCCCAGGCCGAACACGTCGCGGCGCTGGCCGTACGCGAATTCCGTGCGGGGCATGCCCAGGCTCCCGAGCACGCGCTTCCCGTCTACCTGCGCGACAAAGTGGCGCTGACGCTGGTCGAGCAGGGAAGGGCCTGAAGGATTGCGTGCCGGACCACCGTGGCCGGCAGTCTGCCGGCCACGAATGTCAGAGCTGCCCGATCGCGAATTGGACCAGCAGGCTGCTGACCGATACCGCCGCCCACACGCCCAGGCCCAGCAGGATCGGGCGCGCGCCCGTCGAAGCCATCCGGCGCAGATTGGCCGAGAGGCCGATGGCCGTCAGCGCCACGATGATCAGGAATTCCGCCGCCATGTGGATGGCCGGCTGGATCGCCGCGGGGATCAGGCCGGCCGTACGCACGGCCGAGGCGACCAAGAACCACAGGATGAACCAGGGGAAGATCTTTTTCAGGCTGAAATCGCTAGCGCCCTGCTTCTTCTCGCGCCAGGCCACTGCAAGAGCCAGCACCAGGCAGATCGGAATGATCAGCGTGGCGCGCGTGAGCTTGACGATGGTGGCGTAGTCGCCCGCTGCCTTGCTGAAGCTGTAGCCGGCGGCCACTACGGATGAAGTGTCGTTGATCGCCGTGCCGGCCCACAGGCCGAAGCCCAGGTCGGACAGATGCAGCAGGTGCCCCAGCAGCGGGAATAACAGCACGGCCACCAGGTTGAACAGGAAGATCGTGGAAATCGCGAATGCCGTGTCGTGTTCGTCCGGCTTGATGATCGGCGTCACGGCCGCGATGGCCGAACCGCCGCAGATCGCCGTCCCGACGCCGATCAGGATCTTCAGCTTGTCATGGACCTTGAGGGCGCGGCCGAGACCCCAGGCGGCCAGGAAAGCCACCGTCATGGTGACCAGGGTCACCGACAACGACTCCAGCCCGGTGCGAGCGACCTGGTTCAGGCTGAGCCCGAATCCCAGGGCGATGATCGACCACTGGAGTACCTGCTTGCCGGCAAACTGGATGCCCGGTGTGAACCGGCCGTCCGGTGCGAACAGGTTGCGCACGAGAATGCCCATCACGATGCCGAACACCGGCCCGCCGATCAGCGGCGCCAGGCGACCCAGGCCCAGCGCGGCCAGGGCGATGGCCGCGGCGAGCAGCAGGCCCGGGGCGCGCTCGCCGAGAGAGGGGGCCGGGGTAGGGACGGTGGTGGCGCTCATGACGTTGGACTCCTTGGGGACGGGGCATTGTCCGGCGCCATATCAATCAGAAAAACTTTGAATATCTGATCTGATGTATAAGTATATCTGATGATCAATATCAGCCCGCGTCAGCTCGAAGTCTTCGTACAGGTCGCGCGCTTGGGCAGCGTGCGCGCCGCGGCCGAGGCGCTTTATCTGACCCAGCCGGCGGCCAGCATGGCGCTGGCCGAGATGGAGCGGCAGCTCGATGCACCCGTGTTCGCGCGGGAGCGCGGGCGCCTGCGTCTGAACACCCGGGGCAGAGAGCTTCTGCCTCTGGCGCAGGAGCTGCTGGAGCGCTACGCCGAATTCGGCCGCTTGGCGCGTGGGGGAGGCGCCGCGCTCGCGGGCGAACTGCGTATCGGAGCGAGCAACACGGTCGGCAACTATCTGGTCGGCGAGCTGCTGGGCGATTTCGTGCGCGCCCATCCACAAGTGGCCATCCGCTTGCGGGTTGCCAACACGGACGCGATCGCCTCGGCGCTGCTCGCGCACGAGCTGGATGTGGGCTGTGTGGAAGGACCGGTCGCGCATCCCTTGCTGGAGATGGAAGCGTGGCGCGACGACACGCTGGTGGTCTGCGCTTCGCCCGACCACCCGCTTGCATGCAAACGCGCGCTTCAGCCGGAGGATTTCGCCGGCGTGCGTTGGGTCCTGCGCGAACCCGGGTCGGCGACGCGCGCTACCAGTGAGCGCGTGCTCGCGCAGCTGCCGCCAGGGGAGACAGCGCTGGAACTGGATCAGATCGAAGCGATCAAGCAGGCGGTGGTGGCCGGGCTCGGCATCGCCTGTCTGCCGGCGGTTGCGGTGACGGACACGTTGGCCGCGAGAAAACTCAAGGCGCTGAAGACACCGTTCCTCGATCTGCGCCGCAAGCTGTTCCTACTGACTCACCGCGAAAAATACCGCGGCGCCCTGCTCGACGCGTTTCTGGCCAACGCGCGGAGTTGATGCGCTTCAGCAGGTGATGCGGCTCAGCAGCTCTTCCGCTTCTTCGTGGGTGCGGCAGCGCAGGATCGCCGGCGCCAGGTGACGCAGGCCCCGGTGGTTCAGCGAAGCGATACGGTCGCGCACGTGCAGCAGCTGGCTGGAGTGCATGCTGAACTCGCACAGGCCCAGCGCCATCAGCAGGGCAGTGAACTTGGTGTCGCCGCCGATCTCGCCGCAGAGGCTCACCGGCTTGTTGGCGCGGCGGCCTGACGAGATCACGTAGGAAATCAGCCGCAGCAGCGCCGGCTGCAGCGGATTGTAGATGTTGTCCAGTGCATCGTTGCCGCGATCGGAGGCCAGTACGTATTGGGCGAGGTCGTTGGTGCCGATGGCAAGGAAGTCGGCATGCTCCAGCAGTGCACGTACGTTGATGGCGGCCGCGGGCACTTCGATCATCGCGCCGAGCTGGAGTTTCTCCGGCAGGTCGACGTTCTCTCGCTTCAAATCCTGGCGGGCGAGCTTGAACAGCGTGCGCACCGCGATCAGTTCGTCCGGCTGCGTGACCATCGGCACCAGCACGCGAACGGGGCCGTAGCAGGCGGCACGGAGGATGGCGCGGATCTGGGTAGTGAACACTGCCGGATAGCGCAGCGAGAGCCGCACGCCGCGCACGCCGAGTGCGGGGTTTTCCTCGCCGCGCAGGGCAAGGCCCGCGGCATCGGCCTTGTCCGCGCCCAGGTCGAGGGTGCGGATCGTCACCGGCAGGCCGCCCATGCCCAGCACCAGGTCGCGGTAGGCGATGAACTGCTCGTCTTCCGAGGGCAGGCCCTTGTGGCGCAGGAACAGGAATTCGGTGCGATACAGGCCCACGCCGTCGGCGCCGCGCGAGCGCGCCATGGCGATGTCGGCGGGCGTCTCCGCATTGGCGAGCAGGCGGATGTCGACGCCATCGCGCGTACGCGTGGGTGCGTTGGCCAGCGAGGCGAGTCGGCGGCCTTCCTGTTGCGCTTCGCGCTGCCAGGCGCGGTAGCGGGCCAGATCCTGTGCGGTGGGGTGTACAACCGCTTCGCCACGCTCGGCATCGAGCAGGATGAGGTCGTCGTCGTGGATGGTCGCCAGCGCATCGCGCACGCCCACCATCATGGGCAGGTCGAGGCTGCGCGCCAGGATTGCGCTGTGCGAATAAGGACTGCCGGAACTGGCCACTACACCCAGCAGGCCGTTGCCGGCGAGGTGGGCCATGTCGGCCGGAGCGATGGTGTCGGCGATCAGGATCTCGCCCACACGCGCGGCCAGCTTGCGTTCTTCGCGGCTGGTCTGGCGCTGCAGGGCGGAGATCACGCGGTTGATGACCTGGTCGACGTCCTCCTTGCGGCTGCGCAGGTAGGGGTCGTCCATGGCCTCGAACACGGCGGCGAGACGGTCGCGCTGTTTCTTGAGCGCGGCACCGGGCCGGTAGTGGCCGACGCGGACCAGATCATCCAGGCCGCGCAGCAGCTCCTGGTCGTCCAGCAGCAGGCTGTGTGCATCGATGAATTCGTTGACCTCGCGGGCCAGCGCACCGTGCAGCTTGCCGCGCAGTTCGCGCAGCTCCTGGCGGGCGGTGTCCAGCGCACGATGGAGCTTGCCCAGTTCCGCTTCGACTTCTTCTTCGGCGAGCGGGCGCGTATCGACCAGGTACCGGCTCGGCTGCACCAGCCGGGCGCGGCCGAGGGCCATGCCGCGGGAGGCGTTGGTGCCAGGCAGGACATGCCTCATGCGCCGACCTCCGCGAAGGACAGCGGAGCGGCCGGCGCGTGGCGATGCGGAGCGTCCGGTACGCCGTGCGGCGTGGGGCTGGTCAAGC
>JBCNOA010000106.1:0-13591 GCA_039594095.1 Dyella sp.
GGCGCAGCCCCGGCCGCCGGTCGGGTCGATGTCCGTTGGCCGCCAGCACCGGTACGGCGGCCCGGCTGGGATGGACCCATGAACACGAACACGAATCCCCTCGCACCCTCCACCACCGCTCCCCTGAGCGGCCGCACCGCCCTGGTGACCGGCGGCAGCCGGGGCATCGGCGCGGCGACCGCCCTGCGCCTGGCGCGCGACGGCGCGGACGTCGCCCTCACCTACGTGAACGGCGAGGACGCGGCCGGGGACGTCGTACGCGCGGTGGAAACGCTGGGGCGCCGGGCGGTCGCCCTGCGGGCCGACTCCGCCGACGCGGACGAGGCGGCCGTGGTGTCCCGTTGCGCGGCAGGCATCGCCAGCGGGTCGTTGTTGCGCGATCCGCTGGAATTGCGCCCGCTGCCGCTGTCGGGCATTCCCGGATGGCATCCGGACAACGACCGCGAAGCGTTCCATCGCATGGCGGCCTGCTATCAACCGCTTCGGGAAGGGCGCCGTTATCCGCGACCCGTGTCCTGCGCCACGGACTCGCTGTCATGATCGGCGACGACGATTGCCGGGGCGGTGGCATCGCGGCTATATAGCGGCTGGGGAAACGCGGGACGGTACTCATGGGGACGAGGGCGTCGAGGCGGCCGCGCGAGCGGCTTCGCCGGCCGAGCGGATGGATGCTGTGGCTGGCCTGCTGGCTGCCGATCATGGCGGCCGCCGCGACCGATGCCGTCGCGCCGATACGTTTCGGCATCCTGCCGATCGGCAGCGCGGCCGAGTCGCGCGAACAATGGCGCCCATTGCTGGCGGACCTCGAAAAGCGCCTCGGCCATCCGGTCACCACCGTCTCCGTGAGCAGCTACGCGGGTCTGTCCGGCGCGATCGGCGACCAGCGCGTGGACATCGCCTTCCTTTCCGGGCGGCTCGCCATCGAGGCGGTACTTCATCAGCAGATGAGCGTGTTCGCCCAGTTCGAGCGCAGCGACGGCGCCAAGGGCAATGTCGCCATGCTGATCGTGCGCGGGGACGGGCCCATCCACGATCTGAACACGCTGCTGGCGCATCCCGGGCGGTGGAGCTACGCCCGCGGCGAGCCGCTGTCGGTGACCGGCTATGTCGCGCCGGAAGCAGAAATCTTCGCGCCGCGAGGCCTGAATTCCGATACGTTCTTCGCGCGCGTACGGGTAGGTAATCACCAGAACAACGCGCTGGCGGTGGTCAATGGCGAGGTGGACGTCGCCAGCAGCAACAACCCCGATCTCGATCTGTTCCGGCGCAATTTCCCGGACCAGGCCGCGCAGCTGAAGATCATCTGGCGTTCGAGCCTGATCCCGTCCGGTGTGCTGGTGATCCGCAATGGCATGCCGGAACCCCTGCGCACGCAGCTGAAGAGCTTCATGCTCGGCTATGGCAAGGGCGGCGGGGCGACTGCCGAGCGCGAGCGTGCCAATCTGGCGCGCATTCCCGACCTGGCCGGATTCGCACAGGCAGACAGCACGATCCTGCGCTCTTTCATGGAGATGGAGTACACCCTGCTGCGCCGGCAAGCCGAGCACGGGCGCTGGGTGAGCGATGCCGCGCGCGAGGCGCGCCTGCGCCAGATCGAGTCGGACCGGCAGGCGGCGCTGCAGCAATTGCAATCGCGTTAGCCTCGTTTTCCCGGAGGCAGGCGGCATTCATCGATAGCAGGTAGGGTGGGACATTCCACGCTCAGAGGAGACAAGGCATGACGAATGACCGGACGCGCCGCCGCGGCGCATCGCTATGGCTGCTGTTCGCGCTGTGCTTCTGTGTCGCCGTCGGGCTTCCGCAGGCGGCTTTGGCACAGTCCGGGCCGGCGGCATTGCCGGCGGCAGACCAGCAGGCGATCAAGGACTACAGCCTCAACGAAGACGTGCTCAATCGCCTGATGGGCGCTACCAAGGAAGCGCGGGCGCAGGGTATCCGCGGCCAGGCCGCGCCCGATCCGGCCAAGGTGCACAATCTTGACGACCTGGCGACGCAGGCGATGGCGAGCGACGCGCGTATTCCCGCGCTGGTGAAGAAGTACGGATTCACGCCCAGGGAGTTCATCCTGGCGAACATCGCGCTGATGAACGCCGCGATGGCTTCGCAGGCGCGCAACGATCCGACGATGGCCAAGGCGCTCGATTCCTCGAAGATAAATACGGCCAACGTGGCCTTCTTCGAAGCGCACCAGGCGCAGATCGCCGCCGCGATGGGCGAGGGCAAGTAAGCCCGCCTTGCCTGGGTGCTCCCATACGGACTCGGGCGGGCGTGCGCCACCGCTCGAGTCCGCTCAGTATTCCACCGATACGATTGCGAACCGCGTGCGGCCGCCGGGAAGTTCGGCCTCGAATTCGTCATCCACACGCTTCTTCAGCACGGCGCGCGCCAGCGGGGAGTCGATGCTGATCCAACCGGCTTTGGCGTCCGTCTCGTCCGGCCCCACGATGCGGTAGTTCACCGTCTCGCCGCTGTCGACGTTCTCCAGTTCGATGCGCGCGCCGAAAAAGACCATGGTTCGATCCGCCGGCGCGCCCTCGGCGACTTTCAGCGAAGGAATGCGCTTGCTTAGGTAGCGCACGCGGCGATCGATCTCGCCGAGCTGCTTCTTGCGATAGGTGTACTCGGCGTTTTCCGAGCGGTCGCCCTCGGCCGCGGCGGCGGCGAGTGCTTTGACCACTTCAGGGCGGAGGGTGAGCCAGAGATGATCCAGCTCGGTCTTGAGCTTCTCGAAACCCTCGCGGGTAATGATCGCCGTGGAAGTGGGAGAGGGTGGTCGCCAGCGGCTCATCGGGCGTCAGTGTCGTTCAGCAGTTGTCGTTCGAGTGCGAGCAGATCCGTGCGAAGCGGATGGTCGGGCCAGGCCGCGACCATCCGGCGCAGCAGCACCAGTGCCTCGGCGGGCTGATCCAGGCGCTGGCCGAGCTGTTGCGCGGCGAGCAGGCCGAGGCGCGGCGCCTCCGGCGCGCGAGGCCAGGCGGAAAGATACCCCCGGCAGAGCTTCACCGCGAGACGGCTCATGCCCAGGCGCGCCGCCAGTTCGGCGAGCGGCCCGGCAGTCGCCGGATCATCCGGCAGGAAGGCGGGATCGATCTCCATGCACTCCTGCACCAGCCCCAGCGCACGCTTGCCTTCGCCGTTCGCGAGCAGCGCGGCGGTCCAGATCTGTCCATGCACCAGCAGCGCGTCGCGCAGGCCTTCCTGGCGCAGCAATTGCCGATAAGCCAGGTGCAGGGGTGCGGGCGCGCTGCGATCCTGCAGCCGGCCGACCAGCATGTCGATCGCGGCGCGCGGCTGTTGCTCGGCCTGCTGTCGCACGGCATGAAGCAGAAGCGTGTCGGCGTCCTGCCTGCTGTCGGCGACGAGGCGCTCGGCTTCCGGCGCCATTCCGAAGCGTTCGTGGCGCTCGTGGATCATCGCGCCCATCAGATGGAAGCCGAGCACGATGAGATAGGTGTAGGCGAAGGCGTACAGAGGCAGCGCCAGGAGCCGCGGCAGCAGACCGGAAGCGAGCGAGGCCAGTACCACCAGCACCGCGACGGCCAGATTGATGACTACGGGGATGAGGTAGGCCAGACCGAAGCCGCCGATGACGCGGCTTACCTGTGCCGGATTCAGCGCGGCCGCCAGGTTGCCCTCGAATGCCAGGGTCATGTCGATGGCAGGCAGGATCAGCGCCGACACCAGCAGAGTCGGCCACAGAACGCCGGGGAAGAACGCCGCCGCCAGCACGCACAAGGCCGCCAGGAGCAGATGGATGGCGGTCAGCGCCCAGCCGGCGGATTCATTGCCGCCCAGGCTGACTTCTGGCGGATCGGCGAAGCCGTTGGCGGTATGCAGCATGCAGTCGGCGGCGTAGCGCCAGGTCGCGGCCCACACCATCAGGCTGGCGAGCAGGCCGATGAAGGAGGGCAGCAGGCCCACGTAGTGCGCCAACGCGAGCGCCACGCAGCTGGCGAGCGCGGCGCCGCGCAGCGGGTAGGCGAACGCGGCCGGAAGCCGCCGCAGAAACGGCGTGTCGGCGGAGACCGTGGCGATCTTGGGCATCGCGGCCGCTCAGCGCTTGCCGCCGAAGATGCTCCCAAGCACGCCGCGCACGATCTGCTGGCCGATGCGCGAGCCGATGCTGCGGCTGGCCGATTTGGCCATGGCTTCGATCACGCCCTGGCGGCGGCCGTTGCCCAGCAGCACGTCGCGGACCGTATCGCCCCAGCCGGAACCCGCTTCCGCGGCAGTCCCCGACTTGGTCGCGCCCGCGTTGGAAGTGGAGGCGGAGGCTTTACCGCTCGCGCGGGCAGCCAGCATTTCCGCTGCCGACTCGCGGTTCACCGCGGTGTCGTACTTGCCGCCCACAGGCGAGCGCTGGCGCACCGCCGCGCGCTCGGCGTCGGTGATGGCGCCGATGCGCGACGTCGGCGAGGTCACCAGCACCTGTTCCACCGGCGAGGGCACGCCGCCGTCCCGCAAGGTGGAAGCGAGCGCTTCGCCCACGGCGAGCTTGGTGATCGCGTCGGCGACATCCAGCTTCGGATTAGGCGCGAAGGTTTCCGCGGCCGCCCTCACGGCTTTCTGGTCGCGCGGCGTGAAGGCGCGCAGGGCGTGCTGAATGCGATTGCCGAGCTGGCCGAGGATGTTGCCCGGCACGTCGTCGGGATTCTGCGAGCAGAAGTACACGCCTACGCCCTTGGAGCGGATCAGGCGAACCACTTGTTCCACGCGCTGCAGCAATGCCGGCGGCGCATCGTCGAACAGCAGGTGGGCTTCGTCGAAGAAGAACACCATCTTCGGCTGGTCCAGGTCGCCTACTTCGGGCAACTGCTCGAAAAGCTCGGACAGCAGCCACAGCAGGAAGGTGGAATACAGGCGCGGCTTGAGGATCAGCTGATCGGCGGCCAGTATGTTGATCACGCCGCGTCCGCTCATGTCCTGGCGCATCAGGTCCGCCAGTTCCAATGCCGGCTCGCCGAAGAACTGGTCCGCGCCATCCTGTTCCAGCTTCAATACGGCGCGCTGGATGGCGGCGATGCTCTGCGTGCTGATCAGGCCGTACTGAGTGGAGATGTCCTTGGCGTTCTCCGCGGCGAAGCCCAGCAGGGCGCGCAGGTCCGACAGGTCCAGCAGCAGCCAGCCGTTCTCGTCGGCGACCTTGAAGATCACTTCGAGCACGCCTTCCTGAGTGTCGTTCAATTCCAGGATGCGACCGAGCAAGGTCGGACCCATCTCGCTGATGGTGGCGCGCACGGGATGTCCGAGCTTGCCGTAGATGTCCCAGAAGATGACCGGATTGGCCTGTGGCTTCCAGTCGGTGAGGCCGAGCTTGGAGAGGCGGGCCTTGAGCTTGTCGCCCGGCTCGCCCGCCGGCATCGACAGGCCGGCCAGGTCGCCCTTCGCATCCGCGAGGAAGCAAGGCACGCCCAGGCGCGAAAAGCCTTCAGCCAGCACCATCAGCGAAACGGATTTGCCGGTGCCCGTGGCGCCGGCGATCATCCCGTGCCGGTTGCCGAAGTGCGGATCGAGGTTGACGCTGGCGCTGTCGTTGCGGCCGATCAGGATGTCAGTCATGGGGGTCCGTCCGAGAGAGGCCGGGCGATTGTAGCCAAGCGGCCGGCACGATCGGCCGTGCGGGGCGAGATGAAATTTTTCAGTTGAGGCCGGTGCTTGCGGCGGCTATTGTCGGCACTTTCTCGATGTGAACCACGTCATGCCGGCAAGCTTTCCCGTTCGCGCCCTGCGCCTGGCTCCCTTGTTCGCCGCGCTCTCGGCGCTGACCGCCTGCGCCAGTTCCGGCGGCAGCCATGCGGCGCCCACGCCGCAGGTGAATGCCCTGTACGGCCAGCTCGATCAGGCCAGCAAGAGCTACGAAGTCGCGTTGCAGCAGGCGCGGGAGGGCAATGCGCAAGCTTCGCAGCAGACCTTGTCCGGTGCACTGGAGCAGCTCAAGCGCGCGTCTGCGCAGTGCGGCAGCAGCCCTGGTTGCGATCCGCAGCGCTTCTTCGCCGTGTACGACCGGCTGCTTCGCTTGAAGGACGGCAGCTTCGTCTTAGGCGACGACGTCGAAGTGAGCGGGGAGCAGATGCCGGAAGGCGCGGGCTCCGGCAAGACCGGCGCGGCCAGCCTGCCGCAGGCCCAGCGCAGCGTGACCCTGCTGCACGGGCAGAAGCTGTCCGAACTGATCGCCATGAACGGCCCGGTGAAGGCGGCGCTGGAGATGTGGCTGACGCAGTGGCGTTCGAATCTGATGGACGCCTACGTCAACTACGAATACATGCGCTATCAGATGTGGCCGGCCTACCAGAGCCGCGACCTGCCCGAGGCGATCCTGTTCGGCATCATGGCGAAGGAATCGGGAGGCAAGGTGCATGCGGTCTCGCGCTCCGGCGCGGCGGGGCCGTTGCAGTTCATGTATGCGACGGGGCTGCGTTTCGGTCTGAGCAGCGACGGCGGTTTCGACGAACGCTTCGACCCGGCGCTGGCCGCGCGCGCGAACGCCGAATACCTCGACGAGCAGCTGGGCATCTTCAACAACAATCTCGAAGTGACCCTGGCCGCGTACAACGGCGGCGAGGGGCGCATGCGCCGTCTGGTGGGCGACGATACCTCGGTGAGCTTCTACGACCCGCGCATCTACAACCAGCTTTCGCAGGAAACCCGCGACTACGTGCCGGCGGTGCTGGCGGCGGCGTGGCTGTTCCTGCATCCGGATAGCTACAACCTGCGCTTTCCGAAGGTGGACGGCGCTCCCGGCGCCGTCACGCTGACGCGACCGGCCTCGCTGAGCGAACTGACCGTGTGCCTCGGTTCGACCGGCAGCATGGACAGCGGCTGGTTCCGTACGCTGCGCAATCTCAATCCACGCGTGGATCCGCAAGTTTCGTTGCCGGCCGGCACCCGGCTGGTCGTTCCGAAGCTGCTGGAAAAGCCCTATGCAGCCCGTTGCTCGGATGGGCCGTGGCCGATCCTGGCCAACGACCTGCACACCGCCGTCGTACCGGTGGTGCCCACCACGCCGGATCCGCCGCCGTCGCGTTCCTCTTCTTCCTCGACGGCGAAGGCGCGCAGCTACACGGTGAAGCGTGGCGATACGCTGGCCGGCATCGTGCGCAAGCTCGGCTGCTCGGACGTGCATGAAGTGGCCCAGCTCAACGGTATCCGACAGCAGCGCATCAAGCCGGGGCAGACCTTGAAGCTGCCGGCTTGCCGGTAAGTCCCTGGGAAAGCGAGGGTAAGTCTGGCGCGTGGGTTCGATAAGGCCGGCCGCGGCCTCAGGCGGCGGCCAGGCTGTTTCCGCGGGTCGGTGCCTCGGACGCGCTGCGGTGCGCTTCCTTCAGCCCGTGCAGCATCTTCAGCAGATGCCGGTGCTGCAGCTGGAGCTTGAGGTGCGGGGAATCCTTGGTCTCGTGATAGGCCACGGCCAGCCATAGCGCGACGCCGCGGATCGCCACCTCCGCGTTCTCCGAGCGCGCGCGGGCGTAGCCCACATCGGTGCCTTCGCCCCAGGGCAGGTAGCGCTGGTCCGGCGATGTGCCGTAGAGATGTGGAAATTCGCTGCGCGAGGCCTGGCCGATCTCGCGCAGGGTCAACATGCCCAGCTGGGAACGACCGCGGCGGGGAAGGCTCTGGACGATGCGCTCGATCTCGCGGAACTGGCGGCTCAGCTGCCTGGCCCGGCTCATGGCGATGATCTGACTGACGATGCGCATGCGGATCCTCCTTCGTCGCGGGTTCGGGACGGCGCGTCCACGCGCCGCGGATTCCCAGGAGGATAGCTAGCCTGTTCGTCGTCTTGCGCCAAAAAGGTCACAAAACGACAAAACGCGTCACATGGATGCGTGTCAGCCGGGGCGGCGCCCCAGGCGCTGACCTACGTTCACCACCTGCTGGGGCTGCAGGGCGTCCAGCTCCGCCATGCCCTCCGGCAGCAGCAGAATCACGGTGGAGCCCATGTTGAACCGCGCCATTTCGGCGAAGCGTTCCAGCGCGATGTTCTGTCCCGTGAAGGACTTGCGGCGGATCGAGGGCGCATAGGGCGGAATCACCAGCCCGTCCCACACGGTGGCGACCGAGGACACCAGGATGGCCCCGACCATCACGACCACGAACGGGCCGTGTTCGCCCTCGAAGTGGCAGACCAGGCGCTCGTTGCGCGCGAACAGGCGCGGGATCGCCTCCACCGCGAACGGAGCTACGCTGAAGATGCGGCCGGGAACATGGACCGTTTCCTTCAGCGTGCCGGCCAGCGGCATGTGCACGCGGTGGTAATCGCGCGGCGACAGGTAGATGGTGGCGAAGCGCCCGTTGCGGTACGGCGCGGCAGCGGCTTCGTCGCCCAGCAGCTCTGCGGCGGTGTATTCCTGGCCCTTGGCCTGGAAGATGCGCCCGTCGACGATGCGCCCCGCCTGGCTGATGCGCCCGTCGGCGGGGCTGATCAGCGCCGTGGGGTCCGGATCGGCGCGGCGCGCGTCGGGACGCAGCTTGCGGGTGAAGAAAGCATTGAAGTGCTGGTAGGCGAGCGGGTCGGTCTGCACCGCCTGGCTCATATCCACCTGGTAGCGGCGCACGATCTGCCCGATCAGGAAGTTCTTCCACGGCGCGAAGGTCCAGCGCGTGGCCCAGTAGACCACCCGCGACAGTGCGCGATGGGGAAGGATGTATTGCAGGAGGACGTTGAAGGTCATCCGGCCAGTATATCGGTCAGGCCCAGTCCTGCCGCCAGCCTCCGCCGGAAGGGCGCGGAGCCTGCGGCTATACTTGCCGGCCCTCCCGCCGCAGATCCTGGCCGCCGTGACCGCCGAACTCGCCTCCATCATCGATTTCATCCGCTACGGCGCCAGCCGGTTCTCGGCTGCGGGCCTGACCTTCGGCCACAGCCACGACAACCCGATCGACGAGGCCACCCACCTGGTGCTGGCCAGCCTGCACCTGCCGCCGGACATCCCGCCGGCCTACGGTGCGGGCAAGCTCACCGCCGAGGAGCGCGAGCGCGTGCTCGGCCTGATCGAGCGCCGCATCAGCGAGCGCCTGCCGGTGGCTTATCTGGTAGGCGAAACCTGGTTCGCGGGCTTGAAGTTCAAGAGCGACCGCCGCGCGCTGGTGCCGCGCTCGCCGATCGCGGAGCTGATCGAATCCGGCTTCCAGCCGTGGATGGAACATCGCCACGTCGAGCGTGCGCTCGACCTGTGCACGGGCTCCGGCTGCATCGGCATCGCTATGGCCGAATACAACCCGGAATGGCGCGTGGACATCGTCGACATCAGCGACGAGGCGCTGTCGCTGGCGCGCGAGAACATCGCGTTCCAGCATGTCGAGCGCCGCGTCGAGGCGATCAAGTCCGATTTGTTCGAGGGCGTACGGGGCCGCCGCTACGATCTGATCGTGTCCAATCCGCCCTACGTCACCGAAGACGAATACGCGGCCCTGCCCGGCGAATACAGTCACGAACCCAAGCTGGGCCTGACCTCCGGCGCAGACGGCCTGGACATCTGCCTGCGCATTCTGGACGAGGCGGCCGATCTGCTGACCGAGGACGGCCTGCTGATCGTCGAAGTGGGCGAGAGCGAGCACGCACTGGTCGAGCTGTTGCCCGAGGTCCCGTTCGTGTGGATCGAGTTCAAGGTGGGCGCGATGGGTGTCTTCGCGCTGGAGCGGCGCGACCTGATCGAGCACGCCGACGCCATCCGTGCCGCCGCGACGGCGCGCCGCGGCTGACGTGGAACTGCTCACTCCGCGCCTGCGGCTGGATGCGCTCCACGCCGGAGATGCCGATGTCTTGTTCGCCTATCGCGGCGACTCGGACGTGGCGCGCTACCAGGGCTGGCGGCCGGCTTCGTGCGACGAGGCCGCGGAGTGGATCGACGCGCTGGTCGCCGAGCCGGAGCCTGGGCAGTGGTGGCAGCGCGCGATCCGCCTGCGCGAAAGCGGCGAGCTGATCGGCGACCTGGGCCTGGGCCTGCCCGCGGACGACAGAGGCAGCGTCGAGTTCGGCATTACCCTCGCACCCGCCCATCAAGGGAGGGGCTACGCGGGCGAGGCCGTCCGCGCCGCCTTGAACTGGGCCTTCGCGCGCGGCGCCCATCGCGCGATGGCATCGGTCGATCCGCGCAATACGGCCTGCGTGGCGCTGCTGTGTTCGCTGGGCATGCGGCAAGAAGCGCATTTCCGCGAAAGCTACTGGCTGCGCGGCGAATGGGCGGACGACTTGATATTCGCCCTGCTGGCCAAGGAATGGGACCCGGCGGCGCGCACGCGCTAAGCTTGGCCGGTTCGTCTCCGCCAAAGCCCGCCCCGTGTCCAGCAATTCCTTCGGCAAGATCTTCACCGTCACCACTTTCGGCGAGAGCCACGGCCCGGCCATCGGCTGCGTGATCGATGGCTGTCCGCCCGGCCTGTCCATCGCCGAGGAGGAATTCCGCGCCGACCTGGATCGCCGGGCCACCGGCAAGAGCCGTCATACCTCGCAGCGGCGGGAGGCCGACGAGGTGGAGATCCTTTCGGGCGTCTACGAAGGGCGCACCACCGGCACCCCGATCGCGTTGCTGATCCGCAACACCGACCAGCGCAGCAAGGACTACGGCGACATCGCCAGCACGTTCCGTCCGGGGCACGCCGATTACACCTATTGGCAGAAGTACGGCATCCGCGATCCACGCGGCGGCGGGCGCTCGTCGGCGCGCGAGACCACCATGCGCGTGGCCGCGGCCGTGATCGCCAAGAAATGGCTGGCCGAGCGTCATGGCGTGCGGGTGCGCGGCTATCTCGCGCAGCTCGGGGACATCGCTCACGAAGGCTTCGATTGGGACGCCGTCGAGCAGAACCCATTCTTCTGGCCGTATGCGCCGCAAGTCCCGCAACTGGAGAAGGCCATGGACGCGCTGCGCAAGTCCGGCGATTCGGTCGGTGCGCGCGTCAACGTGGTGGCCGAAGGCGTGCCGCCGGGCTGGGGCGAACCCATCTACGGCAAGCTGGACGGCGACCTCGCCGCGGCGTTGATGTCGATCAACGCGGTGAAGGGCGTGGAGATCGGCGACGGCTTCGCCGCTGTCGCGCAACGCGGCAGCCAGCATCGGGACGAGATGAGTCCGGCGGGCTTCGCGTCCAACCATGCGGGCGGCATTCTCGGCGGCATCAGTACGGGGCAGGCCGTAACGGCCTCGATCGCGCTGAAGCCGACCTCCAGCATTCTCATCCCCGGCCATAGCGTGAATCTGGCCGGCGAGTCGGTCGACGTGGTGACCAAAGGCCGCCACGACCCCTGCGTAGGCATCCGCGCCACGCCGATCGCCGAGGCCATGATGGCCTTGGTGCTGATGGATCACGCCTTGCGCCATCGCGCCCAGTGCGGCGATGTGGGCGAGGTGTGTCCCCGCTTGCCCTGAGCATCGCCGCGGCACGAGGCCGCGACGGTGCCGCGCATCCCGGTTTGAACGATGACCGCAAGACAGAAAGTATGGGTGTCGCGCCCCTTGTTCCCCGACGTGCTGGCGCGGTTGTCCGAACATCTCGACGTGCAGGCCGAGGCGCTGGAGCGCAAGCACACATCCGAGCAGCTGCGCGAACGGCTGGCCGGTGTCGATGCGGCCATCATCGGCCTGGCCGACCCGGTGAACGCCGGCGTGGTGGAGGGCAATCGTCGCCTGCGGGTGATCTCCAACCTGGCGGTGGGCTACAACAACCTCGACGTGCCCGCGCTGACCCGTGCCGGCATCCTCGCCTGCAACACGCCGGACGTCCTCAACGAGACCGTCGCGGACTACGCATGGGCGCTGATGCTAGGCGCGGCCCGCCGAGTGGGCGCGGCCGAGCGCTGGTTGCGCGAGGGAAAGTGGCAGGGCGGCATGCGCTTCGACGATTGGCTGGGCGTGGATGTGCACGGCAAGACCCTGGGCATCCTGGGCATGGGCCGGATCGGCCAGGCTATCGCTCGGCGCGCGACCGGCTTCGACATGCGCGTGCTGTATCACAACCGTTCGCGCCTGCCCGAGCCGGTCGAGCGCGAATGCGGCGCGACCCTGGTGAGCAAGGAAGATCTGCTGCGTCGCTGCGACCATTTGATCCTGGTGCTGCCGTATTCCCGCGAGAACCATCACGCCGTCGGCGCCGCCGAACTGGCGCTGATGAAGCCCTCGGCGGTGCTGGTGAACGTGGCCCGGGGCGGTATCGTGGACGACGCCGCGCTGGCCGAAGCGTTGCGGGAGGGGCGGCTGGCGGCGGCCGGCCTGGACGTGTTCGAGGGCGAGCCGGCGCTGCATCCGGGCCTGCTCGGCCTCCAGAATGTCCTGCTCAGTCCGCACATCGCCAGCGCCAGCGAAGACACACGCCGTGCCATGGCAGGGCTGGCGGCTGATAATGTGCTGGCTGCGCTGGGCCATGGACCCCGTGCCGGGCACCCCCCGGCGCCTCTCAACCCTGAAGTGATGAAACGCTGGTCATAAGCGTGATGCCATTCACGCCCAGGCAGATCGCGTATTGTTTTGCAGGCTACCCCGGCTAGATTTCCGCTGATGCGGATATCGGCCCCGTTCGGACGGATCTCCGATATCCCTCAACTGATTACGGAACATGAGCAAGAAGAGCAGCTACAAGGTGGCGATGGTCGGCGCGACGGGCGCCGTGGGCGAGACCCTGCTGTCGATCCTGGCGGAGCGCAAATTCCCGGTCAGCGAGCTCGTGCCGCTGGCCAGCGAGCGTTCGGCGGGCGACAAAGTGGATTTCGCCGGCAAATCGATCACCGTGCGCAATCTTGCCGATTACGACTTCGAGGGCGTGGACATCGCGTTCTTCTCCGCCGGCGGCTCGGTGAGCCGTGAGCACGCGCCGCGCGCCGCGGCGGCCGGCGCGGTGGTGATCGACAACACCTCCGAGTTCCGGTACCAGGACGACATCCCGCTGGTGGTGAGCGAGGTCAACCCTCACGCCATCGCGCGCTACACCACGCGCGGCATCATCGCCAATCCGAACTGCTCGACCATGCAGATGCTCGTGGCCCTGGCACCGATCCATCGGGAGGCCGGCATCGAGCGCATCAATGTGGCGACCTACCAGTCGGTGTCCGGCGCGGGCCGCTCGGGCATGGAAGAGCTGGGCAAGCAGACCGCCGCGCTGCTCAATTTCCAGGAAGTGGAACGGTCGAAGTTCCCCAAGCAGATCGCCTTCAACGTGATCCCGCACATCGACGAGTTCCAGGCCAACGGCTACACCAAGGAAGAAATGAAGATGGTCTGGGAGACCCGCAAGATTCTGGAGGACGACGCCATCCAGGTGAATCCCACCGCGGTTCGCGTGCCGGTGTTCTACGGTCACTCGGAAGCGGTGCACATCGAGACGCGCCACAAGATCACCGCCGAGCGCGCTCGCGCGCTGCTGGAAAAGGCCGAGGGCGTGGTCGTACAGGACGAGCGCAAGGCTGGCGGCTACCCCACGCCGGTGGGCGACGCGGCTGGCAAGGATCCGGTCTTCGTAGGCCGCATCCGCGAGGACATCTCGCACGAGCGCGGCTTGGACCTGTGGGTCGTCTCGGACAACATCCGCAAGGGCGCCGCGCTCAACGCCGTGCAGATCGCCGAGCTGCTGGTGAAGGATTACCTCTGATGCGGAAGTT
>JBCNOA010000107.1:0-13431 GCA_039594095.1 Dyella sp.
GTTACCGAAGGTCATGGTGCCCAGGGCGAGGCGGCTGACGCGGTCGGGCGCGTGCCGCATGATCTCCAGCGCGCCATAGCCGCCCATCGACAGACCGGTGAGGTAGAGCCGCTCGCGATCGCCGTGGAACTCGGCGATCGTCGCTTCCAGCGCGCGCATCGCCGCCTGTTCGGCCTGGCCGCTCCAGAACTGGTCCTCGGGCGCCTGCGGCATGACTACCACCGCGGGAAAAGCCGCCCCGTGCTTGGTCAGCCACGGCGGCAGCCCCTGGCTCAGCTGCTTGCGGTTGTCGTCACCGCGTTCGCCGCTGCCGTGCAGGAACAGCACCACCGGCCACGACCGTTCGGCCGTCCATCCGTCCGGAACGAACACCTGGTAGCCATAGAGCCGTCCCTCGACGAGGAGGTGGCGTTCCGCGAAGCGGGCGGCGGCGTGCGAGGGCAGCGAGGCGATCATCAGCAGGCACAGCAGGACGAGGCGGCGTGGCATCGGTGGCTTCCGGGCAGAGGGAGCACGAGTGTAGGGCCGGATCAGGCGGTGGCCGTACGGATCAGGCCCAGCACATCGGCTTCCTGCTCCTGCATCTTGCCCTGCAGGTAATCGACGAACAGGCGGATGCGCGCCGGCAGAAAGTCGCGGCTGGGATAGATCGCGTAGATGTGCGCTTCCTGGATGGCGCATTCGGTGAGCACGGGCACCAGGCGCCCGGCGCGCACGTCGGTGGCGATATCCCAGATGGACTTGAAGGCGAGGCCATGGCCCGCGATGGCCAGTTCGCGCATGAGGTCGCCGCTGTCGGTGGTGAGCGAGGCATCCAGGCGGAGCGGGCGCGGGCCCTCAGGCGTCTGCAGCATCCACGGCAGGATGCCTCGCCCGGGGCGGTGCAGCATCAGGCACGCGTGGCGGGCCAGGTCGCCGGTGTCGCGCGGGCGGCCGTGCTTCTCCAGGTAGGCCGGGGCCGCGCATACCACCCGGTAATTGAGCGCGACGCGGCGCGAGATCAGCCTCGAATCGGCCATCGCACCGCTGCGCACGGCCACGTCCACACCGTGTTCGAACAGATCCAGCATGGCGTCGGAGGCGCTGATGCGCATGCGCAGCGCCGGGTGATGCGTGGCGAACTCGGCGGCCAGCGGACCCACGTACTGGCGTCCGAGGTCCAGCGCGGTGGAAACGTGCAGCGTGCCGCGCACTTCCATCTGGCCCAGCCGGGCGGCCGCGTTGGCGTCGTCCAGGTCGGCCAGGATGCCGATGCAGCGCTCGTAATAGCAGTTGCCCTCGCTGGTAAGAGCGAGGCGGCGCGAGCTGCGCTGGAGCAGGCGCACCCCAAGGGCCTGTTCCAACCGGGACAGTCGCTTGCTGGCTACGGCGGGCGACAGGTTCAGCTCGCGGCCGGCGGCGGACAGGCTGCCGGACGTCACGGCGCGCACGAACAGCCGGATGTCCTCGAGTTCGACCATCTTCAATATTCCGGAAAAGATGATTGCGCAGTTTCGGCAATTCCCGTCTGTTTCGGCAAGTAGCAGAGTGCCCCCTCCCTTCGTCGAGGCCGGCGCGTCATGACCCAGCTCTCTGCCACATCTCCTGATCCCGCCGGAGCACCTCCGGGCAGCCAGGACCGCTCGCGCACCGCGTTATTGGCGCTGTCGGTTGCCGCATTCGCGATCGGCACCACCGAATTCGTCATCATGGGCCTGCTGCCGGAAGTGGCGGCGGACCTGCGCGTGAGCATTCCCTCGGCGGGGCTGCTGGTGTCCGGCTACGCCTTGGGCGTCGCGGCCGGCGCGCCGCTGCTGGCCGCATTGACCGCAAAGATGGAACGCCGCAGTGCGCTGCTGGCGTTGCTCGGACTGTTCATTCTCGGCAACGCGCTATGCGCTGTCGCGCCGAACTACGCGGTGCTGATGCTGGCGCGCGTGGTCGCCGCGTTCTGCCACGGTTCGTTCTTCGGTATCGGCGCGGTGGTGGCTTCGCATGTGGTGCCGCGCGGGCAGGGCGCGCGCGCCATCGCCTTGATGTTCGCCGGACTGACACTGGCCAATGTGCTGGGCGTGCCGTTCGGCACGTTCCTTGGCCAATGGGCAGGCTGGCGCTCTGCGTTTGGCGCAGTGACCGGATTGGGCGTGATCGCCGCGCTGGGCGTGTGGCGCCTGGTGCCGCCGCTGCCGGAGCTGCATGCACCGGACATGCGTCGCGAGATGGCGGTACTGCGCCAGCCGCAGGTGCTGCTGGCGCTGGCGATGACCGTGCTGGGTTTCGGCGGCGTGTTCACCGTGTTCACCTACATCGCGCCGATCCTGCAGGAGCAATCGCACGTGAGTGCACGAGCCACTGGATGGGTGCTGGTGTTGTTCGGCGCGGGGACCACGCTCGGCAATCTGCTGGGCGGCCGGCTGGCCGATTGGCGGCTGATGCCGTCGCTGGTGGCGATTCTGGTGACGCTGACGCTGATACTGGCCGGGTTCACCTGGACCATGCACGACACCGCGGCGGCGATCGCCACGGTCTTCGTCTGGGGCGTGGCGGCATTCGCCACCGTGCCGCCGCTGCAGATGCGCGTGGTGCAACAGGCGGTCGATGGGCCCCATTTGGCGTCCACCTTGAATATCGCCGCCTTCAACCTCGGCAACGCCATCGGCGCGTTCATCGGCGGCCTGGTCATCGACGGCGGGCTGGGCCTGCCGGCGCTCGGCATCGCCGGCGCCGCCGTGACTGTGCTCGGCCTGCTGGTCACGTTGTGGAGCGCGGTGCTGGAGCGGCGCCGGGTTCCGTCTGCCGCGTCCTGCGCGGCCTGATCTCCGGAAGGAAACCCCATGGAAACGAATGCAAAGACCGCGCTGGTGGTCGGCGCGCAGGGCGTCATCGGCCGCAACCTCGTCGACCATCTGCGCACGCTGGACGATTGGCGCGTCATCGGCCTTTCGCGTCGTGGAGGCGAGGACGATGCGCGTGTCCGGCACGTAGCGGTCGACCTGCTCGATGCCGGCGATGCGCACGCCAAGCTCGCTTCGCTGCACGAGGTGACGCATGTGTTCTACGCGGCCTACCAGGATCGTCCGAGCTGGGCCGAACTGGTTCCGCCGAACGTCGCCATGCTCAGGCATATGCTGGACGCGATCGAACCGGTAGCGAAGCTGAGCCACGTAAGCCTGATGCAGGGCTACAAGGTCTACGGCGGGCATCTCGGCCCGTTCAAGACCCCGGCGCGCGAAACCGACGCCTATTTCATGCCGCCGGAGTTCATGCACGACCAGCAGCGTCTGCTGGAAGAACGCCAACGAGGCACGCCGTGGAGCTGGACGGCCATCCGTCCGTCGGTGGTCGGCGGCTTCGCGCTGGGCAATCCGATGAATTTGGCGTTGGCAATTGCAGTGTACGCATCGATGTCGAAAGAACTGGGCATTCCGCTGCGCTTCCCCGGCAAGCCGGGCGCCTACGATCGCCTGCTCGAAATG
The DNA here is from genome assembly GCA_039594095.1 of Dyella sp. Classification (GTDB taxonomy): domain Bacteria; phylum Pseudomonadota; class Gammaproteobacteria; order Xanthomonadales; family Rhodanobacteraceae; genus Dyella_D. Next base: position 3,456 of record JBCNOA010000107.1, read on the forward strand.
ACCGATGCCGGCCTGCTGGCGAGGGCCACGGTGTGGGCCGCCACGGAGGCGCGATGCGCGAACCAGGCGTTCAACATCAATAACGGCGACCTATTCCGCTGGAGCGACATGTGGCCGTTCATTGCGCGCTATTTCGATCTGGAAGTCGCGCCGCCGTTGCCGATGTCGCTGGACAGCGTAATGGCGGACAAGGATCCCCTGTGGCAAGCCATGCAGGCGCGGCACGGGCTGGCGGCGCATGCGTATGCGGACGTGTCGTCCTGGCGTTTCGCCGATTTCGTGTTTTCCTGGGATTACGACATGTTCGGCGACGGATCGAAGGCGCGGCGTTTCGGCTTCCACGATTACGTGGATACTCGAGCCATGTTCACATCACTGTTTGACGATTTCCGCCGGCGCAGGATCATCCCCTGAGCATGCCGTTCCATCCACCTTCGCTGGAGTTGCCATGAAAGCCGTTGCCTACCGCCGCTCGCTGCCGACCACCGATGCCGAGTGCCTGATCGATGTCACCTTGCCCGATCCTCGCCCCGGCGGGCGCGATCTGCTGGTGCGCGTGGAGGCAGTGTCGGTGAATCCGGTGGACACCAAGATTCGCAGTCGCGTCGATCCGCAGGGTGCGGACAAGGTGCTGGGTTGGGATGCCGCCGGCACGGTGGTGGCGGTGGGCGGCGATGTCACGCTGTTCAAACCGGGTGACCACGTCTACTACGCCGGTACGCTGGATCGCCCGGGCAGCAACGCGCAGCTGCAGCTGGTCGACGAACGCATCGTCGGTCGCAAGCCGGCGACGCTGGACATGTTTCAGGCGGCGGCCATGCCGCTCACGGCCATCACGGCGTGGGAACTGCTGTTCGACCGCTTCGGCATTGCGCGCGGCCATGCGGCGCAGACCGGCGCGGTACTGATCGTAGGCGCGGCCGGCGGCGTAGGATCGATGGCGGTGCAGTTGGCGCGCCGCCTTACGCCCCTCACCGTCATCGGTACGGCCTCGAGGCCGGAAACGCAGTCATGGGTACGCGAGCTCGGCGCCCACCACGTGGTCGATCATCGTGGGGATCTGAAATCGCAGGTGTTCGCCGTGTCGCCGCAGGGTGTCGATTACGTGCTGAGCCTTACGCATACGGAGCAGCACTATCCCGTGCTCGTCGAGCTGCTCAAGCCCCAAGGCAAGTTCGGCTTGATCGACGATCCCGAGGGCATGCTGGACATCGGCCTGCTCAAGCGCCGCAGTCTGTCGCTGCATTGGGAGTTCATGTTCACCCGTCCGCTGTTCCAGACGGACGACATGAAAGCTCAACATCAATTGCTCAATGAAGTGGCGGATCTGGTCGACGCAGGCGTGCTGCGCACCACGTTGCGCGAGCATCTGGGGCCGATCGATGCGGCGAATCTGCGCCGCGCGCACGAACGTCTGGAGAGCGGCAGCACGATCGGCAAGCTGGTGCTGGGCGGGTTCGCCTGAAGTCATAAAAAAGGCGCCACAGCGGCGCCTTTTTTTTTCCGAACTGAAGGTCAGTTCCCGAGCAGGCGATCCGCAAGGTGGCGAGCCTGCTGCCGGATTTCCGGCATCGCCGTGGATTCCCAGAACGTGCCGCGCAGGAGGCTGCCCATCGCGTAGAGATGCGGCCAGGTTTCGCCATCGTGCTTGAGGCGCCCCTCCGGCGTGCCTTCGCAGCCCAGGCCCAGCGGGTCGGGAACGATGTGGCCGTTGGTCGCCAGTTGCCGGACCAGGGGATGACCGGTGCGGCGTACGTCGGTATTCAGGCCGACCGTCTGGATAACGAGATCGGCGTCCTCGGCCTCGGGGACGGAATGGCCGGTTGGCGTGATGCTCAGATGCAAATGGTCGCCCTCGACATCCGCCGCATGCAGCCGTGCGCGGCGCCTGCGGAAGCGACCGGTTTCTTCCAGCCGGTGCATCGCTTCCATCACTTGCGGTGCCATGCGATGACGGGCGCGTTCCCAGGCCCAGCGCGCATGGCGCAGGAAGCGCGCGCGCTCTTCCTGCGGGAGGTTTCGCCACAAGGAAGGCGTGTGCGGACGCATACTGTCGATCACCACGCGCCAATCGGTGCTATGCGCTATGGCATCGCGCATCAGGCGCATCCAGGTGCGGATATCGGGTGCCGCCTCCATGGCCTCGATCAGATCGGCACCGTCGTCGCTGGGTGCCGTGGCGGAAGCCAGATGCGCTTCCGGCAGCAGCCCGTGCCGGGAGATCGCCGTGAAGCTCGCGTTGGGCCACAGGTCGGCCAGTTCCAGCACGACGTCGACCGCCGTGAGGCCCAGGCCGATCAGAACCACCTTGCGCGGCGTGGGATCGGCTTGCGCCTGCGCGAGGAACGACCATGGATCGACGATGTAGCGGCGGCTCGCGATGGCCGCCTCGCTTACCCCACCCAGCGGTTGCGGCGGCAGTGCACCCAGAGCCAGCACGGCGGCATCCACGTGGGTAGTCTCTTCGCCCTGCATGATGGTGACGCCGTCCTTTTCCGGGACGAGGCCGTCCACCGCGAAAGGGATCACACGCACGTCGTGCCCGAGCGACGATGCCCGCTCCAGTGCGCGGGTCACTTCCGCCTCGAGATAGTCGCCATAGAGCCGGCGGGGCAGGAAGTCGGTGCCGGCGATGCTGCTGTCGCCGCGCTGGGCGAAATCCAGGAAGCCGCGAGGCTTGCTGGTGAACATGCTCATGGAAGCCGCGCGCACGTTGAGCAGATGCCGCTCCGAGCGTGTGCCGTATGCGACGCCGCGGCCGGGCGCACCGCCGCCGGTGAACCAGTCCAGATGCAGCGGATGCGCCGGCTGGCGCTCCAGCAGCTCGCTCAGCAGCGTCGCCGCTGCCGCGCCGCCGCCGATAATGGCGACCCGTCGATACATGCCACTCCTTTGATGATGCAAACCGGCTGGGAAAAGGCGGGAGCGATCAGGCGCTCAGCCGGCCGGTGATCGCGGCGCGTTGCGGCCGGGCGAGCCACTGGTCGCCCTCGGCGCTGCGCTCATACGCGAGGTACTTTGCCAGATCGCCGCCGTAGACGTGAAGCGTGAGCGCCGTGTCGTGCCGCGAAAGATTGCGACACCGATGGGCATAGCCGGCATCGGCATCGAACCAGGTGGCGTCGCCTGGGCCCAGCCAGTCCTGGCCTTTCAGGCTCAGCTCGCCGTCGGCGCCGCGCGACCACGCCTGCACTTCCAGCGCACCGTGCAGCGCCAGCTCCAGGCCCCACAGGCCGTCATGATCGTGTACCGGGGTGCTGTGATTGGCCGGCCATGCCATGACAAGAATGCTGATGCCTGGCTTGCCGCGTTCGGCGAGCAGCCAGCGCTCGAAGCCGCGTTGCCGCGTGCGCAGTTCCTGGAAACCTTCGTTCAGTGCCGCGCCGTCGCGATGGACGACACGACCCAATTCGCGTGCCATCGCGGCCAGGTCGGGGTGCTTGCCGACGCCGAGGTCGAACGCGATGTCACGCAGCGCCTTGAGGGGATGCAAGGATTGCTTCATGCGGCACAGCTCGGGTTGAAACCGGGCGCAGTGGATCATGGCGGCCGTTAAGGACCTGTAACCCCTGCGGCATGACTTCCGCGCCATGCGTGCACGGGGCGCTGGGAGCAAGCTGGGAGCGTGATCGATCGATCCGCACGTCGCGCGGATCGCCCAAGGAGGCATGTCATGTTCGTGCTCAGCGTGATCGTGATGTCGGTGTTGGGACTATGGCTCGTCGGCTCGCTGATCGGCCTGGTGTTCAAGTTCACTTTCGCCATCGTCGGTGGCGTATTGGGCGCAGTGGGCGCCTTGCTCGGCGTGGTGTTGGGCGGATTTGCGCTTCTGCTCGCCGCGCCGTTCGTATTGCTGGCGCTGCTGCCCGTATTCCTGCCGGTGCTTCTGCTCGCCGCGCTGGTATGGCTGGCTATCCGTGCGGCGCGTCCGGCGCCGCGCACCACCGGCCCTGCGCACTGATCCCGATCCTCTGATTTGCCGCGGCGGGGCCGGCCGGACGCATGAGGTCCGGTCGGCCCCTTGTTCCTCGGGCCGGTGCTAGGGGCGCAAGCTCAAAGTTGGCGCAGGTCGAAGCTGACGGGGACGCGCGCCCAGGCCGAGACCGTGCGTCCTTGCGACGTCGCCGGCTGGAAACGCCAGTTGGCGAGCACCTGGTCGCGCGCACTCTTGTCGAGCAGCTCGTAGCCGCTGGATTTCTCGATCACCACCTGCACGGGCTTTCCTTCCGCATCGACCAGCACGCGCAGCATCACGGTGCCCTGCATCTTTCGCCGTATCGCCTGCGCCGGGAAGGTGAGGGGCGCGGCTCGGTAGGCGAGCGACGCTTCCACCGGAGCGGGATCGGCGACCGGAGGTGCGACCGGCGCCGGTTCGATGCTCTGGGTCGGAACAACGGGCGGAGCGGCGATGGTGCCTTGATCGGTCGGCACGACCACCGGTGCGGTCGGCGCTTTCGGCCGTGCGTGCGGCACCGCCGGAGGCGGGGGTATGGGCAGTGCCTTCATTTCGATCGGCGGCGGATCCGGTTCCTTCGGCTTGGCGGTGATCCAGTTGATGAGGATGTCGTCGGTCTTTTTTATCGACTCGGCGAACTGCGGCGCCATGGGCCGCAGGGCCGCGAGCAATACCGCGAGGTTGAGCGCGATCGCCGTACTGAGAGCGGCGATGCGCACGCGGTCGGGGTGGGCGCGGTCTTGACGATGGCGGGACGAACGATGAGCGACAGCCAGGCTTACGGACGGCATGAGCGACCTCCTGACGATGCGATGTGTTGGTCGCGTTCTTCGGCACGCTGCGTGGGGACGCAGGGGGATCGTGCTGAACGCGGCTTCAGACTATGCCCGCCGGAAACGCTTGCGCAAGTAGGTGTATGGACGGCCGAATGGGGGTACGCTCCGAGCGTTCCCCCCAGGGGGCTTTCTATCCGTTTTTTTTAGTGCGCGTTTTTTTAGTGCGCGACCAGCATGGGCAGGTCGCCATGCATGAAGAGGTGGCGGGTCGTGCCGCCCAGGACCATCTGGGCCAGGCGGGAACGGCTCCAGGCACCCATCACCAGCAGGTCGGCGCGGTGGGCGCGGGCCGCGTCCAGGATCAGGGCGCCGGCGGCATGGGTGGGGCCTGCATCCAGGCTCTGAATGCGCGCGCGGATGCCGTGCCGGTCGAGCCAGTCGGCGAGGCCCGGCGGTGGCAGTACGGCCACCGTGTCGGCATACATCTCGCTGCCGTCCAGGAGCAGGACATCGTCCGCCTTCTGCAGCACGGGGACCGCGGCGGCCAGGGCCAGTGCGGATTCGCGGCTACCGTTCCATGCCACCAGGATGCGCGAACCGATCACATCGTTGATGCGGGCGATGTCCGGCACCACCAGCACGGGACGATCGCTGCCGAACACGCAGCGCGACACCGTGCCGAAACCCACCGGGGCATCGCTGCGTTGCTGGCTGCGTTCCATCACCAGGTAGTCGTAGCCCGCGGCGGCCTGGCAGACCGTCTGTACGGTATCGCCCTGGGCCACCCGCCATTGACCGGCGAGTCCGCGCGAGGCCAGCAGGTTTTGCCATTCCGTCCCGTGCCCCTCGGCCTCGGCGCAACGGCGCCGGGTCTCTTCCAGCTGGACCGGCACGGCTTCGGGCAGGCTGAAGGCGGCGGCGGGGAGGTCGGCGACGTAGAGCCCATCCAGCCGGGCACCCAGCTGGGTGGCCAGCGCCGCTGCCGCGCGCGGCCCCGGCGAATGCAGATCGGTTTCCTGGAGATACAGCAGCAGGTCGGTACAGGGCATTGAATCTCGCTCCATTCGCCAGTCGGGGCCCAGCTTACCCCGCGGTCGCCGGAGCGGTTTGACGCAGGACAAAAAAAGGCCCCGCACAGGGGCGGGGCTCAATGAGCCGGGCATCGGGGGAGAGAGGGGGAGATGCCCGGAGGATGGATACTGCGGGCAGGCGGCTTTGCGGCGCGTTCAAGACGCGTGAATATGGCATTCACGGCGGTTCATGCGGACGGCCACACAATGCGCGGTGCCCGGTTTCCGGGGCTTGAGCGAGAGAGGCTAGGAGAACGACATGGGGAAGACGTGGCTGGGGTGCGCCCTGCTGGCCATGGCGACAGGGGCAATGCTGCCGGCGCCGGTCCACGCGGCAGATCTGTCCTGCAAGATGGACTTCCAGGTGTCCGGCTGGTCGGTGTTCTACCAGACCGCCACCGGCAGCGGCACCGTCCGCTGCAACAACGGGCAGAGCATGCATGTGCGGATCCGGGTCAAGGGCGGCGGCCTGACCTTCGGCAAGACGCGGATCACCGACGGCGTGGGCAAGTTCACCGGCGTGAGCAGCATCGGCGAGATCAAGGGCCACTATGCCAACGCGCAGGTGCATGCGGGCGCCGAGAAGGCGGCCGCGGCGCAGATACTGACCAAGGGCAACGTCTCGCTGGCGCTCAGCGGCACGGGCGAGGGCTGGAACATCGGCATCGCCTTCGGGGCTTTCATCATCGAATAGAGGCGGGCAGGCCTCCGTGCGCGGGAGTATGCAACGGCCCGCCGCGAGGGTATGGTGAGCGGCGCGCCACAGGGCGCATCCGCTCCCCGAGGAACACGCCATGTCGGTCACGTCCAGCGCCGCGGTCCCGCGCTATGCCTTCGGCGACGAGCTCGCCAGCAGCGTCATTCACGGGATCGGCATCCTGCTCAGCATCGCCGGTCTGGCGACTCTGGTGGCCTACGCCGCGATGGTGGGCGACGCACGCGCGGTGGTCGCCAGTGCGGTATTCGGCAGCACGTTGATCCTGCTCTACACCGCATCGACGCTGTATCACGCCATCCCGGGCGAATTGGCCAAGCGCGTGCTGCGCACGCTGGACCACATCGCGATCTTTCTGCTCATCGCCGGTACCTACACGCCTTTCACCCTGGTCGCCTTGCCGGGTGCGTGGGGCTGGAGCCTGTTCGGCGCCATCTGGGCGTTGGCGCTCGCCGGCAGCGCGCTGGAGCTGGGCGTGCTCAGGCGCTACCGGAAATTCGCCGTGCTTTTGTACGTCGCCATGGGCTGGATCGGCGTGGTCGCCTTCAAGCCGCTGAGCGCGCATCTGGAAACCGGAGGCATGGTTCTGCTGATCGCCGGCGGCGTCGCCTATACGGCCGGCGTGCCGTTCTACCTGGCGCGCCGGATGCCCTACCACCACACCATCTGGCATTTCTTCGTGCTGGCCGGCAGCGTGCTCCATTACCTGGCGGTGCTGCTCTATGTCCTTCCCGATTCCGCGCCTGTCGCGTGACTGCGGCGACGGACATCCTGCGGCGTGAGCTGGAGGATGCCGCGACGCATCTGGGTTTGGCCCACGAACTGCGGTTCCGGCCCATGTTCGGCGGCTTGATGGCCTATCTGTTCGAACGTCCCTGCGCCTGGCTCGGAGCCGACGGCATCGCGCTCAAGGTGAAACCGGCGGATCGCGAGGCGTTGCTGGCGGTGGATGGCGCGTCGCCCTTCCTGCCGCGGCCGGGCGCATTGCCCAGTCGCCAATATGTCGTGCTGCCGCACTCGCTCACCCGCGATACGCCTGCATTCGCCGAGTGGCTGGCGCGTGGCGTGGCGGCACAAAAAAAGCCGGCGCGTTGACGCCGGCTTCGAAGGAACGGACGCCTGAAGGGATGCCGTTCAGTGCTTTTTGTCGTGCTGCGGAATGAACTGCGTGCGCACGGCGTCCGCGAGCTGTTCCGGTGGCAGCAGTCCCTGGCCGATCACGAAATCGTTGAAGGCCTTACGGTCGAAACGCGAGCCAAGCGCAAGCTCGGTTTCCAGGCGCAGCTGCTGCAGGCGCATGTAGCCGTAGAAATAGGCCGTCGCCTGGCCGGGGCTGTTGAAGGTGTAGCGATCCAGCTCCTGGCGCGCCATCGCTTCGGACAGGCCGACTTCGCGGGTGAGGATGTCGTGCGCCCGCTCGCGCGTGATCAGGCCGAGATTGAGCATCGGGTCGAGATAGGCGCGTGCCGCGCGCATCATGCGCGCCTGCAGCGCGGCGAACTGGCCCGCCGGCGGTTCGTACGGAAGCGTTTCCGCTTCGGCATACAGCGCCCAGCCCTCGACGTTGACGCTGTTGAACGCGAACAGGCTGCGCGCCAGCGACACGCCGCGTTCCACCATGGCCGCGAACTGCAGTTCGTGGCCGGGGCGTCCTTCGTGGGCGGTGAGCGTCCAGGCGGCGGCCTTGAAAGTGAAATCGTCATAGGCATCGGAACCGCCGGCCTTCGCCGATGGGTTGCCCATGGTCAGCACGAACGTGCCCTGTTCGCCCTTGTTGTTGATGAACGGCGGCGGGTCCATATGCGGCGCAGGCACGGCGGCGGCCTCCGCATCGGAGGCCATGCGGATGGCCATCTTGCGGTCGGGCAGGGTGACGATGCGCTCGCGGCGGATGATGTCCTCGATCTTGGCGATGACCTCGTGATACCACGGCATCACCTGGTCCTTGGTCAGCTGCTGCTTCTTCAGCGCCTTGAGCACGTCGCGATAGTCGGTGGCCTGGATGTTCTCGGCCTTCGCCACGACCGGCGCCATCATCTGCATGGCCGAGCGCAGTTCGACGAACTCCAGTTCCGCCTGCTTGATCAGTTCCTGCGGAGGAATGTCGATGCCCACCTGCTTGAGGTTGTAGGCATACATGGGCTCCGGCAGGCGGAAGTCGGCGCGCGCGCGCGGCAGCACGGTGCTGCGCACCCAGTTGTCGTAGTCCTTCAGTTGGCTGTCCAGCGCGTCGAGGGCGGCCTTGCCTTCGGGCGTATCCAGCTTGTACTTGGCGAAGAGTTGGCGCACGCCCTCGACGTAGCGCGCCGTATTGGCCAGCTTCTGTTCGATCTCGCCCTTGTAAGGGCCCAGCAGCGACTTGTTGTCGAGCCGCTCGTTGGTGCGGGCCTTGGCCAGCTCGGCGATGGGCTCGCATCCCGGCGCCTTGCCCACGTAGCACTGCAGGCGGTTGAGCGCCAGCGCGCGGCGCTTCGGATCCACGTCGTCCTTCAGCAGCGCGAACTCGCCGCCGAAGGCCATCTGGCCCACATCCTGCACCGGCAGCATGTAGCGGCGACTGAGGTCGATGCCTTCGACCTGGTCGTCAACCGTCTTGATCATGATCTGCAGGTCCTGCCGCACGTTGGCGTCCTTCTCCGCCACCAGCAGTTTCTGCAGCTTGCCCTTGGCGTCGACCAGCGCCGCGCGCGAACGGTCGTCGATGCCGGGCTTGAGGTCCGTCACCTTGTCGTCATAGCCGGGATAGCCGACCTGCGAGGCGAACTCCGGCGAAAAGCGGGACATCACGTCCAGCAGCACCTTGGCGTCGGTGTTGCTGCGTTCGATCCATTCGGGCGACTTGGTCTGGGCATGGGCGGAGCCGGCCGCCGCCAGCGAGGCGGCCACGACGAAGGCGAGGCGTCTGTACATGGTGGGTTCCCTGGATTGGTCGCCGAAGCCTAGGCGCCTCTCGATTTCGGCGCCTGTGCCGAAGGTTGCCGGGAGCGGATGCGAATGCGGCGTGAAGCGCCGGTTTCTCAGCCGATCAACATCGCGAAACCGAACATGCCGATCATGAGCAGCGAGATCACCAGCTTGACCAGGGTTCCGAACAACAGGCCGAGCCAGGTGCCGATGCCGACGTGGGTGGAGCGCAGCACGCTGTTGCCGGATGCCAGTTCGCCCGCGAGCGCGCCGACGAAGGGCCCCAGTACCAACCCCGGCAGGCCGAAGAACATCCCGATGACCGTACCCAAGGTGGCCCCCCACAACGCGGTCCGGCTGGCGCCAACGCGCTTGGCGCCAGCGGCCCCCGCGATGAAGTCGACGGCTACGCCAAAGACGCCGAGCGCACCGATCGCCAGCAGCCAGCCGGTTCCGACGCGGTGATAGCCGTCCACCGCGGCCGCCAGCCAGATGCCGCCGAAGATCATGGGAATACCCGGAAGCGCGGGCAGGATGTTGCCGGCGAGGCCGCCGA
>JBCNOA010000108.1:0-13430 GCA_039594095.1 Dyella sp.
AAGCGCTCCAGCGTGGCGTGGTAGTCGCTTTCCAGATCGGTCGCCAGCTGGTGCACCAGGGCGGCGTCGTTGCCGTAGGGCCAGGTATCGTCGCGCACGAACTTCGGCGTGGCGCACACCATGGCCAGGCCGCGCGCGTGGCGCGGACGCTCCAGCGCGGCCGTCAGCGCGATCAGTCCGCCTAGCGACCAGCCCAGCCACAGCGCCGGTGGCGTCGCGGCGGCGATGGCCGCCGCGCAGGCGGAGGGCTCCAGAGGAATGCCGCAATCGCGCGAATGCCCATGCCCCGGCAGATCGACCACATACACGGTGCAGCGCGTTTCCAGCGCTTCGGCCAGCGGCGCCATCACGCCGCCGTGCATCGCCCAGCCGTGCAGCATCACGACCGGCACCGGACCGGTGCCGCGCACCTCGACATGAAGACTCACGCGTCCACCTCCGGCGAGGCGGGCGCGAGATCGCGGTCCACCGCGCCGCGGTCGTCGAACACGAAGCAGTCGCCGCGCCAGTGCGCGCCGTCGGTTTCCTCGAAGTACTTCAGGATGCCGCCTTCCAGCTGAAACACCCGCTCGATGCCCAGGTCCTGCATGTGCAGCGCCGCCTTCTCGCAGCGGATGCCCCCAGTGCAGTACGACACCACCGTCTTGCCTTCGAAACGTGCGCGGTCCGCGGCGACGGCGGCGGGGAAGGCGGTGAAGCTGGGAATGCGGTAGTCCACCGCGCCTTCGAACAGGCCGACGTCGGTTTCGTAGTCGTTGCGCGTGTCCAGCAACACCACGTCACGGCCTTCATCGTCGCGGCCCTGCGCGAGCCAGCGGCGCAGCGTGGCCGGCGCCACGGACGGCGCACGGCCGCCTTCGGGCCGGATGGTCGGCATACGCATGGTGATGATTTCCTTCTTCAGCCGCACGCGCATACGGCCGAACGGGGTACCTTCGGACAGCGATTCCTTCGGCGCAAGATCGGCGAAGCGTGCGTCCTCGCGCAGCCAGCCCATGAAGGCATCGGTCGCCTCGCGCGGACCGGCCAGGAACAGGTTGATGCCTTCGGGCGCAAGCAGGATGGTGCCTTTCAATGCCAGCGCCAGGCAGCGCTCGAGCACGCGTTCGCGCAGCGCCGGAAGATCTTCCAGGCTGACGAACTTATAGGCGGAGAGATTGACGATCGGCATGGGAGGGACGGCGGTAAGCCCGCCATTATACGGCTGGGGTGCCGGTGCCGCCCGGCGCCAGGCCGGCCAGGGCGTCCAGCAGCCGATCGACGTGCTCTTCCTCATGGGCCGCCGACAAGGTGATCCGCAGCCGCGCCTTGCCCGCCGGCACCGTCGGCGGACGGATCGCACCCACCAGGAAACCCTGCGCTTCCAGCGCCTGGGCGGTAGCCATCGCAGCGTCGGCTTCGCCCAGCAGCAACGGCTGGATGGCCGTATCGGAGCGCATCAGAGGCAGTCCGAGTTCGCTCGCGCCATCGCGGAAACGGCGGATCAGCGCGGCCAACTTCTCCCTGCGCCAGCTTTCCGACCTCGCCACTTCCAGGGCGGCCAGGGCCGCCGCGGCGACGGCGGGCGGCATCGCCGTGGTGTAGACATAGGTGCGCGCCGACTGCGTCAGGCCTTCGATGAGGCCGGTGGATCCCGCGACGAATGCACCCTGGCAGCCCAGCGCCTTGCCCAGCGTGGCCATCAGCACCGGCACCTCGCGAGGGCCCAGGTCCAGCGCGCTCAGGCTGCCGGCGCCGTTCTCGCCGAGCACGCCGAGTCCGTGGGCGTCGTCGACCATCAGCGTGGCGTCTTCCCGGTCGCACAGTTGGGCCAGTTCGCGCAGCGGCGCCAGGTCTCCGTCCATGCTGAATACGCCGTCGGTGGCGAGCAGGGCGCCGGTCCCCGCGCGGCTGGCGAGCTGGCGCGCGGCGCCCTCGGCATCGCCGTGCGGATAGCGCTTGAGCTCCGCGCCGGCGAGCGCGGCGCCGTCGAGCAGGCAGGCGTGGTTGAGCCGGTCCTGGACGCAGATGTCGTCGGGACGCAGCAGTGCCTGCATCACGCCCAGATTGGCCATGTAGCCGGTGGAGAACAGCAGTGCACGCTCGCGGCCGGTCCACTCGGCCAGCGCCTCTTCCAATGCCGCGTGCTCGGCTCGATGGCCGCAGATGAGATGAGCGGCCGTACTGCCGACCCCTTCGTCATCGGCCGTGCGCTTGAGCGCGGCGATCACCAGCGGGTGCTGGGCCAAGCCCAGGTAGTCGTTGCCCGCGAAGGAAAGCAGGCGTCGCCCGCCGCTCTCCAGCCACGGGCCATCGGCGTGTTCGACCGTGCGCAGGCGGCGCAGCAGGCCGGCGTCCGCGCGTTCGCGCGTCGTCTGCGCCAGCCGCGCGATGAGGGAAGGCCGGGACATGGCGTGCTCGGGCCGCTCCCGGAACCGTCAGGCAGCGACGCCGCAACCGCAGCCGGAACCGCAGCTGCCGCCCGTCGCCGGCACGTCTTCCATGATGTCGGCGTGGACCGTGCCGGCCTCCTCGACGACCTGCAGCGGACGCAGATCCAGGCGCTCGAACAGGCGGCGGTCGCGCTCCGCATCCGGATTGCCGACGGTGAGCAGCTTCTCGCCGTAAAAGATCGAATTCGCACCGGTGAAGAAGCACAGCGCCTGCACGGCGTCGTCCATATGTTCTCGCCCGGCCGAGAGGCGCACCATCGACGCGGGCATCAGGATGCGCGCCACGGCAATGGTGCGCACGAATTCGAACGGGTCCAGTGCTTCGGTGCCCTCCAGCGGCGTACCGGCCACCTGCACCAGCTGGTTGATCGGCACCGACTGCGGATGCTCGGGCAGGTTGGCCAGCGTCTGCAGCAGGCCTGCGCGCTGCATGCGCGTCTCGCCCATGCCGACGATGCCGCCGCAACAGGTCTTCAGCCCCGCCGCGCGCACGTGCTCGAGCGTGTCCAGACGGTCCTGGTACTGGCGGGTGTGGATGATCTCGCCGTAGAACTCCGGCGCCGTATCCAGATTGTGGTTGTAGTAGTCCAGCCCCGCGCGCTTGAGCGTGGCGGCCTGTTCGCCGTCCAGCATGCCCAGCGTGGCGCAGGTTTCCAGCCCAAGGGCTTTCACCGCGGACACGATCTCGGCGACCTTGGCCACGTCGCGGTCCTTCGGGCTGCGCCAGGCCGCGCCCATGCAGAAGCGGCTGGCGCCGGCGTCCTTGGCGGCCTGGGCACGGGCGACCACCGCGTCGACACTCATCAGCTTCTGCGCCTGCACGCCGGTGTCATAGCGCGCCGCCTGTGGGCAATAGGCGCAGTCTTCCGGGCAGCCGCCGGTCTTGATCGAGAGCAGGGTCGAGACTTGCACCGCGTTCGGATCGTGGTACTCGCGATGCACGCTGTGCGCGCGGTGCAGCAGCTCGTTGAACGGCAGTGCGAACAGCGCGGCGACTTCGTCGCGGGTCCAGTCGTGGCGGATGGCTTCGGTCATGGGGATAGCCCTGTCGGGGGAGGGCGACAGTCTGGCAGCGGATTGTTCTCTGTCAACCATGAAGATGGTCACGAAGTTTACGATGCGGGTGCGTACGGCTGCGCTACCATCGTCGGCAGACCTTCGTGGAGGCATCGCATGAGCACTGGACAGGGCAGTGCGGGCAACGTGCTCGCGGCCATCTGCAGCTTCTTCATTCCCGGCCTGGGCCAGCTGGTGCAGGGGCGCCTGCTGATCGCCATCGTGATGTTCGTGCTGGCCGGCGTGCTGTGGATCGTGTGGCTGGGCTGGATCATCCACCTGTGGTCCATCCTCGACGCGGCGATGTTCAAGGCCAAGACCTGAGGGCACACCATGCGCATGGATGCGCCGCTACGTTTTCTCCGCCGAGGACTCGGCCACCTGCACGACACCCTGTTCCCTCGGCGCTGCCTGCTATGCGGCGCGCCGGGTGACGGAGGCATGGACCTGTGCGCCCCCTGCACGCGGGAGCTGCCGCGCAACCGCCACGCCTGCGAGCGCTGCGCCTTGCCTCTGCCCGTCGGGGCGTCACTGTGCGGCCAATGCCAGCGCCGCGCGCCCCCCTGGCACGCGGCCTGGGCACCGTTCCGCTACGGCTGGCCGCTGGACCGCCTGGAAACCCGCTTCAAGTTCGGCGCCGATCTCGCCGCCGGGCGCTTGCTGGCCGAACTGTGGCGGAGCGAGCCGGCACCGAGAGATCTGCCTGCCATGATCGTGCCGGTGCCGCTGCATCGGGCGCGCTTGCGGCGGCGTGGCTACAACCAGGCCTTAGAGTTGGCGAAGCCGCTCGCCGCCGCAATGGGGGTTTCCCTGGTTGCGGATGCTCTGGAACGTACCCGCGATACCTTCGCTCAGACCGAACTGGACCGCGCCGCCCGCGGCCGCAATGTGCGCGGTGCATTCCATCTGCGCGAAGGCGTCGACCTGCCCGATCACATCGCCCTGGTCGACGATGTGATGACCACCGGCGCTACCCTGGCCGAATGCGTGCGCCTGCTCAAGCGCAGCGGTGTGCCGCGTGTGGATGTATGGGCCCTGGCCCGCGCGCCGGCGCGTTGAGCCGTCACGGGAGAACAGATATGCGGTACTCACAAGTGCTCGCCACCCTTCGTCCTCACGACGGCGGCTGGGTCGCCGTTGTGCCCGACACCTGGGCGCAGGGCCGTACCGTCTTCGGCGGCCTGCAGGCGGCGCTGGCCGTGCGCGCGATGCGCGATCTGGTCTCTCCCACCGTGCCATTGCGCGTGCTGCAGACCAGTTTCATCGCGCCGATCGCACCTGGAGACGTGCGCATCGAAGCGAGCGTGCTGCGCCAAGGCAAATCGGCGACTCAGGTCGAAGCGCGAATCCTCGATCAGGGCCGGACTGCCTGCGTGGTCCTTGCCGTATTCGGCGAATCGCGCACGTCGGTACTCGATATCCGCCCGCAGCCACCAAGCCTGCCGCCCGCGGAAGCGGCGAAACCCTTCGTCTATATGGAAGGCATCGCCCCGGCATTCACACAGCATGTGACGACACGCTGGCTGGGTGGCGTCTCTGTCTTTCAAGGCCGGTCAGAGCCGCGGACTGGCATCTACGTCAGCTTTCGCGACGACCCCTATGCCGGCCCTGGAGCTGTGGGCGAAGGGCAGATCATCGGCTACGCCGACATCGTTCCGACGCCCGGCTTGTCCATGTTGAAGCAGCCGGCCATGGCCAGCTCACTCACCTGGACCCTGGAACTGCTCACCGACGACTTCGGCCAGGCCCGCGAAGGCTTATGGCTGATGGATACCGAAGTCACCGCGGGACGCAACGGCTATCTCAACCAGAGCGCCACTTTATGGAGCCCGGAAGGAGAGGCCGTGGCGTTGAGCCGGCAGAGCGTGGTGGTGTTTGCCTGAGCTACCGCCGATGTTCCGGCCTGGGCGCGACCAGACGTCGCGCAGGATGACCTATGATCCGGCGAGGGGACTAGGAACGAATGACAGATCAGCTGAATTGGTCCGCTCCGATAGAGCCCGGTCGCGCAATGCTGGGGCTGAATCTCGGCATGCCAGTGGAGTCCGTACGCAAAGCCTTGAGCATGTCGAGCGACGCAGAGAGGCAGCAGATTGAATTTTTGAACTCTCCGCCCATGATCGCTGACTGCAGCAAGAAGGGTGCGATATTTCTGCGGTCGACATATGCGGCCGGTATCTCTTACGCGTGGCAAGAAGTCCTTGCTCGTTTGATTTTTGATCGCGAAGTTCTTACGAGCGTGATTGTGCTGACCAGCCAGCCTGATAAGGCTAATCAGTACAAGGGGAAATTCTTGGATAGGATCGGTTTAGGGTCGCCAATTGCTGACCTTGCCGATTACGGTGACGTCGAATATGACGATGCCGATGAATTGTTCTGCATCAAAGAATTCAAGGGCATGGAGGTTGGTGGAACAAGTGCATGTGATTTGCTGACGGATCCTGCACAGGTCATCACCTTTATCCGAATCTTCTAGCCCTTCATCCGAAATTTTAGGTGGAGCGGAGGGCAATTTTAATGTCCTCATTCCAATCCAGGCATAAACAAGAGCGTCCTTATAGCCAATCGCGGCGTTCTCAACGTGCGGAGTTGAGGTAGATCGGATTGCCCACTAGCAGCGGCTTGCCGGCTGTATCGCGCACTTCCGCCCGCAGCCAATGTGGCTTGCCGTCGCTCTTCCATGCGAAGGCGCGCCGCGTGTCGTCATTGTCGATTCGCGCTTCCAGGACGGGCGCGAGGGGTTTGCCGTCCAGCAGAACGGTCAGCGCTGCGCCCTTCGCGTGAGCGACATGAACCTCGAACGACGCCGAAACGCTGGCCGGCGCGTGCAGCGCATCGCCCATGATCGCCTTCGTGCCGCTTGCTTCGCCGGTCAGTTCAAGCACGCGATCGCGGCTGCCTTCCGTATCGATAAACACATGCCCCGCCCGGATGCCATCCAAGATCGCCGGCATCGACAATTCCTTCGCATAAACCACCGTCGCCGGTACGCCGGTCGGATTGGTGCCGATGCGCGCTTCGTTCTGGAACGCCTCGTGGTTGTCGCTGCCGCCGATCGCGGTGAGCCGGTAGCCACGGGCCAATTGCGATTCCCAGAACGGGATGCCGGAAATCTGTGTGCCCGCGTCGCTGCCGTTCACCGCCTCCACGGCCTGCACCAGGCTCATGTCCGCCGGAGGCTTGGCCGTCCAGCCGCACCCCATGCAGACCTCGCCGCTCGGACGGACGGCGTGGTTGATGGAAATCACGCCATGCAGCGGCGCAATCGCCTTCAGCAGGGCGTTCCAATCCGGCACGTCCTTGCTGCCTACGCGGAAATCCACCGACGCCGTGGTGCCGAAGAAGTTGGCGTGGCCGGTGAAAGTCGTGATCTCTCGGCCGGGAATCAGCAGCAGTTGATCGAAGTAGGGTTGCAGTTCGCGCATCGCATTGGCGTGCGACACCGTGTTGTGGTCGGTGATGGCGATGAAATCCAGCCCGCGTTGCGCCGCGGCCTGCACGGTGAAGAACAGCGGGCAGGGCACGCGCTGCTCCCCGCTTTGGCTCTTGCATCCGCCGTCGCTATGCGCCGTGTGCATGTGCAGATCGCCGCGATACCAGCCGGCTTCCTTGCGCAGCGGCGGGTTGAGCACGGCCGGCTCCCACGCCGGATCGCCGGCATGGCCGAACCAGATGCTGGCGGTGTACGTCGCATGGCTCTGCGCACGGATGTTCGGAATGCCCAGCAGCAGCTGCCAGCGGCCGGGGCGGATGGCGCCCGGCAGATACGAAGGCGTCGCATCCGTCGCCGACACAGTGAAAAGCTTCTTGGTGCCGCCGCTCCAGCCCCGGAAGCCGTCCTGT
This sequence comes from Dyella sp., assembly GCA_039594095.1. Classification (GTDB taxonomy): domain Bacteria; phylum Pseudomonadota; class Gammaproteobacteria; order Xanthomonadales; family Rhodanobacteraceae; genus Dyella_D. Next base: position 7,332 of record JBCNOA010000108.1, read on the forward strand.
CCGCGGAATCCGTCCGGCCCGAGCAGCCCCAGGTCCACGGTGGTCTTCTCCTCGCGGCCGGTGTAGTCGAACTGCACGGTGATGCGGGTGACGCCGGCCGGCACGTCGAACGGCAGAGGACGGTAGGTCTGGTTGTCCTTGCCGCTCAGTTCTCCGTGGAGCACGACGTCCGGCTTTTCCGCCTCCGCCGCGAAAGCCGCGTCGAGCGGAAGCAACGCGCAGGCGAGGGTGCAGGCAAGCGAGCGGAGGACACTCAAGTTCATGGCTGATCGGAACCTTGTGGAGAATGGCAGCCGGGTCGGCGTACTGGATCGCAGCGCGACACGGCATCGCCGGGCAGACGCACGCGGTAGCCGCCGAAGCGCGGGTCGGGATGCATGTAATCGGTGGACACGTACTGCGCGCCGCTCGCGAAAGCGGCCTCGCGGCGCGTGGTGTCGTCTCGCCGCGCTTCGGCCGTATCGGCATCGGCGCGCGTGCGCACCAGGAAACCGGCCGCCACGTCGCGTCGAATGCGCTCGCCGTCGCGCACCGGATCGTTGAGCGTGAGGTAAGCGGCCGCGGGGGACGACTCGTCCGTGTTGACGAACATCACGCGGCCTTCCAGCGAGTGGCGTGCTCCCCGGTAGAGCGCCACCTTGGCCGCGTCCTCGTCCAATACGAAGAACACCTTGCCGCGCGCCGCGCCCAGCGTGGGCCATGCGCCGGCGAGCACCGCTTCGCGCAGGCTGGCGTGCTTTCCTTGTACGTCGTCCGGCGTGATGAGCCTGGCCGGTCCGAAGACCGAGCGCACCTCGGCGTCCAGCGCATCGAACGCGCGTCCATCGAAACGCATCGGCGTAGCCGCGCCGGGACCGCCACCGCCGTCCTTCGCGTTCATCAGGATCATGATCGGCACGTGCCGCGGGTGCGCGGTGGACCAGTCGCGGATCTGCCGCAGGCAGGCGACGAAGGTCTGGCAGCTGCTGCGGAAGTCGATGTCGGCCAGATGCATTACTTTGAAGCCGGGCTGGAGCATCTGCGCTGCCTGTTCCGGTGGCCACGGCGATGTCGGATAGCCCTTGCGCAGCGCACCGGGTGGATGGGCGTAGTGGCCGCCCTGCGGATCGTAGTAGACGTCGAGTTCGATCGTGCGCGCGCCCTCGTCCAGCTGCGCCGGCAGCGGCGGGTGGCCATAGTCGATGCCGTCGGCGCCTTTGGGATCGTGCGCGCGATGCGCTGCGAGCTCGGCCGGCGGCATCGCCTGTTTGTAGCTGTTGTGCGTACCTACCGTCTGGAGGTCGATCAGGCGCAGTCTCCGATCGAGCGCCTCCAGGTCGCAGCCGGGGCCGCCGCGTTCGAGATCGCAGGCGCCGGCGCCGCCCGCCCATAGGAACAGCGCCGCTGCGGCCAGCTTGTGAAAGCGCATTCGTTTCGTCATGCGAGAGAGGGGCCGGGCGCGGACCCGGCCCCGCCGGCTCAGAACCGGTACATGATCGCCGCGCGGTAGGCGCGACCCAGGATCGGACGGGCGATGAAGGTGTTGGCGCCCGCATCCGCGCTGGCCAACTCACCCGCGCGAGGGTTGCCTTCGGTCAGGCCCAGCGAGTTGGTGATGTTGTCCGCGTAGAAGAACAGCGAGCACATCTGCGAGATGTCATACCGCGCGCTGGCGCTCCACACGTCGTACGAAGGCAGCTTCACCGAGTTGGCGGTGTCGACGTAGCGCTGGCCCTCGTACTCGTAAGCGATCTGCAGGCGCAGCTTGCCGCCGAGCAGGTTCACGCCGGGCACCACGCGGTAGCTCTGCTTGGGCACGCGGATCAGCTGGTTGCCCTCGTAGTCGCGCAGCACCGGCGCACCCGATACCAGCTCGGTATAGCGCAGGCCCTTGTACTGCGGATCCTGCAGGGTGGCCGTTACCTGCACGTCGAACCAGTCCACCGGATACCAGGTGCCTTCCAGCTCCAGGCCTTTGGTCTTGGTATCGGCGTAGCCCTGCTGCACCGTCGACGTGTTGCCGTTGGCATTGAACACGTAGTTGCTGAAGCCGACGTTGTTGTACTTGGTGTAGAAGGCCGTGGCGTACACGTCCAGCTGCCGGTCGGTGTACTTGTAGCCCACCTCGCCCAGCTTCATGGTCTGCGTCACCGGCGTGGCGCCGGGGTTGGTGATGTAGGTGCTCAGGTTCGGCAGGCGGAAGGTCGGCGTCCAGCGCGCGAACACGCCCGAGCGCGGCGAGAACTGCCAGTTGGCGCCCAACGTCCAGCCGAGCTTGTCAAAGGTGTGGTCCCACGGCACGAACTGGCCGGTGCCGGTGATGATCTGGTTGGACGGCGCCGGTCCCAGGTTCACCGTCTGCTTGGTCTCGGTCTTGCCGCGGGTGTTCACCTGCTCCCAGCGCACGCCGCCGTCGATGCGCAGTTCGTCGGTCACCTGCCATTCGTCGGAGAGGTACACGGCATTCGTGGTGGACGTGCCGGTAGCGTTTTCCCACTCGTAGCCATAGCGGGTAATGCCGTGGTCGGACAGCATCGAGACCGGCTGGCCGGCCGCGTTCACCGCCACCACGTCGAGCAGGCGCGCGTTGTTGGTGGCGTCCAGCAGGGCTACCGAGGAATAGCGGCTGAAGTCCTGATCGAAGCGTGCGTAGTAGTAGCCCAGCGTCACGTCGTGGGTCTGGCCGCCGAGGTCGAACTTGCGCAGCAGGCGCGTATCGTTGATGAACTCCTTCACCGGCATGGTCACGCCGCGCAGGCCGCCGACCACCACCAGGCCGTTGCCGTTCTGGTTGGCGTTGTTGAACACCTGATTCGGATTGTCCACGTAGCGCAGCTGCAGCCCGGCGGCGCCGGCGGGAACGGTCTGCTGCGAAAGGTACTTGGTCGCGCTCATCAGCGAGTTGGGGAACACGCCGTTGCGCTGCGTGTGCGTGTCGTCGTAGCGCATCGACTCGGCCAGCTTCCAGCCGTCGCCCAAGTCGTAGTCGAACTTCAGAGTGACCTGGTCGCGTTTGACGTGCGTGCCTTCGCTGTTATCGAAGTTGTACAGCCCGCCGTTGCCCATCTTCATCAGCACGTGTTCGGTCTCGGGACCGGCCAGCGTGCCGTAATTGCCATCGAAACCCGGCACGGCCCGGATGTCCCCATTGGGCAGGGTACGCATCGGAATGCCCAGGTACAGCGCTACCTTGTCGTCCAGGTGCTTCACGTCGGCGCTGAAGCTGCCGCGCTCGAAGTCCTTCGACAGGTTCAGGCGAATCTGCCCGCCGTCGTTGGCATTGAACTTCGGGTCGCGGATGCCGCTGTCGGTGCGATAGAAGCCGCCCACGCCCAGCTTCCAGCCGTCGCCGACCGGCGTACCGGCCCAGAAGTCGCCGCGGGTGAGGCCATAGTCGCCCACGGTGAACTTGACCAGCCCTTCGGCCTTGTCGCCGACCTTGCGCGGGATGAAGTTGATCGCACCGGCCGGCGCGTTCGAATAGAACACCGAGGACGGGCCGCCGCGCACCACTTCGATACGCTCGATCGTCTCGTCCAGACGGAACGCCTGGTCCGCATTGAGATAGCCCAGCGCCGGATCGTGCTGCACCGGCACGCCGTCTTCCAACAGGTTGACCGAACCGAAGCCGTCCACCGGGATGCCGCGCGCGCGGATGTTGCCGCTGGCTTCGCCGCCGGAGGCTTCCACCCAGAAACCCGGCACGGATTTCATCGCCTCGGTGACCGACGTCGGCGCCTGCATGCGCAGCCGGTCCTCGTCGATGGTGGTGATCGAATAGCTGGTCTCGGCCTTGGTGCGCGTTTCCACGCCGGAACGCGCGGTCACCACGATGCCGTCGAGATTCTTGGCCTTGTCGGCCGCGGGCTTGTTGGTGTCCGCCGCGGCGCTGCCATCCTGGGCATGAAGCATGGGGGCGAGGGCACCGAGAAGGCCGCCGAACAGGGCGAGGCCGATGGCGCGGCTGATCGTTGAGGTACGCGTTGAGGTACGCATCGAAGTACGCAAGGGAGTCGCTCCGGGGTAGTGGGACACCGAGCCATGCGACGGAAAACAGCCATGCGTCGATGGCGGTGGGGGCACCGTCGACGGCATGCATGGAAAGGCGTCCCTGCCGGAGTTGCGGTCCGATTCCTACACAGGCTCTTGACCCGCGCAGGCTAGGGCGTATCGGTGACAACGAAGCTCACCGGAGATGACGAATCGTCGACGAAAACGTTTAGACGTCCAAAAACTGTCATGAAACAGGCGTGGAACGGGCGCCTAGATGACAGAGCGAGTGTCTACGCGACGTGCAGGCGCGCGCCGCCGAGCGCGGCAAACGCGGAGCCATCCGCCGCACGGGAGCCAACGCCTCCCGTGCGGCGGACGAGCCATCAGCTGGTCGAGCAGGAATCCCCAGCGAGCGAGGCGGCGGTAGTGACTGCGCGCGGACGGCGCAGCAGCGTGAAGGACACCAGCGCCAGCGCACCGGTCAGGGTGGCCAGACCGGTCAGCAATCCGCCGAACGCGCCGGCATAGCCATGCAGCAATGTGTCCTGGCTTATCGCCGGCGCTACGCGCGCGGCATGCGCCATGCTGCCGGCGGCCAGATTCGCCGCCGCCGCGAGCGCCTGCTCGCGCGGTTCTCCCGCGAACCGCCCTTCGATCAGGCCCGTGAGCACGGCGCCCACCGCGGCCATCGCGATGGCTTCGCCCGCCACGCGCGTGGTGGCGAAGAAACCTGTCGCCATGCCCGCGCGCTCCTTGGGCACCACACTGACCGCCAGGTCGTCCATCAGCCCCCAGGGCAGGCCGGAGCCGGCACCGATCAGGAGCAGCGGCCACGCGAGCGCCCCCCAGCCCGCGCCCGGCACCGCCGCCGTGCGCAGCCAGAGCAGGCCGAGCGTGGCAATCCCAAGTCCGATCGCCGAGAGTAGTCCGGGCGAGAACCACCGCGTGAGCAGCGCACCGAGAAACGGCACCGCGAGCATCGGGGCGGACAGCGGGATCATCAACAGCCCCGACGCGACTTCGCCTCGACCTTCGACGCCCACGAAACGCAGCGGCAGAAAGATCAGCAGCACCACATAGCACAGCGCCGTGGCCAGTGGCAGCGCCTGCGCGCCGAGGAAGCGGGGACTGCGGAACAGCGACAGATCCAGCATCGGCCGACGGACGCGCCGTTCCACCCAAACGAACAGCGCGAGCGCACCCGCCGCGGCCACGGCCAGCAAGGCGGGCAGATGACCGCTTTCCTGCCGGGGCGCTTCGATGATGCCGAAGGTGAGCAGCACCAGTGCTGCGGTGAATGTCACGCTGCCGGGCAGGTCCAGGCCCTGCGCGCCCGGGTCGCGCGTTTCCCGCATGCGCGGCACGCCGACGGCGAGCACCAGCGCGCCCAGCACGGCGGTGGAAAGGAACACCGCGCGCCAGCCGAAACTCTCGACCAGCCAAGCGCACAGCAGCGGCCCGAAAGCCAGGCCCAAGCCGAACGTGGTGCCGAGCAGACTGTAGGCGCGCGTCCGCGCGTGGCCATCGAATTCCTGCGCGAGCGTGGCGGCACCCGCGGACATGGTGAGCGCGGCCGCCACGCCCTGTGCCGCGCGGGCGATGTCGAGCCACCACAGGTTCGGCGACAGCGAAAGCAGCACGGAAAGGCCGGCGAACAAGCCGATTCCCAGGGCGAAGATGCGCTTGCGCCCGAACTGATCGGCCAGCGCGCCAGCCGCCATCACGCTGCCGCCGAAGGCGAGGACGAAGGCATTCACCGCCCACGACAGCAGCAGCGGATCATCGCCGAGCGCCTGTCCGATCGCGGGCAGGGCGATGGCCGGGCCGGTGAAGCTCAGCGGCATGCCCAGCCCGGCCAGGCACACCGCCGCCAGCACCAACAGGCGGTCGGCCAGGCCGTGCGGCCTGGAGGAACGCTCAGGCATTGGCGCCCCCGTCGATGGTGAAGGCCGCACCGTTGGCGAAGCGGCCTTCCTCGCTCGCCAGCCAGGCGACCATGCCGGCGATGTTGGATGCATCGCCATAGCGCGGGATCGCCATGAGCGCGCGCTGCCCATCGGCATGGGCACCTTCCGCCGGGTTCATGTCGGTGTCGGTCGGGCCGGGCTGCACCAGGTTCACGGTGAT
>JBCNOA010000109.1:0-13422 GCA_039594095.1 Dyella sp.
TCTATCCTGGCGCGGGCGGCGTTGCTGCAGCGCCGAGCAAGGCCGCCGCGCCGAGCAGCGTTTCCGTGAAGGACGACAGCGACTCCGACGGCGACGATAGCGCGCCGGTCGTCGCCAAGACGCAGGCCCCGTCGACCTCGACCCTGTCGACCCCAGTTCCATCGACCCCAGCCCCGTCGAGCAGGAACGGCATCAAATCTACCCAGAGCGGCATGGCTTCGACCCGCCAGGCGGCGGCGCTGCTGAACGGCGAGCGCAAGGTGGTGGTGGCCGTCGACGCGGGGCATGGCGGCCAAGACCCTGGCGCCCATGGTCCGGGCGGAACGCTCGAAAAGAACGTCACCCTGGCGGTTGCGCGCGAGCTGGCGGCCCAGATCAACAAACAGCCGGGCATGAAGGCGGTACTGACGCGCGACTCGGATTTCTTCATTCCGTTGAAGCAGCGCTACGAAATCGCCCGTCGGAACAACGCGGATCTGTTCGTATCCATCCACGCCGATGCCTTCATCAATGGCGACGCCAAGGGTTCCTCGGTATGGGTGCTGTCGCCGCGCGGCAAGACCAGTGAGGCGGCCCGGTGGCTGGCCGACCGCGAAAACCGCGCCGACCTGATCGGTGGCGTGTCGCTGGACGACAAGGACGACAGCCTCGCCGCCGTGCTGCTCGATCTGCAGCAGGGCTACGCCATGCAGGCCAGCGAAGCGGTGGCCACCAATGTATTGAAGGCGCTCGGCGGACTGGGGCCGACGCATCGCGGCTACGTGGAGCGCGCCAACTTCGTCGTGCTGCGTTCGCCCGACGTGCCCTCGATCCTGGTCGAGACGGCCTTCATCAGCAATCCGGACGAAGAGCGCAGGTTGCGCGATCCATCGCACCAGTCCCGGCTCGCCGAGGCCGTGATGGGCGGCGTGCGCGGCTACTTCGAGTCCACGCCGCCGCCGGGCACCTGGTTCGCCGCCCAGGCGGCGCGCCGCAGCGGCACTATGGTGGCGTCGTCGGCCAAGAGCGACGACGACGCGGATGATGCCGTGTCGAGCGAGGCCGGCAAGGCCGTGGCCAAGGCGATGGCTGCGAAGGCCAAGTCCGGCGACGGCAAGGTGGCCGAACGAGCCGACGCCAACGTGCGCGACCTGCATCGGGTGACGGCGGGCGAGAGCCTGCGCAGCATTGCGCGCCAGTACGGCGTGAGCATCAGCGCCCTGAAGAGCGCCAACCGCATCAATGCCGATGCCGTGCACGCGGGCATGGTGCTGGCGATTCCATCCGGCTGATTCTGCGGAGCATCCATTCCACGAACGCCACCCGCCGGGTGGCGTTCGTGCTTTCGTGCGCCGGAAACAGGTCTTAAGCTTGCGCGATGCCTGCCATCCGCCCGCTTCCCCCCGAACTCATCAACCAGATTGCCGCCGGCGAAGTGATCGAGCGTCCTTCCTCCGTCGTCAAGGAGCTGGTCGAGAACAGCCTCGATGCCGGCGCCACCCGTATCGAAGTGGATATCGAGCAGGGCGGGTCGCGGCTGATCCGTATCCGGGACGACGGCGGCGGCATCGAGCCGGACGACCTGCAGCTGGCGGTGGCTTCGCATGCCACCAGCAAGATCCGCAGCTTCGACGACCTGGAGCACGTCGCCAGCATGGGCTTCCGAGGCGAAGCGCTGGCGTCGGTGTCCTCCGTGGCGCGTTTCGCGCTGACCTCCCGTGCGAGGGGGCAGGACACGGCGTTCCGTATCGAAGTCGACGGGGGCAGGATGCAGGCCGCGCGGCCTGCGCAACATCCCCAGGGCACTAGCGTCGAAGTGCGCGACCTCTTCTACAACGTGCCGGCCCGACGCAAATTCCTCCGCGCCGAGCGCACGGAATTCGCGCATATCGACGACCTGCTCAAGTCGCTCGCGCTCGCGCGCGGATCGGTGGAGTTTCGCCTGAGCCACAACGGTAAGCCGGTGCGCATCCTCAAGGCCGCGAAGAACGAGGAGGCAGCCTTGCAGCGCGTCGCCGAAGTGCTGGGCGATGAATTTCCCGCGCAAAGCCTGCGCATCGATTACGCCGCCGCCGGGCTGCATCTTTCAGGCTGGGTGGGCTTGCCAACCGCTTCGCGCTCGCAGGCGGATTCCCAATATTTCTATGTCAACGGCCGCCTGGTCCGCGACCGCGTGGTGGCGCACGCCGTAAGGCAGGCCTATGCCGATGTGCTTTTCCACGGCCGTTATCCCGCTTTCGTGCTTTATCTGGAACTGGATCCGGCGGGCGTGGACGTCAATGTGCACCCGGCCAAGCATGAAGTGCGTTTCCGCGAGCAGCGGCTGGTACACGATTTTCTGTTTCGGACGCTGCACGAGGCGCTGGCGCAGACGCGTGCCGGCCATGCGGGGAGCGCCACGGCCGCGGCCGATCCGGTCGGCGCCGTATCGCTTGCGGCCAGCGTTGCGCCAGCCGCTTCGGTGGCTACGGCGCCGGCAACTGCAGCCTGGTCTGGCCAGTTCAGTCAGAGTCGCTTGAATCTCGGTGTCCGCGAGGAGCCGTTGGCCGATTATGCGGCCCTGCTGGGCGAGCCTCCTCGTATCGCCGAATCGGTCTACGCGGCGAATGCGCCGATGCCGGCCGCACAGGACGACGAGGCGCCACCGCTCGGTTTCGCCATTGCACAGCTCAAGGGCATCTACATCCTTGCGGAGAATGCCCATGGTCTGGTGCTGGTGGACATGCATGCCGCGCACGAGCGGATCACCTACGAAAAGCTCAAGGCCGGCCGAGCTTGCAGCAACCTGCGCTCGCAGATCCTGCTGGTGCCGCTGAACGTGTCGGTGAGCGCGAAGGAAGCCGCGGCCGCCGAAGAGCATGCGGATGCATTGGCCGAGTGGGGCCTCGAACTGTCGCGCAGCGGCCCGTCGGGCGTGGTGGTGCGGCGCATTCCCGCGCTGCTCGAAGGCGCCGATGTCGCGCAGCTCTGTCGCGACGTGCTGGCCGAGCTAGCGCTGCACGGCAGCTCGCGTCGGTTGCAGGAGCTCGAGAACGAACTGCTCGCCACGATGGCCTGCCACGGCTCGGTGCGCGCCGGCCGGCGTCTTACCGCGCCCGAAATGAATGCCCTGTTGCGCGAGATGGAGGCCACGGAGCGTTCCGGCCAGTGCAATCACGGACGCCCCACCTGGACCCAGCTCAGCCTCGGCGAGCTGGACAAGCTGTTCCTGCGCGGGCGCTGAAGGCCGCCGCACCGCTTGCGGGTGCGCCAAATAGACGTCCATACTCGGGCCTCGCTCTCCGACGGGTCCCTGCCATGCCGCGTAGCGCCACCTTTGCCTTCATTGCCGCCCTGAGCCTTGGAGTTGTCACCGTGCACGCCGAAACTGTCCATGCCGCCGCGCCTGCCGACTATCAGCAGGAAATCGCCCAATGGCGTGCCAAGCGCACCGCCAACCTGACCGCGCCGTCCGGATGGCTCAGCCTGATCGGGCTGGAGTGGCTGCACGAAGGCGACAACCGCGTCGGCAGCGGACATGACAACGATGTGGTGCTCAAGACGGGCCCTGCGCATCTTGGCGTCGTCCGTTTGGACAAGGACGGTTCCGCGCATATTTCGCTGGACGAGCACAGTGGCGCCACGATCGACGGAAAAAACGTCCGTGAAGCGACGTTGATCGACGACATGCATGCGGGTGAAGGCACGCCCACGACGGTGGCTTTCGGTACCGCGAATTTCTATGTCATCGAGCGCGACGGCCGCAAGGCGCTTCGCGTGAAGGACAGCGACGCGGAGACGCGCAGGCATTTCCTCGGTATCGACTATTTCGCGATCGATCCGTCATGGCGGGTGGTCGCTGATTGGGTACCGTTCGATCCGCCGCACAAACTGGAAATCGGTTCCGTGATCGGCACCATCGACAAAGTCGACGTGCCGGGCAAGGCCGTATTTCACAGGGACGGCCATACCTTCGAGTTGCTTCCGTACCAGGAGGAGCCGGGCGGCGAACTGTTCTTCGTTCTCGCCGATCGCACTTCCGGCAAGGAAACGTATGGCGCGGCGCGCTTCCTCTACGCTGCCTTGCCCAAGGACGGCAAGGTGGTGCTGGATTTCAACAAGGCCTATAACCCGCCTTGCGCCTTCACGCCGTTCGCCACTTGCCCTCTGGCGCCGCCTGAGAACAGGCTCGACGTCGCGGTGACTGCAGGCGAAAAGAAATACCGTGGCGGGCATTAGCGTGCGCGCTCTGTCCCGATTGGCAATGGTCTGCGTTGCGTCTGCCGGCCTGTTGCCGGGCGCGTCGTTTTCCGCACCGTCGGAAGCGGCTGAGCTTCAGGGTTACGCGAAGCTGGTCGAGCAGGCGCGGGCCTCGCGTGTGGAGGCCCTGCAGCGTGCGGACGGCTATTTGACGCTGGTCGCTTCCGGCTGGCTCGGGCCGGGCGACAACACGGTCGGCTCTGCTGCCGATAACCGCTTCAATGTTCCGGATGCGCCAGCGCATCTGGGCGTGCTGCGGCTGTCCGACAACGGTTCGGTCGATTTCCGCGCGGCCGACGGCGTTCGCATCACGGTAGACGGCCGCCGCGTTGCGGCCACGCCGATGCGCACGCAAGGAGCTCACGGCCAGCTTCAGCCGACGCGCGCGTACTTCGGGTCGGAGCGTTACCTCTACGTGGTGGAGACCGGACAGCGCCGCGGCCTGCGGGTCAAGGACAATGCGTCGCCCTTGCGCATGCACTTTCCCGGGCTGAGCTATTTCCCGATCGATGCTTCCTGGAAGATCGAGGCGCGCTGGGAGCCGTTCACGACGCCACGTACGCTCACGCTGGCCAATGTCGTCGGCGCGGAAAACGACGAGCCGGTAACGGGGCAGGCGGTGTTCGAGCGCGATGGACGGCGCTACGCGCTCACTCCGATGGAAGAAGACGGCCGGCTGTTCTTCGTCTTCAGCGATCGCACGGCGGGCAAGCTGACGTATGGCGGCGCGCGTTTCCTCTATGCGGACATGCCCAAAGACGGCAAGGTGCTGCTCGATTTCAATCTCGCGGAGAACCCGCCGTGCGCGATCACGCCGCACGTAGTGTGTCCGCTGGCTCCGCCGGAGAACCGCCTGGGCCTGGAGGTCACGGCCGGCGAGAAGAAATTCGAGGGTGCGGGCCATTAGGGCGCCGCGCCCGGCGCGTCACTTGCCTTTGAATTCGGCTTTGCGCTTTTCCAGGAAGGCGGTCGTGCCCTCGCGCATGTCCTCGGTGGAGAAAGCCAGCGCGAATGCCTGCGTCTCGAATTCCAGCCCCTGGTCAAGCGAGCTCTCTCCGCCTTGCAGCACGGTATCCAGGATGCCCGCCGCGGCCAGCGGTGCGGACGCCGCAAGCTGATCGGCCAGGGCGTCGACGGTTTCGTCCAACGCCTCCTGAGCCACCACGCGGTTGACGATGCCCAATTCGTAGGCGCGCTGAGCGCCGATCATGGCGCCGGTCAGGCAAAGTTCCAGCGCGGCGCTGCGGCCTGCCAGGCGCAGCAGGCGCTGCGTGCCTCCAAATCCGGGGATGAGCCCAAGGTTGATCTCCGGTTGACCGAAGCGCGCCTTCTCGCTGGCCACGCGCAAGTGACAGGCCATCGCAAGCTCCATCCCGCCGCCAAGGGCGAAACCCTGGATGCGTGCGATCACCGGCTTGCCCAGCCGCTCGATGGAGGTCATCAGCCGCTGCCCGGCACGCGAGAAACCCTGGGCCTGGACCGGCGTGTAGCCATTCATTTCGGCGATGTCGGCGCCGGCCACGAAGGCTTTGTCGCCCGCTCCGGCCAGCACCACCGCACGGACCGCATCGTCTTGTGCCGCCTGGGCGAAGGCGAGGGTCAGTTCGTTGAGTGTGTCGCGGTTCAGTGCGTTGAGTTTGTCGGGGCGGTTGACGGTAATGGTGCGGACCGCGCCGCGGTTGGCGATGTCGAGGTTGCGGTAGGCCATGATGGGTTCCGGCGTCGAAAAACGCTGATGGTAACAGCGGGAACCTTTGGCGCCGCGGACGTTCTCAGCGGGTGGCACCGGCCTTCGCCGGCCGCTGCACGAGACCGGCAAACCCCTTAGGATGTGCCGGCTCGCGTTCCGCGATGGAGGATTGGCATGACACGACGGCGTTGGTTGGCCCTGGGCATGATGCTGCTGGGTACGGCAGCCACCCATGCGCAGAGCCGTGACCCCGCGTCCGACGCGCAGGCGAACCGGCTGGACAAGAACAAGCTGTCCTATGCGATCGGCTACCAGATCGGCAGCCAGTTCGCCAATGGCGACCCCGACGTGGATATCGCCGTCATGCAGCGCGCGATCCAGGACGCCTATACCAAGCGCCGTCCCGCCGTACCGATGCAGGACATGCATGAGCAGTTGCGCCGCCTGGACAAGCACATGCACGACAGGGCGGAGACGGAGTTTCAGCAACTCGCGTCCTCCAATGCCGTCAAGAGCGCGGACTTCCTGACGAAGAACCGGCAGAAGCCCGGCGTCGTCCAGCTGCCCTCCGGCATCCAGTATCAGGTGCTGAAGCAAGGTACGGGCAAGGAACAACCCGCCGTCAACAGCACGGTGACGGTGAACTTCCGGGCTACGCTGATCGATGGCACCGAGTTCGACAGTTCCTGGGCGCACGGCTCCCCAGTGAGCTTCATCGTCAACAACAAGGTGATTCCCGGTTGGCAGGACGTGATCCAGCGCATGCACGTGGGCGATAAGTGGCGTGTGGTGATTCCGCCCGCGCTGGCCTACGGCGAACGCGGCAATCTGCCGCGCATCGGTCCGAATGAAGCGCTGGTGTTCGAGATCGAGCTGCTGGAAATCAAGCAGTAGCGGGGTTCGCTGTCGGCGGGGAGGGGCTTGGGCTACGATGTCTGGTCCATGCCGACCGATCCCGCCCCCGTCCCTGCCGCACCCCTGACTCCCTGTATCGGCGTCTGTCGCCTCGACGAACGTGGCTATTGCGAGGGTTGCCTGCGCACCGGCGAGGAAATCGCCCGCTGGCGCGGCATGAGCGATGCGGACCGCTGGCATGTCATGCGCGACATACTGCCGGCACGGCGCAAGGAAGCGTGATGGGCGATCCCTTGTCGATCGTGGCATCCGCCGTCAGACCGTTGTCGGAGCCACCCGAAGGGCCCGGCTGGAATTATCACGAGATGGTCGAGCTGATCGGCGATGCGCCACGGCGTGCCGCCGCCGTTCTGCTGGGCTGGCGCGAGGGCGTGCAGCCCCGATTGGTGCTGACCGTGCGCAACGACACTCTGCAGGCGCACGCCGGGCAGGTGGCCTTCCCCGGCGGACGTACCGATCCGGAGGACGCCGACGCGGTGGCCACCGCATTGCGCGAAAGCGAGGAAGAGGTCGGGCTGGATCGCCGGCTGGTCACGCCCCTGGGCTATCTCGATCCCTTCGATACCATCAGCGGCTATCGCATCACGCCCGTGGTGGCGCGGATCGCTCCAGACGCGCGCTTGTATCCGGCACCGGCGGAAGTGGCCGAAGTCTTCGAGGTGCCGCTCGGTTTCTTTCTGGACACTGCCAACCTGCGGCGCTACACCATGGATTTCCGCGGGCATCGCCGCGAGATGGCGGAATTCATCCATGGCGGCCATCGCATCTGGGGAGCGACGGCGGCCATGCTCGTCAACCTGCTGCAACGCATGGGGCGACTATGACCCTGCATACCACGCTGATCGAAGCCACGGACCTCGCCGCGCTAGCGCCCAAAGAGGTGCTCATCGTCGATTGCCGCTTCGAATTGGCCGTCGCCGGTGGCGATCCGGACAAGGGCGAGCGCGCTTACCGCGAGGCGCATATTCCCGGCGCCGTCTACGCTCATCTGGATCGCGACCTCTCCGATCTGTCGCGACAGAGCGAGGGGTTGGGACGCCATCCCTTGCCGCTCGAACAGGCGTTTTCGGCGGTGTTGTCGCGTTGGGGCTGGCGCCCCGGATTGCAGGTGGTCTGCTACGACGCGGCCGGCGGCGCGCTTGCCGCGGCGAGGTTGTGGTGGCTGCTGCAACTGGTCGGCATCCGCGAAGCGGCAGTGCTCGATGGAGGCTTCCAGGCATGGCAGGCCGCAGGCCTGCCGCTCGAGTCCGGCGAAGTAAAACGGACACCCACCCAGGTCTCCCTGCGCTACGACGCATCGCGTTTCACCGTCGACCATCTTGGAATGGCGGAGGAGCGTGGCCGCCTGCTCGTCGATGCGCGCGCTGCGCCGCGCTATCGCGGCGAGGTCGAGCCTATCGATCGCGTCGGCGGCCATGTGCCGGGCGCGGTGAATCGCCCTTACTCGGACAACCTCGATGCGCAGGGACGCTACAAGCCCGCTGTGCAGTTGCGCCAGGAATTCACGGCGCTGATGGGCTCCACGCCGCCGTCACACGTCGTGCACATGTGCGGTTCCGGGGTGACGGCTTGCCACAACCTGCTGGCGATGGAGCATGCCGGTCTGCAGGGTTCGCGTCTGTATGCACCGTCGTGGAGCGGCTGGGTGAGCGATCCGGAGCGTCCCGTGGAGAAGGGTTGATCCGGCTCCGCCTTTGGATGGATGGGGCGAGTGCGCCCATCCATCCGTCCATTGTCATTTTTTCTTGAGACGAGCGACCAGCTGCTGCAGCACGGCCTGCGTTTCGTCGCTGAAGAATGCATCGACGAAGCTGTCGATCGGCAGAGCGTCCGGATCCGCCCAGACGGCAGTGAGATCGGCGCGGGCAAGCCTGCGCGTGGCCAGCATCGCGTCGGACGGTAGGGCCAAGAGTTCGCCGAGCCAGTGCAGGGCGCGCGTGGTCACCTGTTCTACGCCGGTGAGTTCGTCCACGAAGCCGCATGCCAGGGCCTGTTGCGCCTCGATCATCGCGCCGGCGATCAGCAGCCGTTCGGCACGGTAGGGGCCGACCACGCGACGCAGGGCGAGCTGGATGCAATCGGGCACGATCAGCCCGACCTGAACTTCGTTCAGGCCGATGCGGAACGGGCCTTCGGCCATCACGCGGTAATCGCAGAACAGCGAAAGCACCGCGCCGCCGGCCGGTGCGTGGCCGCTGATGGCCGCCACCACAGGTACGGGCGACATGGCGATCGCGGAGCAGGTAGCGAAGAACGATCGCCAGAAGGCGCGCACGCCGGCGCGGTCCTGGCCCAGCAGCGCGGGAACGTCCACGCCTGCCGAGAACATGCCGGAAGCGCCGGACAGCACGATGCCGCGCGCGCCGCCTTGGATGGCCCCGGCGATGCCGTCCTGGATCGCTTGCAGAAGATCGAGATTCAGCGCATTGACCGGCGGCCGCGCGAGATTGATTTCCGAGATCGCGTCGTGCTGGACGATGTTGAGCATGGCGGCGCCCCTGGCGATGAAGTGAGGCCCGCGAGCGTAGCAAACTCACGGGCCTCTTCGCCGTGCTTCCGTTATTGCGGCTGGTCGGTCTCGGCCCAGCGATAGCGCACCGCGTAGTCGAGCGTCGCCTTGCCGCCGGCCGGAACTTCCACGCGGAATTCCAGCAGATCCGGCTTCTGCTCGGACGGCTTGTGGCTGGACGAGGTCAGCGTCCACTCGCGCCAGCGGCTGGGATGCTCGCGGACCGTGACGGTGCGTGCCGTATCGCTGGCGTTGGTCAGCGTGATGCGGAAGGCCTCGTCCATCGAGCGACCGGTCTTGTCCACCTTGAAGTCGGTGCGCTCGCGCTCGGCGCGCAGGTCGAAGGCATTGCCCAGCGTGATAGTCGCGTCGCTGCCCTTGGGCGTGTCCTCGATGCGGCCTTCGCCGATGAATTGCGGCGTACCGTTGCGGTCGGCGGTCATCACGCGCAGGTTGCCCGCCGGCAGGCTGTCGAAGGCCTTCAGGCGCAGCGTGCTGGTGACCATGTTGCCGCCGCCGGTGTTGAAGTCGCGGTTGGTCATCGGCTGCGGCGGTGTCCAGCGGCCTCCGGTTTCGTAGAGCAGGGTACGTTCGCAATCGATCTGGCGGGTCGCATAGAGCGGTACCTGGCTGACGCTGCCGTCGGGCAGGCTGACAGCGCCCGGCAGTGTGTAGGTGCGGTAATCGGCGACCGAGCCCTGCTGGGGCATGTCCGCCACGGCGGCCTTGCTGCGGTAGGTCATCGCCATGGGCGCCGCAGCCGGCATGGGGCCGGGCGTGCGCGTGATCTGCGGCTCGCCGGCGATCAGGGTGAGTTGAACGTCGTTCCAATCACGTCCGCTGCGGTTGGCGATGCTCGCGCGCGATTCGATGCGCAGCTTGCAGCCTCCACCCGGCAGCAGGGTGCCGATATACGCGGCGCGCCAACCCAGACCGGCCGTGGGGTAGCTCAGTGTCGCGCGGGCATTGCCCGCACGAGGGGCATCGATGCGCAGCTCCAGGCTGGAGCCGGTGTTGAACTGTCCGCTGGCCCGCACCGCGGCGTATTCGCGGATCAGACTGGTGCGGCCGTTGCCATCGCTCACCAGCAGGCCATTGCCGGCGCGAAGCAGGGTGCCGCTAGCCAGCAACTGTCCGCTGTCGGCCAGCACTTCCACGGGTTGGCCGACGAGGCTGCCGAGAGCAGCATCGCGACCTTGCGCCAGGCGAAGGCGCTGCGACAGCACTTTCGCGGCATCGCCTTCGACATCCAGCGAAAGCGCCTCGGTATCGAGGAAGGCCGGCAGGCCGCCGAGGCTGATGTCCTGTACGCCCTGCTTCAGGTCCAGCCGGCGCGGCTCGCGCGCCATCGCATAACCGCTATCCACGTTGCCGCCGTCGCCACCGGTGAACAGTGAAGCGTCATCGCTGCGGTAGAGCGTCAGTTCGGTACGGTCGGAAGGGGCGGCGGCCGCGCTGCCGGCGAAGGCCGCGGCGCAGGCGACGGCGAGGGTGGTGAAGGGAAACTTGCTCACGGGCGAACTCCTTTCGTTGGGCGCCGCCGATCTTACGCGTCGAGCATGAAGATGCGGCATCCGGCGTCAGGGCCCGGCTAACCCCGAATCGGGCGCCCTGCGTTGCGGCCGTTCCGGGCGGTTCAATGGGTGGCGAAGTATTCGCGCAATACCGAGACGTCGCGGGTCACGGTCAATCCCAGGGCGAGCAGGATGCGTGCCTTTTGCGGGCTGAAGTCTTCGCCGGCGATGAAGCCGGCTTCGCTCAGATAGCGTCGCTGCGCCACGCGTCCCAGCGGGGAGCGCGTGCACTGCACCACGGCGATACCGCGCGCGATGGCCGCCTCCAGTGCGCGTTTCTCCGCCGCCGTGACCAGTCCCGGCGCCAGGCCGGCGGAGACGATGCCCAGCGCGCCCTTGGCCAGTGCGGCCTCGATCAGGGCGTCGTCCGCGCCGAGGTAGGAGTACGCGATGTCCACGCGCGGAGGCTGCGTATCGTCCGGCAGGTCCGCGAACGCCGCATGGACACCTTCCGGGCGCCGGCGATATCGGATGCCATCGGGATCGACCGTGCCCAGCACGCCGAGGTCCATCGAGCGAAAAGTGTCGAGCCTCAGGGTCGAGACCTTGATCACGTCGCGCGCCGCGTGGATGCCGTCATTGAAGACCACCAGCACGCCGCGATCGCGGGAAGATGCCGCACCGGCCACGCGGAGGGCGCCCAGCAAGTTGGAAGGCGCGTCGGAGCCTACTGCGCTGATCGGCCGCTGGGCGCCCGTCAGAACCACTGCTTGCGGGACGTTCAGTGTGAGATGGAGGAAGAACGCTGTTTCTTCCAGGGTCGCGGTGCCTTGCAGTATTACGAAGCCGGCAAGCTCGGGTTGCTCGCGCGACAGGCGCCGTATCGTCGCGCGCAGCTCGAACAGGTCGGCCATGGTCAGGTTGTTGCTACCCACCGATCGGAATGGCACCGGTACCGCCTGGGCGACGGTGGCGATTTCCGGAATGCGTTCCAGGATCTGCACGGCATCGAGCTTGCTGCCGAATTCCGGGTAATCCATCAGGTCGGTGCTGGATGTACCCAGCGAGGCGATCGTGCCGCCGCAGCCGATGACGGCGACGCGCGGGAGGGCGGTGGACGTGGACATGCCGTGCGTGCTCCTGCGCTATGGTCGGATTCGATAGGGCTTTGCGCCTCAGTGAGGCGCCATGCCGGTCTGCATCGGCACGGCGCCCTCTCGGATGATGCCGCCGCTCAGTCCTTCGCCACTGCGTCGCGGATGGCTTGCGGCAAGGGCACCGGCTTGCCGGTATGCGGATTCATCCAGACCATCACCACGTGGCCGTCGCTGTACAGCTTCTCCGGCTGTTCGGCATCTACGATGCGGTGGCCGATGGTCATCGAACTGTTGCCCAGTCGCAGACAGGAAAGCTCAACGTGCAACTGCGCAGGCCACTCGATGGGGAAACGGTAGTTGATGTCGCTGGCCGCGAGCACCGGCATGGACTGCTCGTCGAACCACGGCCCGGGCACGTGCTTGAGCCATTGCAGGCGCGCTTCTTCCAGGTAGGTGAGGTAGTTGGAATTATTGACGTGGTTGAACGCATCGAGATCGCGCCAGCGCACGCCGATCGAGGCGACGAACAGCGGGGCAGGTGTCGGTGCCGTCACCTCGGCTGCCGGCTCGGCGACGGTCTTGCGGCGGCGAGCCGGGGCAGGGGTATCGGTAGTGCTGGAACTCATGCGGTCTTTTTCCGGGAGGCCTTCTCGCGGCCGTTGTTCTTTTGCGCTTTCGCGGGCGTCATGCCGAGGTGCGGCGCCAGGAAGCGGCCGGTGTGCGACTCGGCCGTCTCGGCCACCGTCTCCGGCGTGCCGGAAATCAGGATGCGTCCGCCGCCGGCACCGCCCTCGGGGCCGAGGTCGACGATCCAGTCGGCGGTCTTGATGACATCCAGATTGTGCTCGATGACCACCACGGTGTTGCCCTGGTCGACCAACTGGTGCAGCACGTCCAGCAACTGTTCGATGTCATGGAAGTGCAGGCCGGTGGTCGGCTCGTCCAGGATGTACAACGTGCGGCCGGTATCGCGCTTGGAGAGCTCCTTGGAGAGCTTCACGCGCTGCGCCTCGCCGCCGGAAAGCGTCGTCGCGCTCTGGCCGAGCTTGATGTAATCCAGGCCGACCGCGCGCAGGGTCTCGAGCTTGCGCGCGATGGTGGGAACGTTCTCGAACAGCTTCAGCGCATCTTCCACCGTCATGTCGAGCACATCGGCGATGGTGTGGCCCTTGTAGGTGATCTCCAGCGTCTCGCGGTTGTAGCGCTTGCCGTGGCAGACGTCGCAGGGGACATACACGTCCGGCAGAAAGTGCATCTCCACCTTGATCATGCCGTCGCCTTCGCAGGCTTCGCAGCGGCCGCCACGCACGTTGAAGCTGAAGCGGCCGGCGGTATAGCCGCGCGAACGCGCTTCCGGCACCTGCGCGAACAGTTCGCGCAGCGGCGTGAACAGGCCGGTGTAGGTGGCGGGATTCGAGCGCGGCGTGCGACCGATCGGCGACTGGTCGATGTCCACGACCTTGTCGAACAGCTCCAGTC
>JBCNOA010000011.1:0-39846 GCA_039594095.1 Dyella sp.
CGACCTGGACTACCCCCGATTCCACGGACAGGTTAATTAAGCCACCGGGCGACGATACTCATAGTCGTCCGGCGAGCGATAGCCCAGGCTGCTATGCAATCGCTGGCGGTTATAAAACACTTCCACGTAGTGGAAGATCTTTGCTCTGGCTGTATCGAGGTCGGCGAAGGACTCGTGGTGGGTAAGCTCCTGCTTGAGCGAGCTGAAGAAACTTTCCATGACGGCGTTGTCGTAGGGCATCCCCTTGCGGCTCATGCTGACCAGAAGGCCCGCGTCGCTCAGTTGCTGCTGATAGGCCTTGCTCGTGTACTGCGTGCCCTGGTCGCTATGGTGGATCGCCTCCTTGCTCGGTCTGCGCCGCATCAGTGCCATCCGTAGCGCATCGCTGGCCAAGGCCTGGTCGGGGCGTGGCCCCATGGCCCATCCGACAAGGCGGCGGCTGTAGACGTCCAGTACCGCCGCCAGATAAAGCCAGCCCTGGCGCGTGGGAATGTACGTGATGTCGGCCACCCACACGCGATCTGGCGCCTCGCTCGTGAAGGGCCACGTCAGGCGATTGGGCGCAGCCGGAACTCGCTGATACGGTCCCCGCTGCCGGATGTAACGTCGGCGCCGCCGGCTTTGGATGGCGTTGGCGCGGCGCAATCGACACACGCGATGGCGGCCGCATGTCTCACCCTCCTGCCGCAAGGCATGCCATATGCGCTGCGTGCCGTAGGCTTCGTGGGTGTCTTGATGCAGCTGCTGGATACGCTCAAGCAAGCGCAGGTCATCCTGAGCACGCGCCCCGGGGCGGCGTTTGCGCCAGGCGTAGTAGCCACTCGGCGAGACCCCCAGTGCACGGCATAGCGTGCGCACATCGTGGCCATGCTCGCCTGCCATCCAGGCGTACTTCACGGCAGCTCCCGCGCGAAGTACGCCGCCGCTTTTTTTAGAATCTCGTTCTCTTCCTTCACGCGTGCCAACTCGCGCTTGAGTGCGGCCAACTCGTCCTGGCTGGCCTTGGGCCTGCCGCTACCAGGAAAGGCTTGCTGCCCTTTGGACTGCGCATCGTGCGCCCACTTGTAGAGCCGGTTGCGTGGAATGCCAAGTTCGCGCGCCACCACCGCTGCTGGCTTGCCGCTCGTCGCCAGCAAACGCACAGCCTCGCGTTTGAATTCAGGACTGAACTTCTGGCGCTTCTCCATCGAACACCTCCGTGCGAGGATTGTCCCCGCTTTTAGGTGTCCGTTAAATCAGGGGTAGTCCAGAGGCAGTTAAGGTAGCGGAGCCACGCATGGGACCAACACGCTTGACTGCCTCCGGTCCGTTATCGCGAACCGAACGAACCCGGCGCCGGGGAGCCCATGAAGCGCAGGAGGGTTCGATTGAAGTCGGCCGGCGCATCAACAAATACCGCGTGCCGCGCGTGCTCCATCGAAACGAATTGCGCATTCGGGAGTGCTTGCACCATCGCTTTTTGCGCTTGCAGCAGCAAACTTTCGCCGGAAGCAATCACTAGTGTCGGCTTGTCGAACTTCTTGAGGCTGGGGCGGCGGTCTGTCGTCAACATGTCCGCGACAAGCATCGAGACCCCGGTATCGACAGGCGTCTTGAGTGATTCGCTGGTGAGCATGTCGAACGTGAGCGGCGCGGGAGGCACCTTCATGATGGCCTGCATCATTCCCATGGAGTACGCATCGGGGGCGCGCGCGTATTGGCCCAGGCCCTGAAGCACCTGCTTCACCATGCCCGACGTTTCCGTCACATCGGCAGGGCCAGCGCTGACCGGACTATCGACCAGGGCGACCTTGTCCAGCGCAACCGTCCCGAACTGCCCAATGTAGGCGGCAACGTCCTGCGCACCTTGTGACCAACCAACGAGGGTCAGGTGGGTGAGCTTCAGATTCGCTATCACGCGGTCAACGTCACGCGCGCGGCCCTCCGGCGTGTTGCCGCTCGCAGCAATCGTAGATTCACCTTGCGATCGCGAATCCATCGCAATGACATGAAATCCTTGCGCCCCGAAGTAGTCGATCTGTTGCGCCCACACCTTGGCACTGACGCGCCACCCAGGGATCAGCAGCAAACTACGCGACGCGTGAGCGGGACCTGCCTCTATGTAATGAATGCGTACACCATCAGCCCCTTCGGTGAATGCCTCGCTCGCAGGCGGGTGGGCCGACGGCAACATGGCCATTGCGATAAAGAAGAAGCTGCTTGGAAAGTCCATAACGCCTCCGGATCGTACCGTGGATGGATTACGTGACTAATCACAACAAGACGCATCGGATGACGAATTCACTGCAAGTATCTACAGGGATGAGGGGACCATAAAAGGCCACTTTCGACCGAGTGCTCCGGCCTGATATCAAATGTCCGCCTCGGGTCGAAAACGGATATTGTTATCTCGTAGGTCCGCAAACCAGTTACGTTAGTTCCAGCTCGTCTCCAACTGCAATTGCGTCCGATCACTGGCCGTCGAGAGATAGAAAGCAAATAACGACGAATTTACCTTCCTACCTGGCGCAACAGTTCGAGGCATTGAAAGGTGGTGTCGTATCGAGACTTCGCCCAGCTTTGGGGCTGCGGACAACTCAAAGCTTTCCGCTTCCAGCTGCCTGGCGAAGATGAGGACGGGCCTCATGCTTTCGCATGATGTCTTCTACCCGAAACTTCATGCCCGCATTTCCTTGGCCAGTTGAAGCTAGAGGCTGCTCTATACCCCGCGCCAGCTATGGGTCGGAAGCAGGCACTGCGAAGCGCAATGAATTAGCTGGTTCCACAGATCCGACTTCTACGTTGACCACCTACGCAGCCGGTCCATCTAGCACACTATCGCCCGGCGCGCCTCGAACATCGCCACCCAGCAGACAGGTGTTTTGCCATGCTTTTTTCTGATGGAAGTGATCCGGTTCCACACCGAGTAGCTCGCCAAGTGCTTCTTGTTGCGTCGAAAATTGCAGTGCCAGTCGACGTGCACAAACTCTGTGCCGGCTTCTTGAATAGCCGTCGCATATCGCCTGTCACGTCAATTTCCCACGTTCGCTCGGACATGTCTGCTGCAGGTCGAATGCGGACATTAGCGCTTAGGCTGATCGCCCGATAGGCACACCTGAGCGCTTGGCTCGCCTTGCCACCATCCAGAAGACCAGTGCCGTCACGGCACCTATCGCCGTCATCACTGGCACATCTATGTCGATGGACGCATAGGGCTTCCAGACAAACCTGCCAACGACTGCGCCAACGAGCATGCCAATAACCGTCGCAGACCACCACCGCGCCCAGCCGAGTCGATCAAAGAGCAAGTAACTGGGCAGGCCAAATACTGCAGTAAAAAAGCACGCATACATATAAACCACGATCGCAAGCAGTAGCGAGGTCATATCGGGTGCTGGTGCCATTATTCCGCCAGCAATTACCGGAACAGTAGATGCGATCAGCAGGGCGATGGCCAAAGTGGCTGGTTGCTTCATGTGCTCACGCTAAGCGATGAATGTGGGTTTACGAACCACGATGTCCGCTGCGAGTCGGAAGGGGACTTCGTACTCGTCAGGATGATAGATCCAGCGAAACCGATCCATCCTCCTTGAGCACCACCGTCGCAGCGCGACTGACCCCGGATGTGAACCCTTTGATCAGCTTGACGTACAAGGTTCGCCCTCCGAGCTCCTTATAACCGTGTTCGAACGAAAGCTGGCATCCGTTGACGTCTAACTCACGCAACCTCTGCAGCTGTTCGGCGCTCAGGGTGAAGTGCTTGCCAAACGCGTTGACGTTTAGCTCGGTCAGGCCCCTGTCACCTACGGAACCCCAAATCGAGACGGAGCCTGTGTCTCCATTTCCCGCCGACTGAAGCTGAAATGTGGTCAGCGGCAACAGCCCCTCCTGGCTTGCTTGTGCGGCACTCCCCGCCAGGATCATGACTAGAGCAAAGGCGGCCCGGAACAAAGTCATAGCTCTCCCTTTCCGAATGATTTTGGTGTTCGCGACACGTCCGCTTTGGGTCGGAAGCGGACATCGCAAATC
The DNA here is from genome assembly GCA_039594095.1 of Dyella sp. Lineage (GTDB taxonomy): Bacteria > Pseudomonadota > Gammaproteobacteria > Xanthomonadales > Rhodanobacteraceae > Dyella_D. Next base: position 4,009 of record JBCNOA010000011.1, read on the forward strand.
TAGTCAGCCTAACGTTCGTACCACGCTTCGCCATGCACTTCAGCTTTGGCTGATTCTATGGCCATTTCGAGATCGGCCAGTGGTATCCGCACCAAGTTCCCAGCCACGTCATAGAGCTGAACCCAGAGTCGATCGGTGCCATCGCCAAGAACCGTTATCAGAGTATCCACGCCAAGCGGCTGCCCATTCGCATCCGCAGGCAGCACCTCTAGCTGAAGTCCCTGGTCGGCGGTTCCCAAGAATTGTAAGTAGACGCATGGGAAGACATCTGCTGCTGCGGCCATAACCTACGTTCTCCTTGAAGCTTGCGATGTCCCCTTTTGGGTCGGAAGCGGACATCACCCATCCCTGCCCTCGAACGCTATAGACCCCAACCACACTAAGGTCGGTGCGCCATTAAGAGGTCACGACAGGCCTCCTGCATCTCCAGCACACACGACTCAGCAGTGAAACCGAGCTCATCATGCCCGTATTGGTCATGAGCAAGGGGCATAAACATGTCTAGCTCGGAAAGGTATCCGATATTCTTGTTGATCTCTGCGATCAACGAACATCCAAGATTCGGATTTAACTCACCGTCTACTACTTGTTGGGCGACGCGGGGAGCATCTTCCAACGTGTCGAAACTATTCATGTGTTCCGCCTAGTTCGCGGGCCGCTCCGACATATTCCGCAGTCCATGCCCTACAGACAACCCAAATCGCTTTTGTTAGCTTCGTAGACGTTGTCCGCGCTGTATCGCAAGACGCGTTGCGGGCAACCATGGCAGCCATGCCGTGAGAAAGCGCGGGCCGCAGGAGTTGGCGCTCCTACGACCCGCTAACCAAACCAACTTGCTAAGGAGTTGATTGTGGCTAAGCCAAATCATACGGCACTCTCGCGCCCGCCGATCCCCTCGGCGGCATCCTCACCCCCAATCCGGGCCGTTCGCACCCTTCGCGAACACGGTTGAAGAACCGGGCTTAAGTGTTTTTCGCAGGGATTGTTCCCCAGCCGTGAAACCCGGCGCGTCGCCCTGCGCGACGGCGGAACTTACTGACGCCCATCCACTTCTCAATCAAGCCGCCCGGCGCCCAGCCATGGGCTGTCGGTGAGCCTTCGAGTCCGTGTGATCGCGGCACGCCCGGCTGTTTCGGCGTGCCGCACCTGGACCGAGACGCGGCATCACTTCAGGAGCTTAAGGACATGAATCTGTTTGGAGAACGCTGGCTGTCACGCAACGTCGACTATTACGCCGACCCGAACGCCTCGCCGCACGCCCTGCTGAGCGATGCCACCGAGTGGTTGCAGTATGCGCGGCACTCGATCGGGGTGCTCGCCGACGCTGTCAACGAAGCGGAGGAACTGGACAACCGCAGCCTGTCCATCTCCTTGGAAGGCATCGCCGCGATGACCACCATGGGCGTACGCTGCGCAGCGCTGGCGCAGGCGCGGCTGCAGTGGATGGAACTAAGGGAATCCATGAAGTCCGAACCCGACACAGCGCGACCGCTCGGGACACAACAAGACGAGTAAAGCCCGGCATCCGATCATGGCTGTGGATATCAAAGCCCTTAAGGCAATCGTCGAGACATCAGCCAGCCAATGATCCGACACCTCGGCGCTCGCAAGAGCGCCGAATGCGCTGGTAACCGCCACGGACGCACCACTGGACACCCTCCAATCGGCCGCGAACCGTGGCGTCTACTGCCAAGCTTCGGTCGACAGCCAGTCAATGAAGGTGTGAACGTGCTACTGCGAAGCGATTTGGCTGGGGTCAGGGATCATTCCGGCTTAGTCGCGCGGCCAGCAAGCCGAATTGCCGGTCGAAGAAGTCTGCGCAATGACGGCGAGTGTGCTCCAGATTGCGCAACAACAGCGGGTGATCCCTGGCCACCTGTAGGAAAGCTGGAACACAAATGCGTTGATCCACAAATGGACCTTCGGCGTTAACGTTTACTCCGCAATAAAAAGCTACGCGGCACAGCGCAGTAAACGATACGTCAGTATCTTGATCAGACGTCATCTCCAGAAGGAGATTCGATGCTGACGCGTTTTGCGGGGTTAGGATGTCCGCCAAGCAGGTGCGCCAACTCGAATCATTGAGTCGCCAAGTCCGGACGAGTTCTTCCCAATCCTCGGCGGTGAACCGAAGCAACAGGTTTGCTGCAACTTGCCACCCGCCCTCATCCGACCAATCCTGCGTGTCAGGGGCTTGTGCGCGCAGATGGGCTGAAAACTGATCGAAGGCTGAGTACATTTGAGAGGCGGCGTGGGGCCGAGGTGCATGGATGTGGGGCGATTCTGCGGCTCCAAATGACAAGCGACAACTGGCCGATGGAGCGTTTCATGCACGTTCCTGCCGTGATCCGGCTGACCAGAGACCGCCTCGATATAGATCGATGGCCACGCGCGGCACAGTGAGCGCAAAGGCTGCTCGCCCATCCCCTGGTGGACGAGTGGATGCAGGAAGCCGACCAGCTACCGCATATGGCGCTGTCACCTTTGCCGGCTACAGCTTCTCGTACGGGCTGTCGGCAGGCTGGCCAGCAGCGTTGGTCCACAGGTCATCAGGAAGCGAGCGATCGCGCAGGCAGACCCGATCATGGTCCGGGTAGGTGATGCGATCGACAGGCGCGCGAGTGCCGACGACCAGGCATCGAGTGGGTGAAGCGCTCCGATTCTCCAGACAGTGCCCAACCGCAACACCCGCCTTGAAGGTTGCGGCATCTCCCGCTCGCATGAGCGTCTCGGACGCACCCTCGATAACAGTAATCTCGCCAGTGAGGACATAGACCATCTCGTCTTCGGCGCTGTGCCAGTGCTTGATGGACGACCGGCAACCGGGCTGGAGAACTTCGACGAAAGCGCCGAACTGCGTGAGCTCGCCTGCTTCACTGATCCACAACGTCTGGTTCGGCTCAGGGCAGCCCTCGACAGGACTGACTTCGGACACGAAACGATTCGGGCTGAAGACTGGCATGGCGCGGACTCCCTGGATGTTCTTTCGCGGACCTTTAGCCGCTGCGGTGGCCTGAGACACCTGATGCTTTGATAGGCGATGAAGCTCCGTTTCGTGCTGACTATGCCCTAGCCGAGCTTTCGCTCGGAAGAGGATCTTCGAAAGGCAACAGCTCGCACCCGGCTCCAGGTTAACGCCGGCCAGCCTGATGGTGACTGGCCTGTGCGCGCTCCGGGCCACTCACCTATTCGGTCAATCATCGACAAATAGACGGATACCGCGTTCAATCATCGGGCCTGATGGCAGGCCAGTGGTCACGATCGACTTACAGGGGGATGCCAATGACCAAGTTCCATGTTCATTTCAACGCAGCCGATATGGCGGGAAAGGCGGTTCTCGTTTTTATCAAGCCGGAGTCTCCCCAGCGGAACAGCCGTGTCCATGCGTGGCAAGTACTGACCGCGATGGAAGGATTGGCCGAGTTCTCTCACTCCGGCGGCATTTCGGTCAATGTCACGTCCGCGGATAGCGAACCGAGCACTCCGCACCTCCCCAATACGGTTCACCTTCTACCCGGCCAACTCTATGAAGCCGTTTCGAAGGATGGGCGCTCTTTGGTCTTGCATAACGCGGGGCCGGCTCTGGCCCAAACGAAGTTGACCCCTGAACAATGCGGCGTCATAAACAAAGCCAAGCCGTTCATGGAGTTCGATTGCCATTGGTTCGTTGATGACCAGCCGGTGGTCACCATGCCGCGTGTAGACACGAACGTGACCGTCAGCTTCCAGTATCTGAACCACTTGTATTTCACGGTCGCCAAACCACCCATCGCCGGCCAGACCTACTCCATCGGCGACCTCTCCCATATGACGCGGTACGTCATGCCAATCGGCGCCCGAGTCGTCGATATCGATGTCGCGCGGGAGAATGGGCTGTGGGCTTTCGGTTTTTCGAGCGGCGGTTGACATGCCTTGGCCGAAAAAAGCCGAGTGCTGCGTTTCGATCCCCGTAGCTGCAGGGAGTGCCCGCCTTAGGTTGAAAAGTGAACATCCTCGATACTTCAACTCCGATAGCCTGGCCCTGCTAAAAGATAGGCAGCTACGCCTCCAATCGACCACCAGCAGAACAACGAAGCTGCAAGCACGACTCCGTGATGCGCCCCTTCTCCTAGCAAGACGTGACCGTGTTCACCGAGCCAACTAAAAAGCTGGTTGCCTGGCCCGTATATGAATCGGCTCAGCCAGATGGGTGCCGAATCGACCGGCAAGATGAAAGGAGCCGCTAGCAATAGCAGCGAACTCAGCGCACCTATCCCAATCGCGATCAAAGCCCGCTTCATGACGGAAGTCTCTCCTCTAGGTGATCGACAAATCGTCTCGAAGCAATTTGGCCTCGTCAGGCCTGGGTGATGTCTGCTTTGGGTCGGAAGCGCACGTAGCCCACCTGTCGGCATCAGTACAAGCTGACAACGACTGCGCCAGCTGGGATCGCTATCAGCGCCGCAGCCAAAAGCGAGCGTTTTCTGGCTTTCTCGAACGAGTAGCCGGAAAGCCAGAGAGCGCCGACAAGGCACAGGATTCCAACCAGCAACACAGTGATTGATACGTGCCTATGGCTCTCGATGACCGAACGCGGAACCCCCGGCGCCGGATCGCCAAGCTGAGACATCACACCGAAAAACGCCAGCAGCCAACCCGCAATCACCAGAACCAAGGCCAAGTTGGCCAACCGACTCGCTCTCATCCCTCCCCCTGTACAGCCATGATTACGCTTCCGCTAACGTCGCTTTTGGATCGGAAGCGGACCTCATCGTGCCATCTGGTAGAGAAGACTGCCTACAAAGCCAGCTGCCAGGCACATATTTACGATCACAACCATCCGAAGCGCCTTGACACGCCCCATCACAGCGACTGGGGCTCGGCTTCGAAACAACACCCACGAATTTACAGGCCCAAGGCGATAGAACACCTGATCAGACGGGGGCGTATAGAGCCGGGCGGCATAACTCGGGTCTGCCTTCAAGATGGCCTTCCAGAAAACACCGGCCACAGACATCGTCACCACCCAACTGGCGGCCGCCATAAGCCCAAGGATGATTGGAATAGGCAAATCGCACCTCTAGGCTCTATGGCAGGACGGGAGGCTCTTCGTAATGTCTGCTATGGGTTGCGACTTCAGCCGGTCAACGCAACACATTGCTGAAATCGTTCGGCCGGCGTCTCAAAGTTCAACGTCTGCCGAGGCCGCTCATTTAATCGTCGGGCTACGGCATCGAGCTTCGCTTGAGAATACACCGACACGTCGGTGCCTTTGGGGAAGTACTGGCGAAGTAGGCCGTTCGTGTTTTCGTTCGAGCCGCGTTGCCACGGATGCTGCGGATCGCAGAAGTAAACCTGGACATCGGTCGCCAGGGTAAATCGCTTGTGGTCGGCCATCTCCTTGCCGCGATCCCAGGTCAACGATCGGTAGAGCTCGCGAGGCAGTTTGTGCGCGTGTTTGATCAGGGCATCGATGACCGTCTTCTTATCCCGGCCATCGACCTTCACCAGCATGACATAGCGCGTGTGACGCTCGACCAGCGTGGCGATCTGGCTGTTATGGCTACCCATCAGCAAATCGCCCTCCCAATGGCCGGGCACGGCCCGGTCCTCGACATCGGCGGGACACTCGCGGATCGAGACCATGTCTGTGAGCTGGCCATGATCGGCCGTCTTCTGCGTTTGATGGCGAGAGCGCCGCATCGCCCGTGTATGGCGCAGATGCGCCAGAAGCTCCTTTTTTAAGGCACCGCGGGCCTGGATGAAGAGGCTGCGATAGATGGTCTCATGCGACACCTGATGCTCCTCTTGGCCGCCCGATCGCTGCTTGAGCCAGCCTGCAATCTGCACCGGCGACCATTGATGTTGCAACTTCTCGGCAACTAGCCGCGCCAGCACGCGATGCTTGCGGAGCTTGCAGGTCTTGGGCCGACGTGCGCGATCCCAGGCCCGCTGGTCGGCGTGGCTCGCACGGTAAGTGTCTCGCCCGCCATTGCGCTTGAGCTCCCGACCGATGGTCGACGGTGCACGGCCAAGGTGAGCGGCGATCTGACGAAGCGATTGCCCCAGGGCGACCCGCCGCGAGATCTCTTCGCGCTCAGCCAGCGTCAGGGCGCGGGATGAACGGCGACGCGGCGATGGGCGAATACCGCCGGCTTGGGCTATCACACGGCGTATCGAGGAATGCCTGCGCCCCAGCCATCGGGCGATCTGGTGGAGCGATTCACCCTGCTGCCATCGCTCCCACAGCAAGGTCTTCTCGCTATCGGTAATGTGCCGCCGAAGTCTGGGTGCCATGCAACACTCCTTCCGCTTGCGCGTCTATAGTGTGTTGCGTTGACCGGCTGAAGTCGCAGTCGAAAGCGGACCTTACACTGATTTCTCTGCAGCCCTGGCCCTAGGGTCTTTCATCAAAGCTTGAGCAAGTTCCGCCCAGGCCCTTTCAAACTTCTTCCCGTGGCTTTCAGCACAGGTGTGCGCGGCGGAATGGGTGGAGGCAACGAAGGTCTGGAATGCCTCAGCCGAGAGCCCTGCGAGATCAATGAACATCATGCCCTCATGGTCATAAGGGCGATATGCATCCGAGAACTCAGCGGGGGCCGGGCTAGCAATCGACCGGCGTACCTCTTCAACCAAATGGTCGAAGGCCAACGAGCTCAGCGGTAAACCTACATCCTTCGATATCAAGATCGTTCCGGCCACGTGCCCCCCTTTCTCCTGCGCCCGGCGAGTGTCTGCTTTGGGTCGGAAGCGGACGTTCCGGCCCTTACCCGCGCTCAATAGACATTACGAGTATTTCCCCGGGACACCCAGACATGTGTCCGCAACCGCCAAGAGCCTTTTCCGGGGCTAGTAGTGTTCCGGTAACAACGACCCTTCTCCTGTTCCATTGGCGCAAAACCGTCTCATCCAGCTGGATGCTTCCGCCACCTGCGCTGAGCCAAAGCGCAGAAGCACCAGATCCGTAGTACGCGCCCAGCAACTCGTCTCGTTGCTCTGCGACTGGATAGTGCCGAAGCGAAACGTCTTCAAATTCAAAATGCAAAATTCCGTAGACGACAACGAGATTGCCTGCAGCCGTCGCCAGTCGATCGATAGCTTGGTTTACGGAGATTGAGCCTTCCATACGGTCCCCAGGAACAGGTTTCCAGCGTAGCGTCAAAGTCCGCCATGGGTCGGAAGCAGACCTTAGAAGTTATGGCGGGGCTAGCCGGCCCGATGCAACCTCTTCAACTAGCGCGGCCGCTAAAACGCCGTAGACGCCCTCTGGACCAGAGTCATTAGATACGTAGCGAACGTGACTCGGATAGAAGTGCGATCCGATGCGCTGATTTGCTTCTGCAACGCCATTAGCAACTGCTTCAACGACGAGGCCAGCGTCAAGTTCGCGGTGCCGGCAGTTGCCAATAGCGGGCAAGGGATCGCAAGGGACCACTTTCAGCCTCTCGTTGGAGAGCCTCAGTTGAAGTAGGACGTGCTTCGGCCCGGTAATGAGCGAAGCCACAAGGAATCCATCACTTTGTCCGAACCGCATCCCATTCCCCTGTTTTCTTGGCATGTCCGTTCCGGGTCGGAAGCAGACGTCGGTCCTCACACCCCGCGAAGTTCACCACGGTCGTCCCAATCGTAAAAGGGCGGCTCATAAATACCGGCATCCACTTCATACGCCCCTCCTATCTGTCGCGGGCGGAGCTCAGGAAATCGCTGCCAAAGACGCTCTCCAAGCTCAAATACTTCAGCCATAGCCCTGCCAACAGCCAGTCGATACTCGTTCCAGTTCGCCTCATCATCCTTGTCTCGCACGAACGCAGCCGTTTCATTCAACCGTCCAGCGATTTGCAAGAACACTATGCTTAGCCGCTCTGCCTCTTTCTTTGTCATATCTCTCTCCTGAATCCAAATCCCTTGGCGCGGATGTCTGATATGGTTCGGAAGCGGATGTTAGCCACCCTAGTCGAAAGTCACTTCAGGATTCATCTCCCTGGGTGAGAACCAGGCAATGCCGTGGCGCTCAGCCAAGATCTTCTTTTGCATTGCCCAAACAACGTGGCTTCGCCCCCTGCCTGGATGTCCCGCCAGATCGGTCGCTCTGCTTGCTTCATCAGCGGCCTCACGAACCTTGCTTGCCAACACCAAATCTGTCTCGATCGGGTCGACCAGTAGCTTTCCGCTGCTCCTCTGCCGGACTGCCAACAGGATGCGTTCTCGAAGATCGGGCGGCATTGCTGAGAGCAATTCTTGCGCGCGCCCCAGCGGACACCCCGTAGCTGCGTGATAGTCCCGAATGTCATTGGCAGTCATGCAACCTCCTTTGTAAAAGGTTTGCCATGGGTCGGAAGTGGACCCTCCCAATCCATTTGTCAGAAACCACGAACCTAGAGCCAAGCTCCTCGCAAACGAGAGCGAGGCCACGCTCGGATGCCTCCCGGAATCTCGCCACCTCTTCGGCCGACCATTGGTCGTCCGAATCGCTTGGGGACGACCAATCTATCGACGTATCGAACCAAGCGATTAGGTAGCTTAACCATCGCTTGGTGTTCTCGGACAGGCTTAGTGTCCAGTGGTCCACCGGGTAGCCAAAGCGTTCGCGGGCTCCGTGGTTGGCCGACCAGAGGCATATTCCGCTGCCAGGGTCTGGTACGCCCCCGAAAAGAAGTCTAGAACGACGACGATCCATGCCGCTTTCATACTTCCCTCGATTTTCCCCCTGTTGGAGGCCATCATGCCAGTTGCCCCCGTTAGCGGGAAATGTCCGCGTCGGGTCGAAATCTGACATAGGAATTGCCGGTGTTTGCACTACGCACGGTGGACATCATGCTTGGCCTGATGATCTCCGGCGCCGAGCGGCCAAGCGAAGGCAAATCTTCACCATGTATGCCAGGAACCATATCGACACTACAGGCGCAAGAGCCCAGAACAACCAACTTATCCAATGAACTCGATATCTCTGGGGTAGTCGCGTCGCGTGCGTTTCTTCAGCCGCAAGAGCGCGGCCGTCCGAGCAATCGTGCCCCTTAGATCGGGCATTCTCAGTCTTTGCATCCGTAGGCTTTGGAGCACCCTGAATACATCGCTCAGGCATTGCGCCCGGGAAAGACACTGTCTCTCCAGGATAGACATCAATGAAGTGCCCACTTTTGCCGTGGAAATAGCTGAGCTGGCCAAGCCCTGCAATATAGAGCAGCCAGACCGCGGTTAGCGCGATGCTTAGAATGGTCCATCTTCTGTGTCTCAACCTCACCCTCCGTTGTGAAGTCCGCTATGGGTCGAAAACAGACCCTCAAGCTAAACCAACTACGTGTACATCGTCGATTGAGGGATTGGACTCCCAGATGCTACTCAAAAGCCGGGGGCATCGGTGCCTAGAATTGTTTGTGCACTCCGATCCGTATGCTCTGGTCGTGCGCATGCGGCATCAGAAGGTATTGATACTCCGTGGTTATCAACAAATCGTTCCGAAGTTGCCAGTCACCGCCAACGCCCGCCTGCACACTGGAGCCGCCGGAGGAATAGGGGTTCGTCAACACATTCCAGGAGCCCGCTGTCGGCACGAAGGCGTAGCCCAAGGTGGTATTGCTGGTGCCTTGGAAATCGTGCCCGACTTCCAGGCGTGCGTGCGGCATGAACAGGTTGTCGTTCCAGGCCATCTTGCCGCTCGCACGTATTCCCAGGCTCACCTGAGAGGTGCGCACCGTCTGGGTGCCGTAGCTCAAGGCTTCCGCCGCATCGCCGCTTTCGGCGTAGCCGTTGAATGAGGACAGCGACCATGCCAGTCGACCGTAGGGCGACACGGCCCATGTGCCCGCTTCGTAGGCGTAGCCGGCTGTGAGCGAGGTAAACCACTGGTTGCCGTTGCGATGGCCGGCGAGAAGGGTACCGCTGTCGGTAGCGTAACGCCGGCTATCAAAGCGCAGGCCACCGCCGCCAAGGACGCCGTCGATATACAGGTGCGATGTCGGCTGGTAGCTGCCGTAGATGGCGGCACTGTAGCCCTGCGCAACGCTGCGCGTACCGTTGTTGCCGACTTCGCCACGGTCGTGGTTGTAGCCGAAACTGAAGCCGATCAGAGCTTGTTCGCCGATGCGCTGGTCCACACCGGCATTCACCGCGATGTTGTCGGAATCAAACCCCGCGGCGCGCCGGTACGCATCGAAGGAGCCGAAGTTCGCCACGCCGTTGATCCAGACGCCAAGACCTGACGACGTGGGTGCCTGCACCGTGGGGGCGCTGCCTTGGGGCGTCGTATCTGCCGGAGCCGATGCGCTGTCACCGCTCTCGGCGACGCCCATGCCAGGGCGCAAGCCGGTAGACGAGGGGGTACCGAATGCTGCTGGACTCCTCCCGTTTGCAGCCACGCCCGTCGGCGCCTGCATGGGCTTGCCATCCAGACTGATCGACACGTTGTTGCTGAAGGACGGCGTGGCATTTCCATCATGCAAACTGTCCAGCCGGCTTTGGATGTTGCGAAGCTGGCTCTCGGCAAAACGCTTGGCTTGCATGGTCTGGGCATTGATCAGGCCAAGCGCGTCCGGATTGCGCGACGGATCGGGCTGGCTGCTGACCAGCACAAGAACGTCGATCACCTGCGGTTGCCCAGCGGTTGCGGTGAGTAAGGCCGTGATATGCACCAGCCCGTGAGACGCCGACGCGGGCGTGAACGTCAGTGTCGTCGGCTGGCTCAGCGTCGCAGTACCTGCACTGGCCGGCGACAATCCGAGCAATACGGATGACGTATAGGTGCCGGGCGCGACCGTGGCCAGGTTCACCGACACGGGACGACCGGGTTGCGCGGAAACCGTTTGGCTCAGGCCGGCGGCGCTGCCTGCGGCGGCGACCGTGACCGTGACGGTGCCCGGCGCCGATGTACCGAAATGATTACTCAGCTGATAGTTGAACGTATCCGTCCCCACAAAACCCGCGGCTGGCGTGTAGACGATCTGCTCGCCATTGGCTGCGGCAGTGCCGTGCATCGGTGGTGACGCCACCGTCGCGCCGGTCAAGGGCTGTGGGCCACTTGCCACCGCGGCGGCTTCGATGAGTACAGGCGTTGCCTTCGTAGTGACGACGGAGAGTGCCGCCGCGACCGGCGTGCTCAGTGGTGTGACCGTGATCGTGACGGTGGCGGGCGTCGAATGGCCGCCCGGGTTGACCGCGGTATAGGTGAAGGTGTCAGTACCGCCATAGAAGGTGGAGGAAGGCGTGTAGGTGACGGTCTGACCCGACGTGCTCACCGTGCCGTGCGCTGGCGAACTCGCGATAAGGATGCCAGTGACGGCTGTGCCCGAGATGGCGCTAGTGAGGTCGATGTTCGTTGCCGTGTTGTACGGCGTCGTCGCCGACTTCGCGGCGGCGGTGGGTATCGGAAGCGCACCCACGGTGACCGTCACGGCCGCGGGTGCCGATGTGCCGCCTGGATTGGTAGCGGTGTAGGTGAAGCTATCCATGCCGCCGTAGTAGGTCGCCGATGGCGTGTAGGTCACCGTTTCACCCGAGACGGTCGCCGTGCCATGCGCCGGTGCGCTGGCGATAGTGATCGCCGTGATGGCGGTTCCTGTGACGGCGCTCGCCAGATTGATATGGGCTGCCGTGTTGTAAGGCGTTGTGACCGAGGTGGCCGAAACCGTAGGGGCGCCCACCGCGTTGACGGTCACGGTGACGGTGGCCGGCGCGGAGGTTCCACCCGGATTTGTTGCAGTGTAAGTGAAGCTGTCCGTGCCGCCGTAGAACGTTGCCGACGGCGTGTAGGTCACCGTTTCGCCCGAGACGGTCGCCGTGCCGTGCGTCGGTGCACTGGCGATAGTCACGGCTGTGATATCGACTCCGGCGATGGCGCTCGCCAGGTTGATGCTGCTTGGCGTGTTATAGGGCGTCGTGACCGAGGTGGCCGAAACCGTGGGGATGCCCACCGCGTTGACGGTCACGGTGACGGTGGCTGGCGCGGAGGTTCCGCCCGGATTCGTTGCGGTGTAGGTGAAGCTGTCCGTGCCGCCGTAGAACGTTGCCGATGGCGTATAGGTCACCGTTTCACCGGAGACGGTCGCCGTGCCGTGCGTCGGTGCGCTGGCGATAGTCACGGCTGTAATGTTGGTTCCGGTGATGGCGCTCGCCAGGTTGATGTTGGTGGCCGTGTTATAGGGCGTCGTCGCCGAAACGGCCGCCACCGTGGGCGCCGCCGGCGGGTTGACGGTGATCGTTACGGTCGCTGGGGATGATGTGCCGGCGGCATTGGTGGCCGTGTAGGTAAAGCTGTCCGGTCCCGTGTAGCTGGCGGCTGGCGAATACGTGATCGTCGTTCCGGTGGCCGTTGCCACGCCATGGGCAGGCGCGCTGGCCACCGCGACGGAAGAGGGACTGCCGCTGATACTCAAGGGAATGGCGTTATTGCTGCTGTTGAATGCCACGCTGGCGCTTGAGGGGCCGGCCGTGGGGGCGGCAAACGTAAACGACCCGCCGCTATAAGTGCCCGCGTCGGTGACCACCGTGATCGTCACCGTGCCCGAGCCGTTGGGCACCACCGCGTTGATGATCGGGTTGCCGGAGCCGTAGGTGACCGTAAATGAGGTAGCCGGCATCGCGCCGAAAAGGACCTGCGTGGCGCCCCAGAAACCGGAGCCTGAAATGGTCGTCGTGCTGCCGACCGTCGCCGAAGCCGGGCTGACGCCCGATATCGTGGCGCCGGCGGATTGGCAGGTGATGCTGTACGTCGCGGAGCTATTGAGCAGATTGGAGAGGTTATCGGCACCCGCCCCCGAACTCGTCTCCGCACCGGAGACGGTATTGGCGTTACTGGTCAACTGCAGAAAGGAGCCGCCGTACAGAACCGTGCCGGACGAGGTCAGCGTTACGTAATCCCCCTGGTTGACCTGCTGGCTATTGGTCAGCAGTTGGATGTATCCGTGGCCGGAAAGGGTGCCGCTTTGCCCGTTGAGCGCCTGGCAACCGGGCGAGGCCTGCGCGAGGGCTGGCAAGCCGATCACGCCCAATAGCGCGAGCTTGGATAGCCCACGCCAAAATCGCCGTGTCCTCGTGCTGCACATGGCGTTACCTCCCCGTCCCGCTTTTTTTAAGTGCGATCAGTTAGGCATGCGGCAACCAGAGGGGGTATCCCCGATTTCAGGGGGTATGAGCCCTTGCAGCTCAGTCAGATACCGTCTAAGGGCAGAATTCGTTCCCGACCCTAAGTTGCCGCGCTGTTGGCGCATAATCGCGTCCACGGGGGTACGAATCGCGATGATGGGGACGACAGGGGAAGCCATTGCTTTGAGCCCGGCGCTGGTCGTCGAAGACGATCCGGCCATGCGGTTGCGCCTGGCCCGGCTGCTCGCCGAGCAGCCGGGTGCTGTCGCGCCCCCCGTCTTCGCTGGCAGCCTCGCCGAGGCGAAGTCGTGCCTGGAGAACGACGCCATCCGCATGGCCCTGGTCGACATCGGCCTGCCCGACGGCAACGGCATCGAGTTGATCGCCTGGTTGCGCACTCATCGTCCGCAGGTGCCTGCCGTGGTTATCTCCGCGTGGGGCGATGAGGAAACCGTGCTGACCGCTCTGCGCGCGGGAGCCATCGGTTACTTGCTGAAAGAGCGCGAGGATGCCGAGCTGGCGATGGCGTTGCAGAGCATCCAGCGCGGTGGCGCACCCATCGACCCCTTTGTTGCCCGACGCATCCTGGCGCTGCTGGGCACCGCGGATGAGACGGCGGCGCCCGCACCACCTACGGCCTCCGCCACTGGCGAGACCTTGTCGGAACGCGAGTCCGAGGTCCTTCGGCTGGTCGCGCGTGGTTTCAGCAATCGAGAGATCGCCGAGCTAACCGGCCTGTCGCGCTTCACCATCGAGAGTTACACCAAGAGCATCTACCGCAAACTGGCTGTCGGCTCCCGCACCGCCGCCGTGTTCGAAGCCAAGGTATTGGGTCTGCTGCATTGAACCGCTTTCGCCTCTGGCTGGGCATCGGTCTGTTGATGTTGCTGGCCGCGTGCTCACAGCGGCCGTCCACCACCGCTACGCTCCAGGTCATCAATCAGGCGGAAGCCGTGCGCGCCGACTGGGACAGCAAGGCGCCGCCCACCACCGGCTGGACCCCGGTCAAACTGATCGACTTCTGGGATGCGCGCTGGCCGCATCACGATGGTGTGGTGTGGTATCGGCTGCGATGGAATCAGGCCGATGACGAGATGCCCGTGGGCCTGCTGGTCGACTACGTATGCCTGGCCGACGCCGTCTATATCAACGGCAGCCTGATCCATCGCGACACGCATCTCACCGAGCCGCTATCTCGCAGCTGGACCTCGCCGCAGTATTTTCTGCTCGACCGACCGCTGCTGCATCCCGGAGAAAACACGCTGCTCGTGCGCGTCTCCGGTCTGGCCGCCTATCAACCCGGCTTCGGAACGGTAGCGGTGGGTACGCCGGATGCGGTGCAGGCGCGCTTTGAACAGGGGGTGTTCTGGCGGCACAACGTGCAGGTGTTCGATCAGGCCGTAGGGATGGTGCTGGGCTCGCTGTTTTTGATGCTTTGGCTGCTGCGCCGTAAGGACACGGTCTTCGGCTGGTTCGCTTTCAGCACCTTGCTGTCTGCCGGCTACAACTGGAACTATCTGGCCACCGACATCTGGCCGTTCGCCAGCACGCACGCCTGGCAAGCGTTCAATATCGCCCTGTATTTCTCGGCAAGCGTCACCTTCATGGTGTTCTTGCTGCGTTATCGCGAATGCCGCATGCCGCGCTTCGAGGGCATCCTGCTGGCCGTTTCGCTGCTCTCCATCATCGCCGCGCTATGGATGCCGGAGACCGTTGGGTCGAATCGCAGCTGGTGGACGATCGTCGGCGGCGTCATTTATTACACGGCCACGCTAGCCTTTCTTTGGCACGCCCTACGCCGCCCTCGCGCGGATCGATTGGTGCTGGCCGCGTGCATGCTGGTGCAGGTGCTAACGTCGATACATGATTTTCTGCTGTTCTACGGTTTGATACGTAGCAGTGTCTATCTGCTCGCGCTCACCTCGCCACTCACCTTGATCGGCATGGGCTTCGTCCTGGCGTATCGCTTTGCCATGGCCATGCGTCGCGTGGAGGGCTTCAACGCCGAGCTGCAGCTTGAAGTGGAGACGGCCACCCGCCAGCTCACCCAGACGCTGGCGCGAGAGCACGATCTGGCCTTGAGCAATACCCGTATCGGCGAGCGCCTGAACCTGGTGCGCGATCTACACGACGGTTTTGGCGGCAGCCTGCTCGGCGCCATCGCCATGCTGGAGCAATCGCCTCCGTCGCCCGATGCAATGCGTACTGTCGCCGCGTTGAAGGAGTTGCGCGACGATCTGCGCCTGGTGATCGACACCACCACCCATGCACAGGACACCGACCTTTCCGGTCTGCTGGCTCCGCTACGCCATCGCTGGACCCAACGCCTGGAAATGGCCGGCATCGATAGCCGCTGGCAGATGGAAAGCCTCGAGGGGCTGCGCCTCGGTCCTGCGCGCAGCCTCGACCTGCTGCGCCTGTTGCAGGAATCACTGACCAACGTACTCAAACACAGCGGCGCCAGCCACGTCGACATCACCGTGCGATATGTCGATGCGACGCTGCATGTCGACGTGCGAGACAACGGCCGTGGCTTCGACCCCACTCGCCCGCACCTCGACCGGGAAGGCGGCGTCGGGCTCGTCAGTCTGCGCCAACGTGCGGCTCGGCTCGGCAGCGAACTGGCCCTGGATACCGCGCTCGGGTCAGGGGTTACTCTGACTCTGGTGTTCGACCCGACACCCTCCGGTTCCGCGCAACGGCAGCCTGCCCATCCCTGATTTCGGGGGTAGCTCGCCCTATCTGCGTTTGTCGGAAAGAGGTGCGGCTCCACGCTGAGTCCGCTATGGGTTGGGTTGACCGGCTGAAGTCGCAGTCGAAAGCGGACATTCCATCTTCGTCGAACTATCGTGCCAGATGGAAAGGCAAGAGGGACATCTTGCAACACTCCTGCTGCTCGCGCAGTCTTCAGTGTGCTGCAACGATCAGCTGAATCCGCAATCGGAAGCGGATATTTGCGTCCGACATCTACTGCGAGAAATATGAAAAATTCAACGCCACTCGTGCGAGCAACGGCACGGCAACCGCAACGCAAACTGCGACCCATAAACGCGTTCGCCTGGGAACAAAAGCCAGAATCAAAAATATCGCCGAGCAGTCATACGCCGAGGACATGATTGACTTGTGGTGTTCGCTCCAAAGCCAAGCAGCCAATAGGTAAGCGATCGCCAGGCATACGATGCCAACCCGCGATCGCCAACTAAGATTCCATTCCCTTGCCATCCCCATGTTGCTCCCTCAGCTAGCGCCCAGGCGAGTATCGCAATGTCCCCTTGGGTCGAAAAATGGGCTCTGCCAAAGCCAGCAGATGTCAGCCACTCTTCCGCTCCATGTAGGTTTTAAAGTGATTGATGTAGTCGTCCAGGTTCTCTTCCAGCATGGATCGGAATTGCTTGACGAAGTACTCGATCGTCTCCTGTTTTGCGGCCGCCATGTCCTCGCCCGACTCGAAACCGCAAGCGCTTACCCAGGCACTGAAGCGGGACGAGGCGTACATGCACGAAGCACTCACCTTCCCTCGCGAAACCTCCGCAAGCTGATCATTCGCCAAGCGAATGACAGCGTCTGCGCGATCGTAAAAATCATTATCGATGTCTATAGCCAAACGATTCTCCTTGGCGGACGATAAATCGTGCGAGACAGACTCTACCGAATGCATACGCGCTGGTCGAAAGCGGCCTGTCTGCACAGGATCGAAAGTAAACACTACCTACCCAGAGCTTTGGCGGGCTTCATCGATCCGTTGATTCAATATTGCAAGAATCGACTTCAAATCGAGCTTCCCGAATGGACCAGGCGCGCCACCAGCCAGAAAGCTGATGCTATTCCCCAGGTTGGAAGCGCCGCTGCGTAATGTCAATCTGATGCGCGGAAGAGGTCTACCCACGGTGCTATGCACGGTTACATCGACTGCATCGGTCACATCGGCCAGCGCGACGCGCGATACCTGTCCGCGGTTCTTGATTGTCAAGGCGTCGCCTTCCAGCCAGACCTCATCGACATCGTCGGATGTCCAGCTCTTGAACACCTTGATGCCGACATAACCTACGACGGATACCAGCAGAGGCACCCACATACCCTGCCAGAGCGGTACACGGGGGTTCGCATGGGCGCTGAAAACCCACATCACGTCGAAGTAGGCCAAGAAGCCGAACGTGATCATGGCCAGTGATTTTGGCCTGATGTAGAAAAAAGACGTCGAAGGCATGGAGAGTTGCAGCATGGGCATTCCCCAGTTTCGCAATGGCTTTCCACAAGCCTCAAGAATAACCTTCTTAATCGCGTATATTCCAATGCACCGGCATAGGGTGCGCAATAGTTCTCCGCAGGCCCTGCATGGTGGGCCGAGCAAGCTGACCCAGTGAGGCCGCACCGCTTCAGGATCGGTGCGACCCTCCTGCCTCTCGGTTGCTGCCCGTCAACGCACTTTCGTCAACGTGTCTTCGCGGTTGTACAGCAGCGATTGAAGCTTGCCTGTCCCCGCCTCACGGACAACACCAAGTTCCTCGCCTGTCTCCGGATCGATAAACGCATCCGGTCCGATCGCGATCAGATGATTGACCTTGCCGTTACTTTGATTCTCTAGTGCGAGCTCGCCATTAGTGGTGGCGGTTGCCTGGAACGAGATCTCTTGCTGCTCGTCCTTGTAGCGATAGCTGCCCGCCAGTGCCGACAACTTGTCGCGCTCGACCTCGATGCGGGTCACCATGCGGGGAGGAAGCAAGCCCAATTCATATCGATTAGAGATCGAGCGGATCAGCTCGTTGCGGACCACACGGCCATTTTCGGCATTGGTCATCACCACCAGACCGAGCTTGCGTTTCGGGAAGAAATACCACTCGCTCTTGAACCCGGCGTTGCTGCCGCCATGGCCGTACCGCGCATTCGCGCCACTGCCCTGCAGCTCGAGACCCAGACCATACTCATCGCCGCCGCCAGCGACTCGGCTAGGCACGATCATTTGCCGAGCCAGCGATTGGGGCAGCAGCGCGTCCTTGGCGCCATCGATCGCATCCTGCAAAGCCTGCGAGAACTTCGCCAGATCCGAGGGTGTGCTCCACAGTCCGGCAGGAGCAAGCTCCGGATAAACGTGCCAACCGCCCGGATAAGGCTTTCCCCTGAAGTCGTGCGCCAGACTCACGTTGCCCTGCGGCGAGGAATCAAACGTGCTGTCATCCATATGCAGGGGCGCGAGCACGCGCTTGTGCATGTACTCGGCGAATGGCAAGCCAGACTGGTCCTCGATCAACTTCTGCAGCACCACGTAACCGCCGCCAGAGTACGAGTACCGCGTTCCCGGTACTGTCTCCACCTTCAGAGCCGGACTGTTTCCCTTGCCGTCCAGCACACCCGCCGCATCGGGAATCGTGGCCGACCTCTCGTAACCGGGGAATCCACCGTTGTTCAGCCCGGCAACATGGCTCAAAAGGCGCCTGATGGTGACCTTCTCGCTGCGCGTCAAATGGCTGTCGGGAATCTTCCAGGTCTTGAGATAGTCATTTACATCCCGATCCAGGTCGAGATGGTTGGCATGGACCAGCAGCAGCACGCCGAATGCAGTCACCGGCTTGCTGATCGATGCGGCCTGAAAACGTGTATGCACATCCACCGGCCGGCCGGCGTCGGCCATGCCGTAGCCTTGCGTCCAGATCACTTGGCCATCGCGGAACAACGCAACGCTCAAGCCCGGCGTCGCCGTCTGCTGTAGCCGTTGGCGCAATTCACGGGTGCCTTGTGCCTGACCGGTCACGACGACACGCGGCACCAGGCCGTTTTCGATCGCGGCCACCTCCTGCCGGGACAAGGTCTCCGCAACGCAGGGCCCGGCGGCGAGCGCCAGCAAGATCGACAGCACAACACCTGCGATACACCATTTCGACACAGGAACGGCATCGCCGGCCTTGCTTTTCGATCGCGGAGGTGGCGCCTCGTGGCCGCTGCTGTATCGGACCGCCGAACCGGGAAACATGGCGAACTGCGCAGGCTTCATGAACTACCTCGCCGTGGAAGGCATTCGGGGCGCGGTGCAGAGACGGTTTGTCCATCCATGCTCGTCCGACGACGGGATGGATCGGCATGGACGCTACCTTGCACTTATCTTCACGTCAAGATACTTTTTATCAAGACAAAACCGGTAGAGCCCATGCCGAAGAACAACGAACGCCTATCGCCGGAACACCAGGACGTCGTCGGACAACTTTTGCGTGACTGGAAGCGGGAGCGCCCGGATCTCGATGCCTCCGCCATGTCGATCGTCGGACGCATCCTCCATCTGGGCAACGTCTTCGAGGCCGCAGAGAATGCCGCCCTGAGGGGGTTGAAGATCAGCTATAGCGATCTCGATGTCCTGGCGACGCTGAGACGTTCGGGGGCACCCTTCCAACTCACGCCCACACAGTTGCGTCACTCCGTGCTGCTTACTTCCGGAGCCATGACGGCCTGCCTGAACCGGCTGGAAAAAGCGGGCCTGGTGCGCCGGGTGCTCGACGACTCGGACCGCCGTTCCCTGGCCGCAGCGCTCACGGCGAGAGGCGTGTCGCTGATCGACAAGGCGATTGCAGCGCGCTTTGCCCGGGCGGAAGACGCTGTTGCCAACCTCCCCCGCACCGAAAGGGCGCTGCTGGCCAAGCTGCTGCAGAAACTCAGCGCGCCCGTAGCATCGCCGAAAGGCGGTGGGCAGCCAGGTGCATATGAAGCATGAATTTAGTATTTCTCGATGTCGGCTTCGGGTCGGAAGCAGACACCAAGTATCGGCTTATGCTCCAAGACGCCGCGTCATCCGCCGCCATTCCATCCGGCTTAAATGCGCAAATGGATTGCACCGGCTGTCCAATACTCTCGAAGTCGTTCTAAGCTCTCCCTGCCCATAGCTAGCGCGACCGCGTAGAGAGTGTCAAAGCGGCTTAAGCGGATAGCTGGGGTAAGCGTACAGCCAAGCATGAGTTTTCAATTTTTCAATGGAGAATGAGAAATGAAAAACGTCGCAAAAGGCTTAGTGACATCGCTTCTTCTCGCCCCCATGCTCACATTCGCTGCCAGTCCCAATCCGGCTGGTCCCATTATCCTTGTGGGACCAGTCACGATCACGCATGGGAGTTCCTCGGTCACCTGCACCATGGGGCTCACGGGCACGATGAGTTCGAGTGATGGCAGTCTGGTCATCACGAAGGTGCAAATACCCGATCTTTGCGGCACGGGCGGCGCCACGTTCTATGCCCCTAACGTGTCGGCATACTGGACCGCGTCAGCGTTGATCGGGCCGGCTGCGAGCCAGTTCTCTTCAACGCTCTCGGGGTTCAGCGTTACTAACAGAACGTTCTTCGGCCCGCCCCCGCCCTCCTACACCTGCGCGGGAGACCTTCCGTTGACGTGGGATAGCTTTGGAGAGAAGGTGGTCATCAGCCCGACCACGATCACCAGTGGTGGAGCAAGCTGCATCGTCAGCGGGACCCTTTACTTGGCCCCGTTCCAGTCGCTCTAACCCAACTCGTTCTTCTGCTTATCCAGGGACGTGACTTCGTCACGTCCTTTTTTATGCCACCACTCTTCGGTGACGTCACGACCCCGATCGGATCTACCTGCCCACGAACATACTCATCGGCATCAACCAGTCCGTGCGCGGCAAGATCGTATATAGGCTCGCGTAGAAGCTGACCAAGCCAGCGAAATCTTTGCCTCTTCCTCGCGGCCCAAGACTTCCCTAATTTTGTCTTGCCGAAACGTCCGCTATGGATAAGAAGCGGACGTCAAGCGTTAGCGCCAAAACTCCATAAGCTCATTCGCAAGCGCCTTGCCGTGGTTGTAACCAGCTAGGGCAGCTGGTTTCCGCGTCGACAGATCCATCATGTTGGCACCGAAGGCACTGAGCGCTTCGCCGTCTGGGAAGATCGTCTCGACTCTACTTCCACCCGCGCGGAGTTCATCGATCTGCGTGGCAAGTTGCATGCCCCATTCCAGCGGATGCCGTGTCCTTCCGCCAAAGGGAGAGAGTACCAGCACCCGAGCGTAACCGGCGGCTAGGTCAGCATTCTCGTTTCGCCGATAGCCGCCGTCGATATATCGCTTATCGCCAATGCGGTAGGGAGGGAAGCCAAAACCGTTCGAAGTGCTGGCGGCGATCGCGTCTACGAGCTCGACTCCGCTATGGCGGTCGAACACGGCAGGCTCTCCGGTATGGGCATCGACCGCCGTGATGAGCAACGATTGTTCCGGCCAGTGCCGACTGGGCAATCGAGCGGCGACGACCTCGCGCCACCGGGTTCGCTCGGCGTCGTCTAACGCCGCATGCGCTTCAAGTGCAGCAGCACCCATTTTGCGGCGCATGTCGGCCGCGCTTTCAGCCGAGGCGATGATTTCATTCGTTATCTCCCAATAGCTGGGCACCAACCCAATGGGAGCACGCCGACTCCCGGGGTTATCCTGACTTATCCGCTGCAAGGGTGTTTCGGTTCGTTGCAGGGGCGCGTCGGATTGTATGGCGGAAAACAATTCGGCCGGGCTCATACTGATGATCTGTGCAGCTGCGGTCGCTCCAGCTGAAGTCCCGATGATCAATTCGGCCTTAGTCGCATCCAATCCGCCATCGAGCAGGCCAGCGACCACACCAATCTCCCACGCATTGCCCGCCGCTCCACCACCATGGAGGACCAGCGCGCGTTTACATGTTTCTTCCATGCCACCTCTTCTACGGATTGAATTGATCGAGCCAAGGATTTTCAGTTACTGGTCGAGCGCCCGTACATCAAGTGCAGGGCTGGAGGATCGACAATCCACATTCGACGCACCAGACGTGCCAAAAACGCAAACGCCTCGGGCTCAGTCAAGAAGCTTAGAACGCTCGAAACACTTCACTGGCTTACTGTCACGATACTCGTGCGCAACGCCGAAACCCTGATTTATGCGCACTACCTCGCCTTTTACACAGGCCTCGTCGGCCTCGAGGTCCGTCGCGCGTTGAAGCGAAGTGTCCGACGATGACGATGCCTTTACCTCTATCTCGATAGGTTGACCAGGGGCAGCTGGCAACGTAATGAACATCGTCCCGGGCTCTTCCTTAGCGATCTTCACCGCACGCAAGACATCCTCGATGACGCGCTTACCGTAGTATTCCTGATAGCAGACGAAGGCTCCTCCGATGACGGCGGCGCCGATCACTTTCGCTACGAAAGCCTTCATGGGTTCGCCAGTGACCCTGCCAAAAATACGGAGCGTACGGGAAGCCATCCCCCTACGAATAGCCGGATGGATTGCCTGACGAAGCACGTTGGCGGGATAGCCATCGAACTTGGCGAGATCGCAGATATGAGCCTTGACGGCCGGCCGAGTTGATCGGCCGCGGAAGTCATCGAAATATCGCGGGGCGATATCGGGGCCGTACGCATCTTTAAAAAATGGCGCAAAGGAAAAGCCCCAACCTTGGAGCTTGTTACCCATGCCCTCCCCTGCGCCCAGCAGCGTCCGCTTCAGTGTCGGAAGCAGATCCCGCCAGCATAGATCCCGCAATCGCCCATAGCACCCACGGTCAGCACCGGCGGGCGCTCGGCGCGCGCCGGTGCTGACCGTGTCTTGTCCACTTCCGGCCATGCCCATGCATGTACCGTTTGGACAAACCAAAGTCCCCTCCGGCGCAATCCGTGAGACAGGCGAACCGGATAATGATCGGGTTGGCAAGGAAGCTTACGGACACCCTTCGGCTGTGGGTTCCGCCGCATCGGGCTCGCCGACATCGGATCGACCAGGGACGGCTATCAAGACCGGGTTCAACTCCAAGAGGAGGTGGCGTCAGCAGGGGGCTGCGCATCGAGCGTCAGTGAATTGAACGGAAACCTATAGGTTCGGCCATATTCGACAGGGAGAAGAACGCATGATCAGTAACAGGATGAAGATTTCGTTTGGCATGGCTATCAGTGCGATCTGCGCACTTGCATCGCCCGCATGGGCTGCGTCGTTGGACCCTATGTTCGGTACAGCGGGCATCACGTCCACTCCATTTCCTTACTACGGTGCCGCCGCCAGGGTCGTCATTCAACCTGACGGACGGATCGTCGCTGCAGGCCAGGACGCCTACGGCGACTTCGCACTGACGCGCTATACGACGAACGGTGCGCTGGACACGAGTTTCAACGGCACCGGCAAGGTCACCACCACGCCTGCCGGTGGCTGCTCGGGGCAGGCGCGCGCACTCGCCCTTCAGGCGGACGGCAAGATCGTCGCTGCCGGCACGTCGTGCCCGAACTTCAACTCCGTCCGCAATTTCACTCTTTATCGTTACAACATCGACGGCTCGTTGGACACCACCTTTGGCACCTCGGGCAAGGTGGTTATCAATGTCGCTGCGGGAGGGAACTCGGAAGCTTTAGCCGTTGCCGTCCAGGGTAGCTCCATCTGGGTGGCAGGCTATGCGGGCTCCAGCTTCGCGCTGGCACGCCTGACCAGCAGCGGAGCGTTGGACTACACCTTCGGCAGCGGCTCCGGCTTCGTCACCACTCCGATGGGCACCGACACCGCGTTCGCCAACAGTGTGGCCATCCAGGCGGATGGCAAGCCCGTGCTGGCCGGCTACGCGTCGAACAGCGGCACCGTCTTCGCGTTGGCGCGCTACACCACCAGCGGCGCGTTGGACACCACGTTCGGTACCGCCGGCAAGGTGCTGACTAATGTGGCTGGCACGTCGTTCGGCAATGGCGCCCTCGCCATGTCGATGGCGATTCAGAGCGACGGCAACATCGTCGCCGGTGGTTACGCGAAGAGCACGGCGAACGACTACTACCATTTTGCGGTGGTTCGCTACACCAGTACCGGTGCGCTGGACAGCACCTTTGGGGCAGGTACCGGCAGGGTCGTTACCGCCATCGGCAACGGCGATGCGATCGGCAGCGACATCGCGATCGATGCCAACGGGGGAATCATTATCGGCGGCTACTCCACGACGGGCAGCTACCGCCAGCTGACCCTAAACCGCTACGACCGATTCGGCAATCAGGACAACAGCTTCGGGCCGGTGACCACCACCGTAGGAAGTGCGAATGCCGCCATCCTGGGTATCGCACTGCAAAGTGACGGCAAGATCGTCGCTGTGGGATATGGCAACTCGCCGATAGCCTTTGTGGTCGCACGTTACCAGTAAGCCACCTTTCGAAACCGCCACTCTGACTAGTAACACGAGGAAAAGACCCTCCCGCTCCCAGCGGGAGGGTCTTTCGCTTCCGTACGAGCGCGCTTCGCGAACTTGCCGCCAACGGCGCGCTCAGTCGCTATCTTCATTCCACGAGCGCGCCATGAAGCGCCCCTTCCCGCCCGACAGCACGTACATCGCGCGCTCTAGGTGACGCGCCTTGGCTTCGGCGGATTTCACCTGGTGGTAGTAGCGCAGGATTTCCTTCCGCAGGCTCGGTATCAACGCGTCCCAGGCTTGGTGAGCGACTGGGTTCCCTGCCAGCGCCGCGCTGAACGCCGGTGGCATGGGATGGGCCGGCCCGCTGCGGTAATCGTCATCGAACGCCAGCTCGACATCGACGACGTCGCCTACCTGGCAGCCCGCTGCCTTGCGCACTTCGGCGTGCAGGTACAGATAAAACGAACCGTCGCCGACCGGCATCATGTTGATGCGCCACCACGCTTCCGGCTTGCCCTTCACCCTTACTCGCACTGGCATCGGCTTGCGCCAACCCTGCTTCAGCCGATGCGCATCCGCGGCGCTCACCAGGACGTAAGGGTTGATGTTGTTGATCTCGATCGTGGATCGAAAACGCAGGATGCCCACACTGTCCATCGCCCCCTCCTCCCCATGCCCTTGCACCTGAATGGACTCCACCGGCGCCGCGAGACGCCGCTTGGACAACACGCGCGTTTCTATCACGCCGCAAGCCGAATACGGCCCGCCATACATTCCGCAGCGATCGGTCGCCTCGACTCAGGCACCGCGCCCGATCGATTCACCTGCGGTCGCCACCACGGCGCGCACAACCATGGCCACTCGCTCCGCACGCGCGGCCGGGCGGAGCCGGCCTGCGCGATCAAGTTCGGCAAGGCCGTGCAGCGCCGCCCAGAACGTCTCCGTCGCGGTCTCTACATTGGCGCAGAACGGCGCCACCACTTTGGCCAGCGCATCGAAACCCGCTCGCAGTTCGGGCCGGGTGCGGGCATCGGCGAAGCGCAGGTCCGTGGGGAGGACGAACATCGCCTCGTAGAGTGCGGGCTGGCTGACGGCGAAGTCGAGGTAAGCCATCGCGGCGCGTTCCAGAGCTCGCCTTCCGGTCGATCGGCCCACGGATTCCCCGAGCGTTGTAGCGATTTCCCGGAATCCTTCGATCGCCACGGCCGCAACGATCGCATCCCGGTTTTCGAAGTGCGAATAGAGGACCGGCTGGCTGTACTCGATCTCTTCGGCCAGCCGGCGAACTGTCACGGCGCCCCATCCCTCGCGCTCGGCGATGACACGCGCCGCCGCCACGATCCGCGATTCGCGTTCCGCCCGCTGCCTGCCTTTTCGATCCGCGATGCTCAACCGTCGATCTCCCGGGTCCAAACGAGCCCCTTGCGTCAAGCAATGATACACGCGCTTGACAATCTAGCGATGCTAGAATAATTTCCGCCGCTACCAGCCCAACCTCTTAGGACACGGCTATGCACACGCTTGTGACCGGCTTGGCGTTGCTCTTGGCACTCGGGATCATCGTGATCGGCAACCTCTACCTCTTCAGCCCCACCACCGCGGCACGCGGCTTCGGACTGCCGCTTCCGGAAAGCGGCGCGAACATCCCGTGGTGGCTGCGCCTCAAAGGCGTGCGCGACATCGCGTCCGGGCTGACGGTTCTGGCGTTGATGGTGTGGGGCAGCCCGCTGGCCGTGGGCGTCGTCCTGCTTGCGGAAACCTTCATCCCCGTCGGCGACATGCTGCTCGTGCTCGCCGCGAAAGGCTCCACAAAAAGCGCGCTGGGCATGCATGCGGTGACCGCCCTGGTCATGGTCGCGACGGCCATCGCGCTGATCGCGCGAGCGCACTGAGATGGTCCATGCGGTGGCTCTCTGGCTGCTGGTCGCCGCGTTCTTCGGCGCGGGACTCTTCAACGCGGTGGCCGCTCCGGCCACACAGCGCGACTTCGTCCGCTGGGGCTATCCGCGCTGGTGGGGGCGCCTTACCGGTGGCCTGGAACTGATATGCGCAGCGCTGATCGCGCTGCCGGCCACACGCGTTGCCGGCCTGGTGCTTGGCGCGTCGATCGTCGCGGTCGCGGCCTGGACCGTGGTTCGGCATCGCGAGTTTGGGCATCTCGTGCCGCTAGGCGTGTTCGCCGTGCTGATCACACTTGCGGGATGTCTGGCCTGAGCCCAGGAAAGCCGGCTCAACCTGCAGGCTGCGCGATCCGCAGGCGCGGCTTACCCTGCACCGATTTCAGCGGGAAATAGACCTCGTGCGATCCCGGGTCCACCGCGACCACGTGGGCGTTGGAACCCCACTGCGCCGTACCCAGTGCCTGCACCGCTTTCGCTTTGACCTGAAAGACCGAGACTTCGCCCGATTCGCCCGCGACATAAAGCCGGCCTAGCGAAGGATCGAAGGCGAGTACGTCGGGATCCTTGGCGACATCGAAACCCGCCAGCACCTGCCGGCTTTCCAGATCGAGCACGAGCAACCGGTCGTTGCCTTCGCAGGCGATGAAGGCCAGGCGGGACGCGGCATCGATGTACAAGCCATGGTTGCCTTTTGCGCCAGGCAGGTCGATGCGGCGGACGACTTTATCGGTCGCCGGGTCGATCTCCACGAGCTGCCCGCGAGTCTGCACGTTGGCAAAGATGTGCTTCGACACGGGGTCATACTGTGTGTTGCCCACTTCGCCGCCTAGTGCAATGGTGGCGACCCGAGTGTGGCTGCGCACGTCGATCACCGTGTCGGTGCCGCCGTGTTCGTCGGACACGTAGAGCTTGTGCGCCTCGGGCGCGTAGGCCATGCCGTCGGGGTAATCGCCGCCCGGTATGCGGGCGATGATATGCAAAGTCTTGGGGTCGATGGCGATCACTTCGTTCTTGCCCGTGGCCGAGGCGTAGACCCGGTCCAGCTCGGGAACGAACAACACGCCATGCACGTCATCGGCATCCGTGATATCGGCTAGGACCGCCCGTTTCTGCGTGTCGACGACTGTGACCACGCCATCGCCCATATGCGCCAGGTAAAGCCGATGCCCAGCGGCGTCGAGGCTGGCGTAGTCCCAGCGCGTGGCGCGGCCGCTGAGCGGTATCTCTGCTACCGTCTTCAGCGGCAGCACTCCCGTGGCCGGCTGGCTGCAGGCGACCGGTATCGTGCCGAGCAGTGCGGCGAGCAAGGCGATCCGGGGAAGAAAACGGCGCGATGCGGCTGGCAATGCCATGACCTGTCTCCGGGGCACCCGGGCTACGCGCCTGGCGATTCGGCGAGCGTACACCCAGGCCACGGTCGAGGCCGGCGGCGCGAACACTTCCGCCCATTCGTCCGGTGGACGTGTGGACTGCCCTTCGATACCGGCACAGCGTTCCGATGAGCCTGAAACCTCTTCGCGACTTCGATTCGGGACACGGTGATGGAAAGCCTGTCGATAGCCACGCTGTCCACCGCCGCCACCTTCGCCGCGCAGGCACGCACCGCCGAGGCGCCGCACGATGCGCGCAGAAGGCACCTTGACCGGACCTAAGGCCAGCCCGGGAAGACAGAGGCGAGCCGTCATGTGCCCGCGCCTGCACTGGCACCGATCGCCGCGATGTTGGACGACCGCGCGAAAGGCGAGGCGGCTCCGTGGAGCCGCCCGGAAGATCAACGGTTCTTGTGGCTCTGCTCGCCAGCCTTGACGTGCTGCTCGTGGCTTCCGCCACGCTGTCCGCTGGAACCGGCCTGCTTGGTATCGCTCTGCTGGTTCTTGTGGCTCTGCTCGCCGGCCTTGACGTGCTGCTCGTGCGAGGCGTGGTCGCCGCCACCGCCATGGTTCTTGTTGGACTCAGGCATGAAAAGTACCTCCATAGAATGCGCACCGGTTTTGAATTGGGCGCCTGTGCGCTTAACGCCTGGTGCGACGTTAGGCGATGCCGCTTCTAGTTCGCGTGGACTTCGCCTCAAGGCACCTTTCACGCACACGTTGTTCGCAAGCGGACTCATGACCCATTGAATGCAGCGCGCGCTCGCCACGCTGCGCAAGCGATGGGAAGGCGCGTAACCGCTGCAGCGATCGCAGCGAGCCGGGCGCATCCAGGCGAACGAAAAGCAGGCCTCGCTGCGTCAAGCCAATGCGGCGGCGCAGATGCCTTCGAACCGGCATGACCTCCGATACTGGCAGGCCCCCGCGGCGGACACGAACCTGAGCGGCGATGCTCATTCGAAGAAGCGGCAACGTGTCCAGCATTTCGCCATGACGACCGACTACCCCCGCGAGGCCGCCTATTTCCGCTGCCTCAAAGCCTGCACACCGGCTGCGGAACGATGATCCGGCTACCGGTTCGCCAGCGAAAACTTGCGGGCCGAATATAGAAGCATGTCGCGCACGGCCAGCAGGAGCGTTGACGGAAGTCCACCCGCTCAGCGAGACTTGCCGCGCATCGCCAAACCGATGCCTAATCCCCGCGCGCAGAGTCTCGCTCTCGCGCAATCGAAGCCGAGGGGTGCTGCGACGGACTCGATCCGCCACGCTCGGTTCCGATCTATCAGACAAGGGCGCCCTCCATTGCTGGAGGAATCGTTATGTCCCGCTCCATGACTCACCGCCTCGCCGTCGCCACGTCGTCGATGGTGCCCGACATCCATCCCGATGACGCTCACCTGGCTGCTTCGCTGCAAGGCCTCGGCATCGAAACCGCAGCTTGCGTCTGGAACGATCCCAGCGTGGATTGGACGCGGTACGACGCCGTGCTCATGCGCTCGACCTGGGACTACTTCAAGCACTACGCCGCTTTCCGCGATTGGCTGGAACGGCTGCCCGTGCCGACCATCAATCCCAAATCGCTGCTGCGCTGGAACAGCGACAAGCGCTATCTGCCGGAACTGGCCGAGCAAGGCGTCGCCATCATTCCCACCACCTTGGTATCGGGTGCGAATCTGCAGCGAGCACTGGCCGACACCCCCGCCCGCGAGGTCGTCGTCAAACCGACGGTCAGCGGCACCGCCTGGCATACGGCGCGCGGCGTAGTCGGCGACGCAGCGTTCGAGCAGGCCGTCGCGCAGTTGCCGAGGGAGTTCGAATACCTGGTGCAGCCCTTCGTGCGCGAAATCGTCAGCGACGGCGAGCTGTCTCTATTGTTCTTCGATGGCGAATACAGCCATGCGGTAGTCAAGCGGCCGGCGGCTGGCGACTACCGCGTGCAATCGGATTTCGGGGGAACGGCCGAGCTCATCGATCCCACGCCGAACGTCATCGACAGCGCGAAACGGGCTCTCTCCGCCGCGGCAGCGCTGGGCCATGCCGATATCGCCTATGCGCGCGTGGACGGTGTGATCGTCCAGGGCGAGTTCCTGCTGATGGAGCTGGAGGTGATCGAACCCTTCCTGCATCTCGGCGACCGGCCGGATGCCGCGGAGCGCTTCGCTGCCAGCGTGCATAGGCGGCTGGTCAGCGGCTGACAGGCCGGCGAACCGGTCGGGCCTGGGCCATACACGCCCAGGCCCTTCCCTGCATTCCGCTTTACGGCGCGCTCGCCGACATGGAATGCGGCGCATCGCCCGCACCGGCGCCCCATTGCTTGTTCGGCTCCGGCCCCATCGTCAGCACCAGCGTACCGCCGTTGGCGATGTCGGCGTGGCTGAACCATGGCTTGGTCCACGGCTTGCCGTCGAGCGTGGCGGACTGGATGTACATGTTCCGCTCCGAGTTGTTGCGCGCGACGATCTCGAACACCTTGCCGTTGCCCAAGCGCAGCCGGACTTTGTCGAAGATCGGGCTGCCCAGGATGTAGTCGGGCGTCGAGGGATCGACCGGATAGAAGCCCATCGCGCTGAGCACGTACCACGATGACGTGGAGCCCTGGTCGTCCATGCCGGGAAAGCCGTAGCCGCTGGCGTCGCTGCCGTACAGCTCGGCGAGGATGCGGCGTAACAGCGCCTGAGTCTTCCACGGCTGCCCGCTCCACGCATAAAGGTAGGCCGCCTGCTGGTCCGGCTGATTGCCTTGCACGTACTGGCCGATCAGGCCGGTGCAGTCGCGGCAGATGCCCTTGGCTGTGTAGGGCGTAGAGAAGAAAGCGTCGAGCTTCGCGTTGAAGGCGCCGCGCCCGCCGAACAGGTCGATGAGGCCCTGCACGTCGTGCGGCACCAGCCACAGCGTGGACCAGCCCGAGGCCTCCTTCATCATGAAGTTGTAGTAGGGCTCGCCCGGGTCGAACGGGGAGATCCACTTGCCGTCGTCCGTCTTGCCGCGGAAGAAGCCGACCGAGGGATCGAACAGATGGCGGTAGTTCGCAGCGCGGCGCATGAACAGCTCGGCATCGTCCGTCTTGCCCAGGCGGCGCGCGACATCCGCCAGCGCGTGGTCGTCCCAGGCGTATTCGAGCGTGGTCGCGACACCGGCCTTGCCGTCGGCATACGGCGGGCTCAGGTCGTGATCGGGCACGAGGTCGGAGATCCAGCCCTGCTTCATGTACTCGGCCAGGTAGCCGCGCGGCCCCTTCGGATCGGTGGCGTTCTTGCGCAGGTACTCATAAGCGGCGGCGTAGTCGAAATCGATGCCGCGTTGCCAGGCGCCGTCGTAGAGGAAGACGGCGTGGTCGCCGTGGAACGAGGTGTTCATGTAGCCGCGTTCGCGCGCGCGATCGAGCTCGGAACGCATGATGTCCCGCACCACCTCCGGCTGCAGCAACATCAGCAGGACGATCTGGTTGCGGCCCGTATCCCAGAACGGCACCGGCCCGTAGTGATCGTAGTCCGCGACCTGGTCGCGCCCCTGGGCATCGGTGTAGTGCTCGCCTTTGCGCGCGATCATCCGCGGACTGGCGAAAGAGTGGTACAGCGTCGAATAGAACAGCATGCGTTGCTTGGGCGTGCCGCCGCTCACTTCCACGCGGTCGAAGAGTTTCGCCCAGCGGGCGCGCGCCTTGGCATGTACGCGGTCGAAGTTGGCGTCGCTGTCCTGCGCGCGCAGCCGCTGCTCGGCTTCCTGCGCGCTATGGCCGTGGGCGATACGCACGACGACCTGGTCGCCGGCCTTGGTGTCGTAGGTGACATAGGCGCCGGCGTAGTCGCCGGTGACCTTCCGCCGCCCGGCCTTCACGTCCTCGCGGCCCAGGCCCTCGCCCTTGGCGGTGACTTCGGAACGGAACGTGCCGAATGTCGTGAACGGCCGAGAGAACTCGGCGACGAAGTACGGGCCGTCGGTATCCCTGTCGCGGCGTCCGGCAGTGGCGACGCCGCGGATCGTATGGTCGTCCACCACTTCCACGTCGCCGCCGTCGCGGCGCAGATTAAGCACCACGTTCGACCGGTGGCTTGCCGGGAACGTGAAGCGCATGAGGCTGGTCCACTGCGTAGCCGTCAGTTCGGCCTTGGTGTGGAACGTGGCCAGATCCACGGCGTAGTAGCCGGGCGATGCCTTTTCGGTGGCCTTGTCGTAATACGAGGCCATGTAATCCGGCGGCACCGTCCAGTCGCCGACCACCGGCATGACGATAGGTGCGCCGCGGGCACCGTAGGTCGAGCCGCCGCCGCTGAAACCGAACATGGTCGGACGCCGGTAGTCGTAGGCCACCGGCACGCCGGTCGCGAAGCTCAGGTCGGCATTGATGTTGACGGGGGCCGCTTCGGTAGCGCTCTGCGGCAGGCTGGCACCTGGCGTGGTCATGCCCGTATAGGTGGGCTCGCCGGGCGGCGGCGCATTGCCGAGCAGCGTCTGGTTGTCCAGGGGGGCTGTTCCCACCAGGGGGTTGGCCAGATCCACCGGCGCCGCGGAGGACGCCGCCGGCTTGTTGTCCTTGGCCGCCAGGGCCATGGCGGACGCCGCGACGAGCATCGACAACGCGACGGCGAGGGCACGATGGGGAAGGCGTGCCATGGGCGTATTCATGCGGTTTTCCTTCGCTCGAAAGAAGACGGGGCCGGGTGATGTACCCGGCCCCATCGCTTTGTCACTTGTTGCTGTCACCACCGAACTTGTAGGTCACGCCCAGGTAGTACTGGCGGCCCGGATACATCAGCTGCACCAGGCGCGCGCGCGTGTCGCCACCGAGATAGGTATGCGGCGTCGCCTTGTTGAAGTTGATGATCGAGGCCGTGACCATGAAGTGCTTGTTGATCTCGTAGTCGCCGTTCAGATCGATCTGGTGATACGGCTGCGCGTAGATCGGCAGGCCCGCGGCCAGGCCCTGCATCGTGCGGCCTGTCCAGTTCTCGCTCGCACGCAGCAGCAGGCCATTCTTTTCGTAGAACAGCGACACGTTCGCCGCGTACTTCGCGCTGCCGATCAGCTCGGCCTTGCCCACCTGCGTATCGCCCAGCGAGACCGCGGTTTCGTTGGTCTTGTTGAGCGTGTAGTTGAGGATGTAGCCGAAGCCCGCGTCCCAGGTGTGCTGCGCGTAGAGCTCGATGCCCTTCGACGTGCCGGAGCGGCCGTTGGCATTGGTGCTGTACTGGCGGAAGTTGGTCTGGGTACCGCCGACGTTCACGTCGATGTTGTTGACGGTCACCGGGACGACGAAGTTCTTCACCTTCTTCTGGAACAGGTCGATGCCGACGACGCCGTGGGGGGCGTAGTACCACTCGCCGGCGAGGTCGAACTGGGTCGCGGTGAAGGGCTTCAGTTCCGCATTGGCGCCGGAACCGTACCAACCCGGCAGCGGCGCGCCGAACTGCTTGCGGTCGTTGTAGTAGGCCTGCGTGTTGTTGGTCAGCTGACCGAGCTGGGCCAGGTCGGTGTAGTTGGCGCGGGCCAGCGCCTGCGAGCCGGCGGCGCGCAGGACGAAGTCGTCGGCGATCGTCCAGGCGACGTTGAAGCTCGGCAGGAACTTGTTGTAGCGCTTGTTGGTGGTCGAGTTGTTGAAGTTCTCGATCACCGACTGCTCGCGCGGCAAGTACTGGAAGTCGCCCGGGGCGCACGCACCGCCACCCGCGTTCACGCCCGACGCCGGACAGATCAGGATGTTGCCCGACGCGTCGTGGTAGTACACCGCGTTGTTGGTGGTGACCTGGTTGGCGACGGTCAACTCTTGCTTCGTGGTGACGAAGCGCACGCCGACGTTGCCGCGCACGGTGCCGGTGTCGAAGTTCGCCTGCACGTAAGCCGCCGCGATCTTCTCGCCGATCGACGACTTGTTCTGCGGCTTGTTGTAGAGCACCCGGTCGTAGGTGGAATTGAGGTGGTTGTAGTACGCCGGGAAGTTGATCGCCGGGAAGATGCTGTCCTCGAAGGCGTGATTCGCGCCGTTGAGGTAATTCGGCAGCAGGAAGCCGGCCGGCAGCTGGCCCGCGTTCGGGTCGCAGGTCTGGAACTGCGAGGTGGTGCCTTTGCAGTACCAGCGCACTTCGTTGCTCTGCTGCTCGGCGTGGGCGTCGCTGTACTTCGCGCCGAACTGCAGCGATTGCATCCACGAGGAATCGAACGCCCAGGTGAAGTCCGCCTGCGCGAAGTTCTGCGAAGTACGGGTGTTCACCATGTTGGAACCGGTCGAACCCAGGTCGACCTGGCCGGCGCCGGCCAGCATGTTCTGCAGCACCGACTGATCGGCGACGATGCCCGGCTTGCCGTTGAAGGTCCACGCGGCACCGTTGCTGCCGTCCACCCACTGGCCATTGACGAAGTTGCGCGGCTTGGCCGCCATGCCCAGCTCGATCGAGGGTCCACCCTTGGCCCAGGTGCGGCCGACGTTGAATGAACCGCTCAGTGCGCCGCCGTTATCCCACTCGCCCTCCAGGTTGAGGGTCTGCGAGGTGGCCTTCTCCACGGAGTAGTTGCCGTTGAGCCACGGGATCTCCGTCGAGCACACGTCCACGGCCTGACGCGTGGCGCCAGTGACCGGGTTCACCGCCGAATTGCAGCCGACGCCCTTGGGCGGCAGCACGTAGTTCGCACCCGTGACGACGGTGCCGGACTTGTCGAAGGTCAGGCCGTTGGGCGCGAGCAGACGGCCGTTCTGGTCCGCGTAGTTGCTGTTGTTCGGCAGACCCCACTCGGGGATTTCCAGCGTGTTGGTGATCTGGTTCTGCTCGCGCTGGAAGCGGAAGTAGTTGCCGGTCAGCAGGAAGTGGTCGCTCGCCTTGAACTGCATCGTGGCCTGGGCGCCCTTGGTCTTCAGGGTCAGGTCGTTGCGGCTGGTGGAGAACTGCTGCGGCATCCAGTAGCCGTTGTAGACCCTGCCCGCCTGGTCGACGACGCCGTTGCCCCACAGGTCGATGTTGTTGTTGACCGCGGACGAATAGGGCCTGCCGTGGACGTCCACCGGCGGCTGGGTACAGGTCACGTGGTCCGTGCAGTTGTCCGACCACCAGTGCCAGCTCGACCCATCCGCCTCGTACGTGGTCGCCTGGCGCTTCTGGTAGGCGCCGGCGAGCAGGATGCCGAAGGTCTCGTCCTTGTTCTTCCACGACCACAGCGCGGCGCCTTGCGGCTCGGTCTTGGAGCTGGTGTCGGAACTGGCCGCGGTGCCCGTGACGAAGCCTTCATTGGCCGCCATTTCCAGCGGACGGCGCGTGCGCAGGTCGACGTTGCCGCCGATGCCGCCTTCGTCCAGCCGCGCCTCGAGGCTCTTGTAGAGCTTGATGTCCGAGAACATGTTGGCCGGGAACAGCGTGTAGTTGAACGAGCGCGAGAGGCCCGCCGAGGTATCGGCGGAGGCCACGTAGTTGCCGTTCAACTGCGTCAGCGTCAGTTCGGGCGCGAGGCCGCGGATGCTGACCGTCTTGCCTTCGCCCGATTCGCGGCTGATCACCACGCCCGGCACGTGCGCCAGCGCGTCCGCGATGTTCTTGGCGGGGAACTGCGCGATGTTCTGCGCGTTGATGACTTCGACGATCGAATTGGCGTCGCGCTTGTCGATCACGTTCTGATCGATCGACTGGCGATAGCTCGTGACCACGACCGCCTGCAGGGTCTTGGGGTTCTTCGAGTCGCCGGGCTTTTCCTTTTTCTGCCCTTCGTCGCCCGCGGCGCTCGTGCCGTCGGTGGTTTGTGCCGGCGACGAAGCTGGCGCGGCCGCGGGCGCGGCGTTCTGCGCGAAGGCGGCCCCGGGCGCGACCAGAGCGCTGCCCAGGGACAAGGTGGCCAGGGCGAGCGCGGCGCACAAGGGCTTGCGCGTAAACATGGGTGGCAGGTACGTCATTTCGTTTGGTTCCCCTACGTGATGTGCGCCGCTCGAATCGGCGCGGGTGATCCCCGTTCGTTCACATGCTGCGAAAGCGCGATCTATGACGGCGGACGTCCTCCCTCGAAACTGGATCGATCCAAATGTCTGGCGAGCCGACCCGGCCTCGGCTTATCGGCGATGAGCCTCAAAGCCGCCGGTAGGCGGTGGCGAAAACCTGCGCGGTCTGGCGGCGTCCATGGGATGCGCGGCGCGCTGCCGCTGCATCGGTGCCTGGCGAAAGGACGAAGCCGGTAGCGCAGACACACGGACCTGCCGACACGGAAATACGGGCGGTTTCTTGTTTCATGCGGCGGTTCCCACTCCTCCACCTGTCCGGCGGGAAGCGGCGACATCCGGACCATGCGCACAACGCATGTCCCTGGCCTCTCCCCGGTTTTCCGAGCCACTGAGTCGCTTCCAAGCCCGCGCACGGCCGGAAAACTCCACGAATGACTTGGATCGATCTAAATCCCCTGGCGCGAAATTAAGACCCTGAAGACG
>JBCNOA010000110.1:0-13371 GCA_039594095.1 Dyella sp.
GACCCGGAACAATACAGACCGGGGCCATGCGGACCCTGGGCAAAGACGGGCATGCGCAAGCACTGAGCCTGTCATGGCGCCGCCGCCGGCATCGCGGCGGCGCAACCGCACCGCGCCTGGCCGCCGTCCGGTTGCCTTTCGCCCTGCCGCCCCCATCTGCGTGCCATTCCCGCACCGTTTCTTTCTCTTCGGAGCCCGCCGATGGCCGCCAAACCCGTGAAGATCGATTTCGTATCGGACGTCGTCTGTCCGTGGTGCGCCGTGGGCCTGAATTCGCTGGAGGAAGCACTGCGCAGCCTCGACGGCGAGGTGGCCGCGGACATCCGCTTCCACCCGTTCGAGCTGAACCCGCAGATGGCGCCCGAGGGCGAGGACGTGGGCGAGCACCTCGCGCGCAAATACGGCAGCACGCCGGAGCAGATGGCGCAGAACCGCGAGGCGATCCGCGAACGCGGCGCGTCGGTGGGCTTTACCTTCAACATGGACAAGCGCGCCCGTATCTACAACACCTTCGATGCGCACCGCCTGCTGCATTGGGCCGAAACGCAAGGAAAGCAGCGCGAACTCAAGCACGCGCTGCTCGGCGCCTACTTCACCGACGGTCGCGATGTCAGCGACCGGAGCGTGCTGGCCGAGGTGGCCGGTACGGTGGGGCTGGACGCGGCCGAAACCCGCCGCGTGCTCGACGAAGGCCGCTATGCGGAAGAAGTGCGCGAGCAGGAGCGCTTCTATCAGGCGCAGGGCGTGCGCGCGGTGCCCTCGGTGATCGTCAACGACCGCTACCTGATCCAAGGTGGCCAGCCGCCCGAGGTGTTCGCGCAGAGCCTGCGCCGCATCGCCGCCGAAGACTGATCCGCGCCGGTCCCGGGCGCATGCCGGCCGGGACCCGTACAATGGCCGGACTACGCCTGTCCCAGCGATTGGCGCTCCTTCGTTCTTCCCTCCGCCGGCCGCATGCTCACCGACGACACCAAGGCATCCATCCGCGCCGCCTACACGCGCCTGAAAGAGGGCCTGCCCGGCTTTCGCGCCCGCGCGTCGCAGGGAAAGATGATCGCGGAAGTCGCCAAGGCGCTGGCCGTGCAGGGCGGCGCCGCGGTGATCGAAGCGCCGACCGGCACCGGCAAGTCGATGGCGTATCTGATCGCCGGCGTGGAGGTGGCGCGCGCGCAGAAGAAGAAGCTGCTCATCGCCACGGCGACCGTCGCGCTGCAGGAGCAGCTCGTGCAGCGCGACATCCCGCTCTATCTCAAGCTCAATGGCCGCGAGGCCAAGGTCGCGCTGGCCAAGGGCCGCGGCAGGTATCTGTGTCCGCGCAATCTCGCCATGGCGCGCAACAGCGTGCAGGAAACGGCGCAGATGGGCCTGGGCTTCGAGGCGGATCTCGCGCTGTGGTCCAAGCCGCCGGCGGAGCGCGACAAGCAGGTGTTGGCAAAGCTCGCCGGCGCCTTCGACCGCGGCGAATGGGACGGCGACATGGACAATGCGCCGGACGCGCCCAGCGACCTGCTGCGCGCCATGATCACCACCAGCGCCGGCGGCTGCACGGGCCGCAAATGCGGCCAGTTCATGGCCTGCCCGTTCTTCGCCGCGCGCCGTGCGGTGGGCGATGCCGAAATCATCGTCGCCAACCAGGACTTGGTACTGGCCGACCTCACCATGCCGCGTGAGGAAGACGGCTTCGGCGGCGTGATCTTGCCCAAGCCGGACGAGGTGCTGTACATCTTCGACGAAGGCCATCATGTGCCTTCCAAGGCGATCGACCGCGGCGCCGCCGATGTGCACATGAGCGCGGCCGTGCGCCAGCTCAGCCGCCTGGGCCGGCAGATCCATGCGGCTTACTCGCTCACCGACAAAGAAGTGATCGGCAAGCTCGCGCTCGACGCGGGCGACGAAAAGCTGCAAGAGCTCAGCGACGCGCTGGAAGAGCTCGAGAAGGACATCCGCCTCAACTGGATGCCGTCGCCTGACGACGACGAACCCATGTACCGCGGCTCGCTCGGGCAGCTGCCGGAATCCTGGGTGGAGCACGCGCGCGTACTGTACGTCTTCACCGGCGAGATCGAACGCTGGGTCGGCGCCGTGCGCCGCGCCGTACTGGAGATGACCGAGAGTGGACCCACCCACGAAGCGCTCTCGCGCGAACTGGGCATGGCGCTCGAGCGGATCGACCGCCAGTTGCGCACCTGGCGCGCCTGGTCCAGCGAAGACCGCGAAGGCGCGCCGCCGCTGGCTCGCTGGGTCACGCAATCGGCCGACCAGCAGTTGGTGTGCCATGCCTCCTCCGTCTCCGCCGGCGGCCTGCTGCGCAGCGTGCTGTGGGAGAACGCCAGCGCGGTGGTGATGACCTCGGCCACGCTCAGCGCGGGCGGCAATTTCCGCACGTTCGCCGACGCTGTCGGCCTTCCCGACGGCGCCGTCACTCTCAGCCTGCCCTCGCCGTTCAACCTCGCCGAGCAGGCGCGGCTGGAAGTGCCCGCCCTGCGCGCACTGCCCGACGCACGCGAAGAGCACGCGCAAGAAATCAGCGACTGGCTGGCGGCGAACCTCGACTGGAGCGCCGGCAACCTGGTGCTGTTCACGTCCCGCGCCAAGCTCGACCGTGTCCTGCAGAAACTGCCCATCGAATGCGTCCGCAAAGTGCGCGCGCAGGGTTCGCTCGGCAAGTCGCAGCTCGTCGCCGAACATATCGCCGACGTCGAGGCCGGCAAGGGCAGCACGCTGTTCGGCCTCGCCTCGTTCGGCGAAGGCCTGGACCTGCCCGGCAAACTGTGCGAAACGGTGGTGATAACCCAGCTGCCGTTCGCCGTGCCTACCGACCCGGTCGGCGCCACCTACGCCGAATGGCTGGAGTCGCGCGGCCGCAACCCTTTCATCGAAGTCACGGTGCCGGACGCGACACGCCTGCTCACGCAGTACTGCGGCCGCCTGATCCGCACCGAGACCGACCACGGCCGCATCGTGCTGCTGGACCGCCGTGTCGTGCTCAAGCGCTACGGCGAACGCATGCTCAACGCGTTGCCGCCGTTCGCACGCGTGATCGAGCGCGCCGCGTGAGCATCGTCCGGGCCGCGGAAGTGCCGGTCACGCCGTGGAAGAACGGCATGGGACGCGCGCGCGAACTGGCGATCCATCCGGCGGGCGCCGATCTGGCCGATTTCCTGTGGCGCGTGAGCGTGGCCGAGGTGGATCGCGCAGCGCCCTTTTCGCCCTTTCCCGGCGTGGATCGCCAGATCGCCCTGCTCGATGGCGATGGCTTTCTCATGCGCTTCGGCGACGGCCATGAACACGCCTTGCTGGAACCGTTCCTGCCATTCGCCTTTCCAGGTGAAGCCGCAGTGGAGGCTACGCTGGCCGGGGGCCCCACGCGCGACTTCAATCTCATGCTTCGCCGGGGCAAGGTGACGGGCCGGGTCGAGACCTGGCGCGCCGGATCGCATGCGTTGAAGGATGTCGTCCTGGCCTATGCCGCGTGCGGCGATACGGTGACGCCCGAGGGAGTCCTGCATCCGGGCGATACGTGGCACGTACCCGCATCGGCGCCCGGCCCGCTGACGCTGCATGGCGACGCGGTCATCCTCGCGGTGCGCATCCAGGCGTCGGACATCTAGCCGGCCAGGCTTCTATACTCGCCCCCATCCATCCGGAGGGCTTGCCGATGACGCTGCTTATCGTAGGTCTGGTGCTGTTCCTGGGCGTGCACTCCGTGCGCATCTTCGCCGATGGTTGGCGCTCGCGAATGACGAGGCGCCTGGGCGAAAAGGGATGGAAAGGGCTCTATTCGCTGGTCTCCATCGCCGGCTTCGTGCTGCTGGTCTACGGCTTCGGCCAGGCGCGCCAGCAAGCGATGCTGCTGTACGTGCCGCCACTGTGGCTGCGCCACCTCAATGCGCTGTTCACGCTGATCGCCTTCGTGCTGGTCGCGGCGGCCTATGTGCCGCGCAACCATTTCAAGGCGAAGCTGGGGCATCCGATGCTTGCGGGCGTGAAAACCTGGGCATTCGGCCATCTGCTCGCCACAGGCATGTTGCATGACGTGGTGTTGTTTGGCGCATTTCTGCTATGGGCGGTGGTGGATTTCGTGGTGTCGCGGCGGCGGGATCGCGTGGGTGGGGTGGTTTATCCGGCGGGGACGTTGCGGGGGGATGTTGTCGCGGTTGCGGTGGGTGTTGTGGGGTGGGCGGTGTTTGCGTTTGTGTTGCATGCGCGGTGGATTGGGGTGAATCCGATGCCTTAGAGGGTGGGGGTTAGCCCTTGAGATGTGAGCTTCGCTTTGCAGGGCTTGTCTGGCCTTGTGCTGCCACACTCGTGATGCCGGCGTACTCCCATGGCTGGATGGAGCGCGTAGCGTGGGGAATGTCTGCGGGGCATTCTGTGGTGACGTGGCTCGGTTGTTGGGCGTGTGTCGCCAGCCTTGTCTCGCCCCGCTGGGGCGAGGGTTTCGCTCTCCTGCCGGAGAGCGAGTTACTTCTTCTCTGCTTGCCCAGAGAAGAAGTAACCAACCCCGAAAAGGGGGCAAGGAAGAAAAGGCACCCTGCGCGGCGCCCTCCGCGGCCTTCGCCGCTCCGGGTGCGTTGAGGGCTGGCCGGGCTTTTCGATCGGGCATCCATGCCCGAATCGAAAAGGCGAGGACATCCAGCCCTCACCGCCGCGAAGGGAACCCGGAAGATCAAGAGCAACACGGAGCATCGGCTTCGCCTCGCTCTCGTAGAGCTCGTTCTCTGCCGCTTGCCTCGGTACCTCACTTCTCCTTCTCCCCTCGGGGGAGAGGGCGGGATGAGGGGCGGGTGCTCGCGGAAGCATTCCCTACTCCTCTCGGACAACATCCGCTCCAACACAGGTTCTTGCGACAAGAGCGCACGGGGTGAAAGGAGTCATCTACACGCCGGCCGTTGCGCCGCGCTAGAGTGACTTCGTCGCCCTGTTCCATCGAGGAACCCGCCATGGCCGCTTTTCTGATCTGGCTGTTGCTGTTGGTGTTCTGCTGGCCCATCGCTCTGCTGGCGCTGGTGCTGTATCCCATCGTGTGGTTGCTGACCCTGCCGTTCCGGCTGGTGGGCATCACTGTCAACGCGGTGTTTGCCTTCCTGGGTGCGCTGCTGATGCTGCCGGCGCGCGTACTGCGCGGCAGGCCCGCCTGAGCGGTTGGAAAAGCCGAACGCACCCTCCTGCGAGCGCAACCGCGAGCCGATCCTCGCGGTCTTGCGCGAGCACTTCGCCGATCGCCGCGGTGTGCTGGAGATCGGCAGCGGCACGGGGCAGCATGCCGTGCATTTCGCCGTGGCGATGCCCTGGCTGAGCTGGCAATGCTCGGACCGCGCGGACAACCTCCCGGGCATCCGCCTCTGGCTCGACGACGCGGCGCTGCCCAACACCCCCGCGCCGCTGGAACTGGACGTCGCCGGTGCCTGGCCGTCGCATCGCTATGACGCCGTCTTCAGCGCCAACACGCTGCACATCATGAGCTGGCCTGAAGTGGAAACGCTGTTCGCGCGACTCCCCGATGTCGCGACCGCGGATGCAGCGCTCGTCGTCTACGGCCCGTTCAACGACCAAGGCCGCTATACCAGCGACAGCAATGCCGCCTTCGACCAGTGGCTGAAGGCGCGCGGCGCGCACATGGGCATCCGCGATGCCGTAGCCGTCGATGCCTTGGCCGCGAACGCAGGCTTCCGCCTCGTCGCGGACATCGCCATGCCGGCGAACAACCGCTGCCTGGTCTGGCGGCGCGGCTGATCGACGCGCGTACCTAGGCCTTTCGGCCGGCCGCCCGTGCCAAGCGTCGCGTCGAGTGGCATGATGCCGGCTTGTCGTTCATCGCCGTGCCGCATGCCTTCCGTGCAAGCCATCGATACGCTGGTTCCCTGCCCCTGCGGCAATCCCGCCGGCTATCTGCATTGCTGCGGGCCGCTGCACGAGGGCGCACCGGCGGCTACCGCCGAGGCGCTGATGCGCTCGCGCTACAGCGCCTACGTGCTCAAGCGCGAAGACTATCTGCTCGCCACCTGGCACCCGAGCACGCGGCCGGCGACGCTCAAGCTGAGCGCGCAGCAGCCCGCGCCCACCTGGCTGGGCCTGACGGTGAAGCGCCACGAGACCGACGGCGACCGCGCCACCGTGGAGTTCGTCGCCCGCCTGCGCTACGGCGGCGGCAAGGCGCAGCGCATGCATGAGATCAGCCGTTTCGTGCGCGAGGATGGGCGCTGGTACTACGTCGACGGAACGTTTCCCGAGGATTGAACGCGCTCAGGCGCCGAAGCTCGTCGCCGTCTCCCCTTC
The DNA here is from genome assembly GCA_039594095.1 of Dyella sp. GTDB lineage: Bacteria > Pseudomonadota > Gammaproteobacteria > Xanthomonadales > Rhodanobacteraceae > Dyella_D. Next base: position 6,280 of record JBCNOA010000110.1, read on the forward strand.
TTCGCGCCCAAGAGGCCCGTAGCGCCGTTCCACGATCACGCCGCGCCCGTCGTGTCCCAGCGCGACGATCGTGCTGGCACGCGTGCCATACAGTTCGCCGCGAATGAAGGCGGAAGACAGCCAGCGCTCGCGCTCCAGACCGACGCCAGTGTCGGGCAACTGCTCGTCCGGGGCGCGGTGTTCGTCGGCCAGGGCCGCGAACAGCGGGGCGAAATCGTCGTCATCCGCATGCGTCCCGAGCCAGGCTTCCAGGCGCTGCATCAAGGCGCGCGTTTTCGGCCACGGCGTATTGAAGTCGGCGTTGGACAAGCCGTGGATGCCCGCCGTCACCGCCTGCGCCTTCGGCACGGGACGGTTGCCGAGATAGAAGGCATCGGCTGCGTCGAACGTGAGGAGGTTGAAGGGCCGGTAGTCCGCGGCGATCGCCTGCAGCGCCCGCGCGTGCGCATCGGCACCGGCAACGCCTTTCAGGTAATCCGTCGCGAGCAGGCCGCGCGAGACACCGAGCTGCGGATCGCGCGGATCGCGCACATTGGTCACGACGCAGCAGCGGCCGGCGTCGGTCACGCCCAGCCAAGTGCCGCCCGCCTCCAGGTCGCGGCCACCGATGACCACGCCATCGTCCCACCGAGCCAGCGGCGCACTCGGCCGCGCATGGAATTCGTCGCGGTTGCCGGCGAGCACCAGCCGCCAACGCGGATGCGCCTGCCAGGCGAAGGCGATCAGGCACATGATGCTGCCCGCGTGCCGAGCCTCGGGGAGCGCCTTCTCAACATGGCCGCAACGCCGCCCGCCGGCGCACGGCGTCGGCCCAGCGACGCGCGACCGCGGGAGAGGTCATGCAGACCGCGTCGTCGGTGACGGTGGTCACCGCGCGCTCAAGCAGCTGGATGTCTGCTTCGTGCTGCCGGGCCACGTGCGGATCCTCGAAGAACAGCACGCGCTGGCAGCGGCCTTCCAGCACCAGATCCGCGATCTGCGCGTCGCCGCCCATCGGGCCGCTCTGGTAGCGCTGCGCCCATGGCTCGCCCTGCGGCCAGCCGCGGCTCCAGGCCAGTTCGTTGAGCCGCTGGCCGGTGGTGCCGGTGGCTACGCGCCGCGCGAAGCGCGAGAGCACGTCGAAATGCTCGTCCGCGTAGGCCAGCATCTGCGGCTTCATCGCGTCATGGGCGATCAGCGCCATGGTGTGGCTTTCCAGGGCATGAAAAACGTCCGCCCCCAGATCCGGGGCCAGCCCCGCACCGATACGCTCCAGCTCCACCCAGTCGCGCGCCGAGGCCACGGTGGAAATGAAAGGCTTCTGGTGAATCACGCACTGTCGCTTCAGCGCGATCGCTTCGGGAAAGATGGAAGACGGGTCGACCGGGTCGATCAGGTAGATCGCGCCGTCGAGCTTCTGGCCCGATTCCGGCATGCCGACGATCTCGGCGACCAGCTTCATCAGGCCGCCCTCGCGGCCATACGGATAGCGCTCCAGCCCCGCGTAACCCTCCAGCAAGCCGGCACGCACGATTGCGTCACAGGTGCGTCCCACCACGTGCAAACCGATGCCCAACTCGCGCACGCCTGCGCCGCTCGCGCGCAGCCAGCGGAACAGCGCGGCATCCGCGTGGCTGTGGTGTAGCTGATTGGCGGCCAGCCCTATGCGCATCGAGATACCCCGTAACGGATGACGAGGCGCACAGAGTACCGCGCCGAAGGCATCGCGGCTCCGCCAAAGAAAACGGCGCGCCCGATGGGGCGCGCCGTCTCGTCCCGTGGCCGGCGATTACAGCTTGAACTTCACGCCAAGGTTGTAGAACCGCCCCACCAAGCCAGCCTGCGCCCAGGTCGGGTTGTAGTTGGCGCCGGCGCCTGCATAGTCCGCCTGGTCCAGCGGAGGCTTCTTGTCGAATACGTTCATCACCGAACCAGTGATGCTGACGTGGTCATTGATCTCGTAGCTGCCGGTCAGGTCGAAGTCGGTGAACGAACCGACCTTGCAACTGAGCGGCAGAATCGAGATGCACGAGCCGTCCGAGTGGAAATCCAGCGCGGTGTTCTTGTAGCCGCTGGTGTAGTAGAGCGTGCCGGTGACCGTGAGCGGCCCCCACATGATGGTGTTGGCCCACGATCCGCGAGTGCGCGGCGTGCCCGCGCCGGACGAAAGGATGTATGGACCATGCGTGCCGACGAACTGCTGCCGGGTGCCATCGGGCAGGGTCAGGGCCCAGTTGAATACCTGGGTGCCGGACAACGCGGAGATGTAATGCACGTTGCTGCTGAAGTCGAAGTGCGCCTGGATGTCCACGTCCATGCCGGTGGTCTTGAGCGTGTTGGCATTGACGAACTGCGTGTCGATCTCGATCGGGCGCGGCAGGGCCTTCGGGAACGCCGGATCGGGCAGATCGGCGATAACGGTGACACCCGGTGCCTGCGGCCGGCCAGCGAAGTAGTTGTCGAGCGCGGAGCCCGAGTCGCCGGGGACGATCACGTTGGTCTTCTTGATGTTGTAGTAGTCGATCGAAGCACTGAGCCAATCGGTCGGCTGCACGACGACACCCAACGTGAAGTTGGTCGCCTTCTCAGGCTGGATATTCTTGTTGGCCAGGGTCCCCAACGCGATGGCGTAAGGCAGGGTGTAGCCATTGCCGCCGCCATGCTGTGCCAGGAATGCCGGATCGGTGATCGTCTCGGTCACGAAACCCGTACTCGAACTGGAACCGTTCTCCGAGAAGCTCGGCGCGCGCACCCCCTTGGAGTAAGTACCGCGGATGGCGACCCAGTCGAAGGGCTTGTACTTGATGCCGACCTTTGGCGTGAAGTGGTTGCCGATGTCCGTGTAATGGTCGAAGCGGCCGGACAGGTCGGCTTCCAGGGATTGCAGCAACGGCAGGTCGAACTCGAAGTACGCCGCACTCACATCGCGGCTGCCCTTGGTCACCGCGTTCCCCAGACCCAGCGTGTCATTGCCCGGGTTCAGAATAGGATCGTTCTGCCGCTCATGCCGGAACTGCGCGCCCACGGCGACGCCCATCGCGCCGCCGGGCATATCCCACAGCGTGCGGTTGGCACCCAAGTCGAGCGAATCCAGATCGGACGTCGAGGTCTTGCTGTAGTCCGGCGCCACCAGCTTGCGCACGGCCGCACTGTTGGCGGAGGGGTTGAGGAAGTTGTACGTGCCATTGGTGATGGCGTTGACCAGGCCGGAGTAGCTCAACGCGCCGAAGCGGTTGGTATCCAGCCAGGTGTGGTTGAGCACCAGGGCCGCATCCCAGTTCCAGTCGGCCACCGTACCGTTGGCACCCCACACGATGCGTGCGTTGTGGTTGTTGTAGTTGGTGCCGGCCGGGATGTCGCCGAAAGCGTAGTTGATCAGGGCGTACTGGCCCTGCGCCGCATAAGGGTTGTTGGGATTGAGCCCGCCGCCCGGCAGCGTCGGCGGCAGCGCGATCGAGTTGGTGTTGGTGGGGATACCCGTCTGGATCTGCGACGGCGGCGCGACGGTCCACGTCTTGGCCTCGAACAGGCTCGCGGACATGTAGGCCGTGGTGCTGTCGTTGATCTTAACGGTGAAGCGGCCGTAGATGCCGCCCTGCTCCATCTTCGGCTGCACCTGTCCGTACTGGCCGACGAAGTTCTGCTGGCAGTAGCTGCCCGGGGTGTTCGGGTCATTGGTGATCAGCGTCGCCCTGGGGCCGCATCCCCCCGGGGCCAGCACCTGGGTCGGGCCGCCGATCGGGATCACGCCATTGACGAAGTTCTGGCTGCCGGCCGGGTCGAGCATGCCGGGTGTCACCGAGCCGTAAATCGAACCCGAGTTCGCGGCTGGCTGGCCGCCGCTGCCGTTGGGGCCGCCGATAGTGCGCAGGTCCGCCGTATTGAACGGGAAACCGCGCTGTCCGATGTTGATCGCGTTATCGCGCTGGTACTGCACGCTGACGTAGCCGTTGTAGTGGTCGGTCTGCAGATCGCCGCCACCCATGGTCAACGTCGCCTTGCGGGTAAAGCCGCCACCATGCTGCGACGTACCGACATCGGCCGAGCCTTCCACGCCGTGGAAGCTGGGCTTCAGGATGATGTTGACCACGCCGCCGATCGCATCGGCGCCGTACAGCGACGAGGCACCGTCCTTCAGCACTTCGATGCGCTCCACCGCCGCGAGCGGGATGGTGTTGAGGTCGACGAACGAGCGAATGCCGTCATCGGACACCGCATAGTTAGCGCTCCGGTGCCCGTCCACCAACACCAGCGTGGAGTTCACGGTGAGGCCGCGCAGGGCCACACCCGAGGAGCCCGCGGCGAAACCATTGGTGAAGGAGTTGGGGATGGAGCCGCTGTTATCCGCTGACACTGCGCGGACCACGTCCGAGATGGTGGTGAAACCGCTGCGCTGGATTTGCGCCGCCGAGATCACGGTCACTGGCGACGGGGTCTCCACATCCACGCGCGGCAAGGCCGAACCTGTGACCGTGATGGTCTGCAATTGCTTGGCCTGGTCCTGCTGCGGCGTGGACGCGGGAGCGGGAGCATTTTGAGCGATAACGACTCCGGCCGGAGCAAACAATAAACCAGCCAGAGCGAGTGCAAGCTTGTTGCGCTTCATGGGGATGGCCTCTCTTTTGTTTGTTATGGCATTGCGCCAAAAGAACCCATCAGCTTAGGTGGGGGATGCGCTGGCTACAGCGCATGCTTAATGGGCCCGAAAGAGAGTCTTCCACTTTAAGATTCGCTTCACAAGTTCCATGACTTTCTACCTAAGTCATTGAGCTCGCAATATTTTACGTCGCGGAAAAGGGCTAGCTTTATTGCATAAGGCGTGCCCATCGGCCTTTAGATAATCAGGGCCAATTAGGCTTCTCGCGCGAATTCACGCGGCCATAATTTAGAACGTTCCAATACGGATCGATTTTATTTGCGCGCGGGGAAACAAATAGCGCGAATAAGCGCCGCCAAGGACGGCGGCGCCGAATCGGGTATTACCGCGGCGTCAGGCGAGCACCGTGGCGGCGATCGAGGCGGCGGCTTCGCGGCCGTCGTAGACCGCGCGCACCACTAGGTCGGCGCCGCGCACGTTGTCGCCGCCGGCGAAGATGCGCGCGTGACTGGTCTGGTGCGGCAGCGCACCGCCGGCACCGGTGACGATGCGACCGGAGCGGTCCAGCGACACGCCATGCGAGCGCAGCCAGTCGGGAGGGCTGGGCAGGAAGCCGAAGGACTGGATCACCACATCGGCGGGGATCTCCGTCTCCGTGCCCGGCACGTTCTGCGGGCGAGCGCGGCCATGGCCATCTTTCACCAGCGCGGTCTCGATCACGCGCACGCCGCGCACCTTGCCCTGCGTGTCGCCCAGGATCTCCAGCGGCTGGCGCTGGAACAGGAACTCCACGCCTTCTTCGCGGCTGTACTTCACCTCGCGCGCGGAGCCGGGCATGTTGGCCTCGTCGCGGCGATACACGCAGGTCACGGAAGCCGCGCCCAGGCGGACCGCGGTACGGTTGCAATCCATGCCGGTGTCGCCGCCGCCCAGCACCACCACGCGCTTGCCGCGGAAATCGAACGCATGCGGCGCGGGCTCGTCGCGCAGCAGGCGCTCGGTGTTGGCGATCAGGAACGGCAGCGCGTCATGCACGCCGTGCAGATCGCGCCCGGCCAGCTCGGCGTCGACGTAGGTGTAGGCACCGGTGCCGACGAATACCGCGTCGTAGTCGTCCAGCAGCTGGCCGAATTCGATGTCGCGCCCGACCTCGCGCCCCAGCAGGAAGCGCACGCCCATGCCTTCGAGCACATCGCGCCGCGTGCGCACCACGCCCTTGTCGAGCTTGAACGGCGGAATGCCGAATGTGAGCAGGCCGCCGATCTCGGCCTGGCGGTCGTAGACGTCGGCGGCGATGCCAGCGCGACGCAACCGATCGGCACAGGCCAGGCCGGCCGGGCCGGCGCCGATGATCGCCACGCGCTTGCCGGTCTCGCGCACGCGCGAAAGATCCGGCCGCCAACCCTGGCGCAAGGCTTCGTCCGTCACCCAGCGCTCGATGCTGCCGATGGTCACCGCACCGAACTCGGTCTGCTCCAACGTGCAGGAACCTTCGCAAAGCCGGTCCTGCGGGCAGACGCGGCCGCAGATCTCCGGCAGCGGGTTGGTCTCGTGCATCAGCGTGGCCGCTTCGAGGATGCGGCCGTCCTGCACCAGCTTCAGCCAGTTCGGGATGTAGTTGTGTACCGGACAGGCGTGCTCGCAGTACGGATTGCCGCAGTCGATGCAGCGCTCCGCCTGCGTACCCGCCTGCGGCTGCGCGAAATCGCCGGCTATTTCGCCGTAGCCGAGCACGCGGATGGCCACCGGCACGGTGCGCGGCGTCTGGCGTTCGACGTGGAGGAACTGGAAAGACTTATCAGGCATGAAGGAGGACTCGGGGAAGCGTGGGAAAGGTCAGCTGGCCAGGGACGCGCGGATGGCGCGTTTTCGATCCTTCCCTGCGATGCGTTCCCTTCTTCCGCTTCCAGGTGGCAGCGTCGTCATGGTCGTCACGCGGCGCTCCTCAGTTCTTCGGCCAGCGCATCCAGGCTCGCCGCCTTCGGCTTCACCAGCCAGAACTTGTACTGCAGGCCGCGGAAGTCGCGCAGGATCTGGCGGCCCCAATCGCTGCCGGTCAACTCCACGTGGCGCGACACCAGGCCACGCAGATGCTGCATGTAGTGCTCCATGCCTTCCGGCGAGATGCGCAGGATGTCCACCAGCTCATGGTTGTAGCAATCCACGAAATCGCGCTCCAGATCGAGCACGTAGGCGAAGCCGCCGGTCATGCCCGCGCCGAAGTTCAGGCCCACCTTGCCCAGCACCGCCACCACGCCGCCGGTCATGTATTCGCAGCAGTGGTCGCCGGCACCTTCCACCACCGCCAGCGCACCGGAGTTGCGCACGGCGAAGCGTTCGCCCGCGCGGCCGGCGGCGAACAGCTCGCCGTCGGTCGCGCCGTACAGACAGGTGTTGCCGATGATCGCCGCGTCCTGCGTGGCGAAGGGCGAATCCGCGGGCGGGCGCACCACGATGCGGCCGCCGGCCATGCCCTTGCCCACGCCGTCGTTGGCTTCGCCGATGAGATCGATATG